>NZ_CAJMZC010000013.1:0-187375 GCF_905220215.1 Paraburkholderia sp. J12
TACGCGGGCGGTGAGGATCTTTTTGAGGTAGTCGTCGTGGGAAGCCATGCGGGGCGTGCCTGGAAGGCCAATGAGCCAGAAAAAGCGGGGTAGGACGGCAAACGTCAATGATAGCGCCAACGGCAAGGGGGCTGGCGGGTGCGCCCGGACGCCATTTCCCGACCCTGCGGACGGCGAATCATGTCGCACCCCTACCACGTGCCGGTCGCGATGCTAGCCGCCACAGTCTGCCCGGCCCGGTGCGTGCGCACATCGCCGCGCGCCTTGCGGCACAACGGTTTGCCGCCGCTCTCCGATTAACCTTTCGGCGCGGCCGGGTTCCCGGGCCGCCCCAGCGCTCGCACGGATCATGCGTTAAAATCCGGTTTTGATAACCAGGATCGCAAGATGCACTGGCAACCTCGGACAGCCCATTTGATGCCCGCACGGCGCGAGACCCGCCCCGCGGCGCAGCGGCATATCCGCCACGCACGATCGTGTCGCGGAGTCTGAGTGCAGGGGTTGCGCTGGCGTGAGTGCCGCCGCCGCGAGGCTTCCCCAACTTACTGTCCGCCACCAGCCACCGGCGGACACGATTTCAGAATAGCGCCCCACGCGCCCCGCCGGTATCGGCCGGGCGGCTCGCCAGCCGCTGCACGATACCGACACAAAGAGTCGTCCAACCATGAACGCACCTCAAGTTTTCGATCCTCACGGCGCTGCCGCCGCCGTGGCCGCCGACATCGAACCGCGCCTGCGCGAGATTCCGTATAACTACACGTCCTTTTCGGATCGCGAGATCGTCATTCGTCTGCTCGGCGAAGAAGCCTGGGCCGCGCTCGCCGAACTGCGCGCCGAGCGCCGCACCGGCCGCTCGGCGCGCATGCTCTACGAGGTGCTGGGCGACATCTGGGTGGTGCGTCGCAATCCGTATCTGCAGGACGATCTGCTCGACAATCCGAAGCGCCGCGCGCTCCTGATCGAAGCGCTCAATCACCGCCTCGCCGAAATCGAAAAACGCCGCCGCGCCGACCTGAGCGAGCACAGCGACGAAGCCGGCCTCGATCGCGCCGCGCGCGTCGAGACGCTGATCGCCGCGGCGCGTCGCGCGATCGATTCGTTTGCGGGCGAGTTCGAGAAGATGGCCGAGCTGCGCCGCCGCGCGACCAAAGAACTCGGCCGCCGCACGCAGAAGGACAACATCCGCTTCGACGGCCTCGCGCGCGTTTCGCACGTGACCGACGCTACCGACTGGCGCGTGGAATATCCGTTCGTCGTGCTGACGCCCGACACCGAGGAAGAGATCGCGGGTCTCGTCAAGGCCTGCTTCGAACTGGGGCTCACCGTGATTCCGCGCGGAGGCGGCACGGGCTACACGGGCGGCGCGGTGCCGCTTACGCCGTTCTCGGCCGTCATCAACACCGAGAAGCTCGAAAAGCTCGGCGCGGTCGAGATGACCGATCTGCCCGGCCTCGATCGTCAGGTGCCCACGATCTTCTCCGGCGCGGGCGTGGTCACGCGCCGCGTGACCGAGGCTGCCGAAGCCGCGGGCTTCGTGTTCGCGGTCGATCCCACCTCCATCGACGCCTCGTGCATCGGCGGCAACGTCGCCATGAACGCGGGCGGCAAGAAGGCGGTGCTGTGGGGCACGGCGCTCGACAACCTCGCCTGGTGGCGCATGGTCGACCCCGAAGGCAACTGGCTCGAAGTCACGCGCCTCGAACACAACATGGGCAAGATCCATGACGTCGCGGTTGCGCGCTTCGAGCTGAAGTGGTTCGACGGCGAGCACGCGCCGGGCGAGAAGCTCCTGCGCACCGAATGGCTCGACATCGAGGGCAGGCGGTTTCGCAAGGAAGGCCTCGGCAAGGACGTCACCGACAAGTTCCTCGCGGGCTTGCCCGGCGTGCAGAAGGAAGGCTGCGACGGCCTCATCACGTCGGCGCGCTGGGTGCTGCACAAGATGCCGGCGCACACGCGCACCGTCTGCCTGGAGTTCTTCGGCCAGGCGCGCGAGGCGATTCCGAGCATCGTCGAAATCAAGGACTATCTCTTCGAAACCTCGAAGCAGGGCGGGGCGATCCTCGCCGGCCTCGAGCATCTCGACGAGCGTTACCTGCGCGCCGTGGGCTACGCCACCAAGAGCAAGCGCAACGCGTTTCCGAAGATGGTGCTGATCGGCGACATCGTCGGCGACGACGCCGATGCCGTGGCGACTGCCACCTCGGAAGTCATCCGCATGGCCAACGGCAAGAGCGGCGAAGGCTTCGTGGCCGTCTCCGCCGAGGCGCGCAAGCGTTTCTGGCTCGACCGCAGCCGCACCGCCGCCATCGCGAAGCACACCAACGCGTTTAAGATCAACGAAGACGTCGTGATTCCGCTCAACCGCATGGGCGAGTACACGGACGGCATCGAGCGCATCAACATCGAGCTCTCGATCAAGAACAAACTGCAGCTCGTCGACGCGCTCGAAACGTTCTTCAAGGCCGGCAAGCTTCCGCTCGGAAAGAGCGACGACGCGAGCGAGATTCCCTCGGCGGAACTGCTCGAAGACCGCGTGCAGCAGGCGCTCGACCTGCTCAAGCGTGTGCGCGAGCGCTGGACCTTCGTGGGCGAGAAGCTCGATCTGTCCTTGCGCGAGGCGCAGCACTATCTCGTGCAACTGGGCTACGAGGCGCTCGCGGAGAAGTTTGCCGACCGCGTCGATGTGCAGCCCGATGCGACTGTTTTCCACATCACGCAGGACCGCACGGTGCGCGTGTCGTGGAAGCAGGAGATTCGCGCGGAGTTGCGCCAGATCTTCAACGGCGGCGCGTTCAAGCCGATCCTCGACGAAGCTCAGGCGATCCACAAGAAGGTGCTGCGCGGCCGCGTGTTCGTCGCGCTCCACATGCACGCGGGCGACGGCAACGTTCACACGAACCTTCCGGTCAACTCGGACAACTACGAGATGCTGCAGGACGCCCACGCGGCGGTCGCGCGCATCATGAAGCTTGCGCGCTCGCTCGACGGCGTGATCTCGGGCGAGCACGGCATCGGCATCACCAAGCTCGAGTTCCTCACCGACGAAGAGATCGCCGAATTCCGCAGCTACAAGCAGCGCGTCGATCCGCACGGCCGCTTCAACGCGGGCAAGCTGCTCGACGGCGCCGATCTGCGCAACGCCTACACGCCGTCGTTCGGCCTGATGGGCTACGAGTCGCTCATCATGCAGCAGTCCGATATCGGCGCGATTGCCGAATCGGTGAAGGACTGCCTGCGCTGCGGCAAGTGCAAGCCCGTGTGCGCGACGCACGTGCCGCGCGCGAACCTGCTCTACAGCCCGCGCAACAAGATTCTCGCGACCTCGCTGCTGGTCGAGGCATTCCTCTACGAAGAGCAGACGCGCCGCGGCGTGTCGATCAAGCACTGGGACGAGTTCAACGACGTGGCCGACCACTGCACGGTCTGCCACAAGTGCGTGACGCCGTGCCCGGTCAAGATCGACTTCGGCGACGTGACGATGAACATGCGCAATCTGCTGCGCAAGATGGGCAAGAAGAAGTTCAACGCGGGCAACGCGGCGGGCATGTTCTTCCTCAACGCTACGAACCCGCAGACCATCAACCTCGCGCGCGAGGCGATGATGGGCGTGGGCTACAAGGCGCAGCGCCTCGGCAACGATCTCCTGAAAAAGGTCGTGAAGAAGCAGACGGCGCGTCCGCCCGCGAGCACGGGGCGGCCGGCCGTGGTGGAGCAGGTGATCCACTTCGTGAACAAGAAGATGCCGGGCAACCTGCCGAAGAAGACGGCGCGCGCGCTGCTCGACATCGAGGACAACAAGATCGTGCCGATCATCCGCAATCCGAAGACCACGAGCGTGGATTCGGAGGCGGTGTTCTACTTCCCGGGCTGCGGGTCGGAGCGCCTTTTCTCGCAGGTCGGTCTGGCGACCCAGGCCATGCTCTGGGAAGCGGGCGTGCAGACCGTGCTGCCGCCGGGCTACCTGTGCTGCGGTTATCCGCAGCGCGGCTCGGGCCAGTTCGACAAGGCCGAAAAGATCGTCACGGACAATCGCGTGCTGTTCCACCGCGTCGCGAACACGCTCAACTACCTCGATATCAAGACCGTGGTGGTGTCGTGCGGGACCTGCTACGACCAGCTTTCCGGCTATGAATTCGAGAAGATCTTCCCGGGCTGCCGCATCATCGACATCCACGAGTTCCTGCTCGAGAAGGGCATCAAGCTCGATGGCGTGACGGGCACGCGCTACATGTACCACGACCCGTGCCACACGCCGATCAAGACCGTCGATCCGGTCAAGTTAGTCAACGAACTGATGGGCGCGGAAAAGGACGGCTACAAGATTGAAAAAAACGATCGCTGCTGCGGCGAGTCGGGCACGCTGGCCGTCACGCGCCCGGACGTGTCGACCCAGGTGCGCTTTCGCAAGGAAGAAGAGATTCGCAAGGGCGCGGCGAAGCTGCGCGGCATTCCGCTCGTGGGCAACGCCAATGGCGTGCAGCCCGCCACGCCGCAGGAAGCCGGCGGCGTGGGCAGCGACGAGAACGTCAAGATCCTGACCAGCTGCCCGTCGTGCCTCCAGGGCCTGTCGCGCTACAACGAGGACGCCGGGATCGAAGCCGACTACATCGTCGTGGAAATCGCCCGTCATGTGCTGGGCGACAACTGGATGGCAGACTATGTTCAGAAGGCGAACAATGGCGGAATCGAGCGCGTGCTGGTCTAATGGCGGCGCTGAGTAACATGGGATTGCGCGGTGTGATTCTGCGCTAGCGGCTCGGGGGCGACGATGGGATGCGTATTCTGCAGTGAGGAAGGCGGCGAAGTGCTGTGGCAGGACGAGCGGATGCGCGTCGTGCTGGCCGTATCGGAAGCCGATTACCCGGGCTTTTGCCGGGTGATCTGGAACGGCCATGTCGCCGAATTCTCGGACCTCGCCACACCCGAGCGCGAGCATCTGATGCGGGCCGTCTATGCCGTCGAGCGGGCATTGCGCCGCGTCATGCAGCCTTCGAAGGTGAATCTGGCGAGCCTCGGCAACCAGGTGCCGCACGTGCACTGGCACGTCATTCCGCGCTTCACGAACGACGCGCATTTCCCGCTGCCCGTGTGGGCGCCGCGCCAGCGCACGGTTTCCGAAGCGATGCTGGGCCAGCGCCGCGCGCAGGCCACGCTGCTGCGCGAGGCGGTGCGCCAGGAGATGGAGCAGGCGCAGGCCTGAAGGGCCTTCCCTGTCATGACCCACGGCCACGGCAGGGAAGGCCGGGCGCCGTACCGGCGGCTTGCTGAACGGGCATGAGCCCGAGGACGAATCATGAGTGGACTGAAATCCGATACGCCGGTGCCGACCGGCATCGTGGTGCATGCCGTTTCGCGCGTGCTGGAACTGCAGTACGCGAGCGGCGAGAGCTACCGCGTTCCCTTCGAGCTGATGCGCGTGTATTCGCCCTCGGCGGAAGTGCGCGGCCACGGGCCGGGGCAGGAAACGCTGCAGACCGGCAAGCGCGAGGTGACAATCACGGCGCTGGAGGGCGTGGGCCATTACGCGCTGCAGCCGACCTTTTCGGACGGCCACAATACCGGCATCTACTCCTGGGACCAGCTCTACGAGCTGGCCACGCGCCAGGACGAACTCTGGGCGGAATACTTCGCGAAGCTCAAGGCGGCGGGCGTCGACCGCGACACGCCGATGGCGCCCCCGGCTGCGGCCCACGGGCACTGCCACTAACGCTTCCTGTTACGATCCTGCCCCGCTGCCGCCGCTTCCTCGCCGCGGCAGCTATCCTCAAGACAAGACCCCCCGCGAAAGGACGAGCGCGATGAGCAAAACCCACTTCGGCTATCAGACCGTTGAAGAACAGGACAAGGCGAAGAAGGTGGCCGGCGTGTTCCACTCGGTCGCCTCCAACTACGACCTCATGAACGATCTGATGTCGGGGGGGCTGCACCGCGCCTGGAAGACTTTCACGATTGCCCAGGCCAACGTGCGGCCGGGCGCGAAGGTGCTCGATATCGCGGGCGGAACCGGCGACCTCTCGATGGCGTTCGCGAAGAAGGCGGGCGAAAAGGGCGAGGTCTGGCATACCGACATCAACGAATCGATGCTGCGCGTGGGCCGCGACCGGCTGCTCGACCACGGCGTGGTCACGCCCGCGCTGCTCTGCGATGCCGAAAAGATTCCCTTTCCGGACAACTACTTCGACGTGGTGACGGTGGCCTTCGGCCTGCGCAACATGACCCACAAGGACGTCGCGCTGGGCGAGATGCGCCGGGTGCTCAAGCCGGGCGGCCGCCTGCTGGTGCTGGAATTCTCGAAGGTCTGGGAGCCGCTCAAGAAAGCGTACGACGTCTATTCGTTCAAGGTGCTGCCGTGGCTGGGCGCCCGCTTCGCGCAGGACGCCGACAGCTATCGTTATCTCGCCGAATCGATCCGCATGCACCCGGACCAGGAAACTTTGAAGACGATGATGGAACAAATCGGCCTTGATGCCGTCAAATATTACAATTTGTCAGCTGGCGTGGTAGCCTTACACGTCGGCACAAAGTATTAGTGTTTCCAAACCTCTGTCTTTAAAGGAAAAATCGTCATGTCTGAGCCCCGCGTCAATGCTTCCAGTAAGCTTTCAGTACAGTGGGCCAGACGTATGGGAGTCCTGGCCATGGTTGGCGTGCTCGTGGCCGGCAGCTTCGCGTCGTTCGACGCCGAAGCCCGCCGCATGGGCGGCAGCCGCAGCATCGGCAAGCAGTCTTCGGTCGCCTCGCAACGCAGCGCGACGCCCCCGCCGGCCCAGCCCACGCCCGCCCAGCAGCCGGGTCAGGCGCAGCGCGCCCAGCCTGCCGCGCCCACCCCGGCGCCTGCCGCCGCTGCGCCCGCGCGCAACCGCTGGCTCGGCCCGATCGCCGGTCTGGCGGCCGGCCTCGGCATCGCCGCGCTGCTTTCGCACTTCGGTCTCGGCGAGGCGTTTGCGGGCGCAATGGCTAACGCCATCGTGATCGCGCTCATCGCGTTCGCTGCGATCTGGCTGATCCGCAAGTTCATGAACCGCCGCCGCGGCATGCAGCCGGCGTTTCAGGCGGGCGGCGCTCTGCCGTCGTCGGGCGGGTTGAACGGGATGCGCAATTTGTCGCAGGGCGGCTATCCGCAGGAGCCGAGCTACACGGCGCCTGCCACGAGCCCGTCCCTCGCGCCGCAAGCCGCTTCGCCCAACGCGCCGCAGGCCGCGCCGGCGTTCTCGATCCCGGCGGGCTTTGACACAGAAGTCTTCCTGCGCAACGCGAAGGTGTACTTCGTGCGCCTGCAGGCCGCCTGGGATGTGGGCAACATGAACGATATCCGCGAGTTCACCACGCCCGAGATGTTCGCCGAGATCCGCGTCGACCTCGCGAGCCGCGGCAGCGAGGAGAACCAGACCGACATCGTGCAGCTCAACGCCGATCTGCTCGACGTGGCGGAGCAGGCCAACGAGTATCTCGCGAGCGTGCGCTTTTCCGGCCTGATTCGCGAGACGCAGGGCGCGGCGGCCGCGCCGTTCGTGGAGATCTGGAATCTCTCGAAGTCGCGCACCGGCGGCGAGGGCTGGCTGCTCGCGGGGATTCAGCAGATCGAGCACCACTGAGCGGGCCTCGCGGACCCACCCGATCTTTCGGGCCGGGCCGGCGAGGAGACTTCCGGCCAGGCCGCGCTGGGCCGCGACCGAACCCCGCGAACGCTACAATAGGAACCCGCGCGGGCTTTTGCCCGCGCGGGTTTTCTTATTCCATGCCCGATGACTCTCGCCGCCAAGCCCTTCGCTGCCGCCGTCAATCACCTGCTCGCCCGCGAATCGTGGGCCCGCGAACGTCTCGCTCCGTACGCGGGGAAGACGGCGCGGCTGTCGTGTCCGCCCGTCGTCCTCACCTTGCTCGTGCAGCCTGACGGCTATCTCGCGGCCGTCGAGGAACAGGATGCGCAGCACGCGGACGTCTCGCTCTCGCTGCCGGCCGGCGCGCTGTCGTCGTTCGTGCAGGGCGGCCAGGCCGCGGTGATGAAGCACGTCAAGATCGAAGGCGACGCGGAGTTCGCGCAGGTCATCGGCAAGCTCGCCGAGCATCTGCGCTGGGAGCCCGAGGAGGATCTCGCGAAGCTCATCGGCGATGCGCCCGCCGCGCGTCTTGCCTCGCTTGCGCGTGCCGCGAGCGAACAGGCGCGGCGCACCGGCCGCAACGTGCTGGGCTCGGTCACGGAATATCTGCTCGACGAGAATCCGCAACTCGTGCGGCGCGCCGAGCTGGACGGCCTGAACGCCGAACTCTCCCGCGCGCGCGACGCCCTCGCGCGCGTGGAAAAGCGCATCGAGCGCCTCGAACAAAAAACGGCAGCCAGCACGTCCGACGTGACGCCGCTGCGCGGCCCGCGCCCGACCACAGGCCTCTAAAAAATGCGTTTCCTGCGTTTCCTGAAGATCTTCTTTACGGTCATCCGCTTCGGTCTCGACGAAATGATGTTGAGCCGGATCAATGACCGGCGTGTCAGGCTGTTGCTGCGCATCACCACGATCGGCCGCAAGTTCGATCAGCCGCCCGGCGTGCGGTTGCGGCTCGCGCTCGAGAGCCTCGGTCCCATCTTCGTGAAGTTCGGACAGGTGCTTTCCACGCGGCGCGACCTGCTGCCGGCCGATATCGCCAACGAACTCGCGCGCCTGCAGGACCAGGTGCCGCCGTTCGATTCGAACGTGGCGATCGGGATTATCGAGAAGTCGCTCGGCGCGCCGGTCGATATGCTGTTCGACGATTTCGAGCGCGTGCCGGTGGCGAGCGCCTCGATTGCGCAGGTGCACTTCGCCAAGGTGCGCTCCGGGCAGCACGCGGGCAGGGCCGTCGCCGTGAAGGTGCTGCGGCCGAACATGCTCCCGGTGATCGATTCCGACCTGGCGCTCCTGCGCGACATCGCCATCTGGGCCGAGCGCCTGTGGGCGGACGGCAAGCGTCTTAAGCCGCGCGAGGTGGTCGCCGAATTCGACAAATACCTCCACGACGAACTCGATCTCATGCGCGAGGCCGCCAACGGCAGCCAGTTGCGCCGCAACTTCGCGGGCCTCGACCTGCTGCTCGTGCCCGAGATGTTCTGGGAGTACAGCACGAGCCATGTGCTCACGATGGAGCGCATGGTGGGCGTGCCGATCAGCCAGGTGGACAAGCTGCGCGCGGCCGGGGTGGACATTCCGAAGCTCGCGCGCGAAGGCGTGGAGATCTTCTTCACGCAGGTGTTCCGCGACGGCTTCTTTCACGCCGACATGCACCCCGGCAACATCCAGGTGAGCCTCGACCCGGCGCATTTCGGGCGCTATATCGCGCTCGACTTCGGGATCGTCGGCGCGCTTTCGGACTTCGACAAGAACTACCTCGCGCAGAATTTCCTCGCGTTCTTCAAGCGCGACTATCACCGCGTCGCCACGCTGCACATCGAGTCGGGCTGGGTGCCGCCCAATACGCGCGTGGAAGAGCTGGAGAGTGCGATTCGCGCCGTCTGCGAGCCGTACTTCGATCGGGCGCTGAAGGACATTTCGCTCGGACAGGTGCTGCTGCGCCTCTTTCAGACCTCGCGGCGCTTCAACGTCGAAATCCAGCCGCAGCTCGTGCTGCTGCAAAAAACCATGCTCAACGTCGAGGGCCTCGGGCGCTCGCTCGATCCGGAGCTCGATCTCTGGAAGACGGCCAAGCCCTACCTCGAACGCTGGATGACCGAACAGATCGGCCTGCGCGGCTGGTACGAGCGCCTCAAGATCGAGGCGCCGCAGTGGAGCAAGACGCTGCCGCAGCTGCCGCGACTCGTGCATCAGGCGCTGCTCCATCGTCAGGACCCTGTGCACGGAGCCAACGAAGAATGGATCCGCGCGATCCTGCTCGAACAGCGGCGCACCAACCGGCTCTTGCAGGGCCTGCTTGTGTTCGGCATCGCCGTGGGCGTGGGCATGGTCGTGGCGCGCGCGTGGATCGCGTTTGCTGCGGGCGGTTGAGGGCGGCTGAGGGCAACCGACTGGCGTGAGCCGCAGCCCGGCGCCATGGCTCAGGAGACACAGCATGAATGAATCGAATCGACCTCCGGCACCGGCCGCCCCCGAATTTGCCACGCGCGACCCGGGGCAGGCGTCGTTCTGGGACGAACGTTTCGAGCGCGGTTTCACGCCGTGGGACCAGGCCGGTGTGCAGCCGCAGTTCGAGGCTTTCGCCGCCGCCCATCCCGCGGTCACGGTGCTGATTCCTGGCTGCGGCAACGCCTGGGAGGCGGGCTGGCTCGCCGGGCGCGGCCGCACGGTGCGCGCCATCGACTTTTCCCCTGCCGCGGTCGCGAGCTCCCGTGCGGCGCTCGGCCCGCACGCGGCGGTGGTGGAGGAGGCCGACTTCTACGCGTACGAACCGCCGTTCGCGCCGGACTGGGTCTTCGAGCGCGCGTTCCTGTGCGCCCTGCCGCCTGCGCAGCGCGAGCGCTACGCGCGGCGCCTCGCGCAATTGCTCGCACCCGGCGCGTTGCTCGCCGGTTATTTTTTTATCGGCGAGCCGCAGAAAGGGCCGCCGTTCCCGATCGTGCGCGCCGAGCTCGACGCGCTCCTCGCGCCGTACTTCACGCTGCTCGACGATCAGCCCGCCAAGGGCTCGCTGCCGGTCTTCGAGGGGCGCGAGCGCTGGATGACGTGGCGCCGCAACGAAGCGGCCGCGCCGGCCGGCTGAGCGTCTCTTGATGCGGCGGCAAGCCGCCCCAAACTAAAGCCACGTTGGCCGCTATCGGACTTCGCCCGGCGATTGCCAGGGCGGGGGACGGTTTGCGGCTATAATTCAAGGCTTTGCAAGCAATTATCAGATTTTCATCAGGATAGAGATCATGCCGATCTACGCTTATCGCTGCGAATCGTGCGGTTTCGCGAAAGACGCGCTGCAGAAGATCAGCGATGCGCCCCTCACGCAGTGCCCGAGCTGCGGGGCGGACACGTTTCGCAAGCAGGTCACCGCGGCCGGCTTCCAGCTGAAGGGTTCGGGCTGGTACGTCACTGACTTCCGCGGCGGCAATAATGGCGGCGCCGGCGCGAACGCAGCCGCGGCATCTGGCGCGAAAGAGTCGGGCGAAGCGGCTTCGTCGCCGGAAAGCAGCAAGCCGGCGGGCGAAAGCGCGGCGGCGCCGGCAGCCTCGAGCACCCCGGCGGGCACCGGCTCGACGACGAGCACGGGTTCTGCCACGGGCGCCACCTGAGACCCCGCGGTCCGGCCTGACCCGCCGGATCGCAAGCATGCCGCGCGCAACCCGGCGCGGCACCAACGGCGGTGTACATGACGACGAAGAAAGCGACGCTCAAGACCATATTCCTGACCGGCTTGCTGGTGCTGGTGCCGCTCGCCATCACGTTGTGGGTGCTGAATCTGATCATCGGCACGATGGATCAGACCCTGCTGCTGCTGCCGGACGCGTGGCAGCCGAAGCAGCGGCTGCCGGGGCTCGGCGCCGTGCTCACGCTGGCGTTCATCTTCGTCGTGGGGCTCTTCACGCAGAACTTCATCGGCCAGAAGCTCGTGTCGTGGTGGAACGCGCTGGTGCGGCGCATTCCGCTCGTGGGCCCGCTGTACAGTAGCGTCCAGCAGGTTTCCGATACACTGCTTTCGAGCAACGGCAATGCGTTCCGCAAGGCACTCCTGATCGAATATCCGCGCAAGGGTTCGTGGACGATTGCATTCCTCACCGGCATTCCGGGTGGCGACGTGGTGAACCACCTCCAGGAAGAGCACGTGAGCGTCTATGTGCCCACCACGCCGAATCCCACTTCGGGCTTCTTCCTGATGGTGCCGAAAAGCGAGGTGATCGAGCTCGACATGAGCGTCGACGCCGCGCTCAAGTATATTGTTTCGATGGGCGTCGTCGCCCCGGCTGCGCCCGCGCGCCGCTCCATCGATCCTCCGATGTAATGCCGGCTGCCGCGCCGACTGCCTGTCGCGCGGCCCGCCCGTTCAATTCATGCATAACGAAAGACGAACATCATGTCGATGAGATCTGAATACTGCGGTCTGGTGACCGAACAGCTGCTGGGCCAAACTGTTTCGCTGTGCGGATGGGTGCATCGCCGCCGCGACCACGGCGGCGTCATCTTCATCGACCTGCGCGATCGCGAGGGCCTGGTTCAGGTCGTCTGCGATCCGGATCGCGCCGACATGTTCAAGACTGCCGAAGGCGTGCGCAACGAGTTCTGCGTGCGGATCCAGGGCGTGGTGCGCAACCGTCCGGAAGGCACGGTCAACACCAACCTCACGAGCGGCAAGATCGAAGTGCTGTGCCACGAGCTGACGGTGCTCAACGCATCGGTCACGCCGCCGTTCCAGCTCGACGACGACAACCTTTCGGAAACCACGCGCCTCACGCACCGCGTGCTCGACCTGCGCCGTCCGCAGATGCAGCACAACCTGCGCCTGCGCTATCGCGTGACGATGGCCGTGCGCAAGTATCTCGACGCGCTCGGCTTCATCGACATCGAAACGCCGATGCTCACGAAGAGCACGCCGGAAGGCGCGCGCGACTACCTCGTGCCGTCGCGCGTGAACGCCGGCCAGTTCTTCGCGCTGCCGCAGTCGCCGCAGCTCTTCAAGCAGCTCCTGATGGTGGCGAACTTCGATCGCTACTACCAGATCGTCAAGTGCTTCCGCGACGAAGACCTGCGCGCCGACCGTCAGCCCGAATTCACGCAGATCGACTGCGAAACGTCGTTCCTCGGCGAGCAGGAAATCCGCGACCTGTTCGAAGACATGGCGCGTCACGTGTTCAAGGAAACCATCGGCGTCGAACTCGATGCGAAGTTCCCGGTCATGCGGTACTCGGAAGCCATGAGCCGCTTCGGTTCGGACAAGCCGGACCTGCGCGTGAAGCTCGAATTCACCGAGCTGACCGATGCCATGAAGGACGTCGACTTCAAGGTGTTCAGCTCGCCGGCCAACACGAAGGACGGCCGCGTGGCGGCGCTGCGCGTGCCGAAGGGCGGCGAACTCTCGCGCGGCGACATCGACGGCTACACCGAATTCGTGCGCATCTACGGCGCGAAGGGTCTCGCGTGGATCAAGGTCAACGAGCGTGCGAAGGGCCGTGACGGCCTGCAGAGCCCGATCGTCAAGAACCTGCACGACGCTTCGATCGCCGCGATCCTCGAGCGCACGGGCGCCCAGGACGGCGACATCATCTTCTTCGCGGCCGACCGCGCGAAGGTGGTGAACGACAGCCTCGGCGCGCTGCGCCTGAAAATCGGCCATTCGGAGTTCGGCAAGGCCAACGGTCTCGTTGAAGCCGGCTGGAAGCCGCTGTGGGTCATCGACTTCCCGATGTTCGAGTACGACGAGGAAGAGAACCGCTACGTTGCGGCGCACCACCCGTTCACGAGCCCGAAGGACGAGCACCTCGAGTACCTCGAGACCGACCCGGGCCGCTGTCTCGCGAAGGCCTACGACATGGTGCTGAACGGCTGGGAAATCGGCGGCGGTTCGGTCCGTATCTATCAGGAGGACGTGCAGAGCAAGGTGTTCCGCGCCCTCAAGATCGGTCCGGAGGAGGCGCGCGCGAAGTTCGGCTTCCTGCTCGACGCGCTGCAGTACGGCGCGCCGCCGCACGGCGGTATTGCCTTCGGCCTCGACCGCATCGTCACGATGATGGCCGGCGCCGACTCGATCCGCGACGTGATCGCGTTCCCGAAGACGCAGCGTGCCCAGTGTCTGCTCACGCAGGCGCCGAGCCCGGTGGACGAGCGTCAACTGCGCGAACTGCACATCCGTCTGCGCCAGCCGGAGCAGAAGGCGGCGCAGTAAGGTCGCGCGGTTCGAGCGTGCAGTTCGGTCGCTCAGTTCGACCGCTCAGTTCGAGCACTCAGGCGGCGGGGCAACCCGCTGCCGGATGATGAAGCAAGAAAGGCGCATCAAGCGCCTTTTTTGCTTTTTGCGTTACATTTCCCTGAGCGGTTCCGCGTGCCGCGCCGCACGTGCCGCACGAGAGTCCACCCACGCTCCGTCACCATGCAGAAGCCGCCGAAGATTCCCGAATCCGTACTCGTCGTCATCCATACGCCGCAGCTCGACGTGCTGATCATCGAACGCGCCGACCGCCCCGGCTTCTGGCAGTCGGTCACGGGCTCGAAAGACCGCCTCGACGAGCCTTTCGCCGAAACGGCGGTGCGCGAAGTGGGCGAGGAGACCGGTATCGCCGTGGGGCCGGGCGGCGTGAGCGAGGCGTCTTTGCTCGACTGGCACCACCGGATCGAGTACGAGATCTACCCGGTCTGGCGCCACCGCTACGCGCCTGGCGTCACGCGCAACACCGAGCACTGGTTCAGCCTCGAAGTGCCGTCGGGCACGCCGGTCACGCTCTCGCCGCGCGAGCATCTCGCGTATCTGTGGTTGCCTTATGAGGAGGCGGCCGCGCGCTGCTTTTCGTCGTCCAATCGCGAGGCGATCCTGCAACTGCCCGAGCGCCTGCGCGGAGCGCGCACGTGACCGACGTGCCGGACCGGGCCGCCAGGACCGATGAGGCCGACAGGCCCGAGATCGATCCGCGCCGCGCCGTCCGTTTGCGCGACCTGCTGCTGGGGCGCCGCTACCGGTCGCGCTACCGCTTCACGAGCGGCAATACGGTGCGCCTCTTCGGCTCGGGCGCGGCGCTCTTTGGCGCGATGATCGAGCGCATCGACGCAGCTACGAGCGATGTGGCGCTCGAAACTTACATCTTTTGCGACGACGACATCGGCCGCGCCTTGTCCGGGGCGCTCGTGCGCGCCGCCGCGCGCGGCGTGCGCGTGCGCGTAATCACCGACGGCATCGGCAGTCCGCACATCGCGCTCTTCGACGTCTGGCGTGCGCAGGGCGTCGAGCATCGCGTCTATAACCCGCACATCTTCGGCCGCTTCGGTTTCTCCCGCACTCACCGCAAGCTCGCCGTGATCGACGATCAATATGCCTACTGCGGCGGCATCAACGTGATCGACGACCTCGAGCAGGACGGCCGCACGCTGCCGTTCCCGCGCTGGGATTTTGCCGTGGAGCTGGCCGGCCCCGTGGTGGTGGACGTGCGCGAGGCGATCGAGCTTCAGTGGCACCGCATTCGCCTGGGCCACCGGCCGCCGCTCACGCACGCTTCGGCCGTGCCGCGCTTTCTCGGCGTGCCCGCGAGCGCCGGCTTCATGGCGCCGCATCCTACGGGCCACGGCACCGGCCGTCCCGTGCAGGCCATCGACGAAGCGCTGCGCGAGCTCGTGCCCATCGTGCCGGCGGGGCGCGCCACGCGCCTTATCGAGCGCCTGCGCGCAAGGCTGCGCGCGAGCGTGCGCGACCCGCGCACTGCCCGTGTGCCCTGCGTGGCGTTCGTCGCGCGTGACAATGTCGTGAATCGCCGCGCGATCGAGAAGGCCTACCTCGACGCCATCGGCGAAGCCCGCGAGGAAGTCCTGCTCGCCAATCCGTATTTCATGCCGGGGCGGCGGCTGCGCCGTGCGCTAGTGGAGGCGGCGGGGCGCGGCATTTCGGTGCGACTATTGATCGGACGAAAGGAGTTCAAGGTCCTCGATTACGGCGTGCCTTTCCTCTACCACGCGCTGCTTTCCGCCGGCGTGCAGATTGCCGAATACGAAAAAACCATGTTGCACGGCAAGGTGGCGGTGGTGGATTCGCGCTGGGGCACGGTTGGCTCCTCCAATCTCGATGCGCTGAGCCTCGTGCTCAACAACGAGGCGAACGTGCTGATGGTGCGGCATCCGCAGATTCTCGAGCTGCGCGAGGCCATCCTGAGCGCGTTCGGCGATGCCACCCAGATCGACCGCGCGCGCTACGAGGCACGCCCGGTGCTCGAGCGGGCCTTGAACTGGATGGCCTATGCGGGCTACCGTGCGGTCATGAAGCTGCTCACCGTGGGCGGCTACGATTAGGCTTTCCGGGCCGCCCCGCGCCCACGCGGCTGCCACACGAATAATCGAGGGAGCAATCGAGGAAAAAACCTGAGGAAAAGCCCGCTTGTACGCGTGGCCTATTGCTCCAGAATTAGAGAACCGGTTAGAAATCGGTTTCTAATAAAGTCCTTGTTTCGCGGACGGCTGTCCTCAACAATAGTACGGCCGTTCGATTTCATTTCGGCCCCCTGAGGGGTTCCATCGTTACGGTAAAAAAAGCTATGCGAAAAGGCGAACAGACACGAGCCGCGATTCTGGATGCAGCACTCGACCTTGCCGGTCGTGACGGACTGGAAGGTCTGACGATCGGCTTGCTCGCGGAGCGCATGCAGATGAGCAAGAGCGGGGTCTTCGCGCATTTCGGATCGCGCGAGGACCTGCAGGCCGAGGTGGTGAGCGAGTATCACCGCCGATTCGAGGAAGAAGTCTTCTTTCCGAGCTTGCGCGAACCGCGTGGTTTGCCTCGTCTGCGTGCGATGCTTTCGAGGTGGTTCGAAAAACGGATTCACGAAGTCACGACCGGCTGCATCTACATCAGCGGCGCGGTCGAATACGACGATCGTGCCGACAGCCAGGTGCGCGAGCGGCTGGTGGCGAGTGTCACGATGTGGCGTGCGGCGCTGTTGCGCGCGATTTCGCAGGCGATCGACGAAGGGCATCTGCGCCGCGACACCGATCCGCAGCTGATGTTGTTCGAACTCTATAGCGTAACGCTCGGTCTGCATCATGACGGCCGCTTCCTGCACCTGCCGGATGCCGTCGATCATGCGTGGGCCGCGCTCGAAAAACTGATTGTTTCGTATCAGAGCGAAAGCCGCTAGCGGCTGACGGCGCGGGATGCGCCGCGGCGGCAGCAGGGCGGCGACGCTCAAATCTTGGAGAGTAGACATGGGACAGTACACCGCGCCGCTGCGCGACATGCAATTCGTGTTGCACGAGCTGCTGAACGTGGAAGGCGAAGTGAAGCAGATGCCGAAGCACGCCGACCTCGACGCCGACACGATCAACCAGGTGCTCGAGGAGGCCGGCAAGTTCTGCTCCGAGGTGCTGTTTCCGCTGAACCAGACCGGTGACCGCGAAGGCTGCACGTACGCCGGCGACGGCGTCGTCACCACGCCGGCTGGCTTCAAGGAAGCGTACAGGCAGTATGTCGAGGCCGGCTGGCCGGCGCTCGGCTGCGATCCCGAATACGGCGGCCAGGGCCTGCCCGCGTTCGTGAACAACGCGCTTTACGAAATGCTCAACTCGGCGAACCAGGCGTGGACCATGTATCCGGGTCTCTCGCACGGCGCCTACGAATGTCTGCACGCGCACGGCACGCCCGAGCTGCAGAAGACCTATCTGCCGAAGCTCGTGGAAGGCACCTGGACGGGCACGATGTGCCTGACCGAGCCGCACTGCGGCACCGACCTCGGCATCCTGCGTACCAAGGCCGAGCCGAACGGCGACGGCTCGTACGCGATCACCGGCACGAAGATCTTCATTTCGAGCGGTGAGCACGACATGTCGGAAAACATCATCCACCTCGTGCTCGCGCGCCTGCCGGACGCGCCCCCGGGCACCAAGGGCATCTCGCTCTTCATCGTGCCGAAGTTCGTCCCGACCGCCGCAGGCGAGCCGGGCGAGCGCAACGGCATCAAGTGCGGCTCGATCGAGCACAAGATGGGCATCCACGGCAACTCGACCTGCGTGATGAACCTCGACGGTGCGAAGGGCTGGCTCGTCGGCGAGCCGAACAAGGGCTTGAACGCCATGTTCGTGATGATGAACGCCGCGCGTCTGGGCGTCGGCATGCAGGGTCTGGGTCTCACCGAAGTCGCGTACCAGAACTCGCTCGCCTATGCGAAGGATCGTCTGCAGATGCGCGCGCTGACGGGCCCGAAGGCGCCCGAGAAGGCCGCCGACCCGATCATCGTGCACCCGGACGTGCGCCGCATGCTGCTCACGCAGAAGGCCTGGGCCGAAGGCGCCCGCGCGTTCACATACTGGGCCGCGCTGCACATCGACAAGGAGCTGTCGCACGAAGACGAAGCCGAGCGCAAGGAAGCCGCCGATCTGGTGGCGCTCCTCACGCCGATCATCAAGGCCTTCCTCACCGATAACGCGTTCGAGAGCACCAACCTCGGCATGCAGGTGTTCGGCGGCCACGGCTTCATCTCCGAGTGGGGCATGGAGCAGTACGTGCGCGACGCGCGCATCAACCAGATCTACGAAGGCACCAACACGATCCAGTCGCTCGACCTGCTGGGCCGCAAGGTGCTGGGCGACATGGGCGCGAAGCTCAAGAAGTTCGGCAAGCTCGTGACCGAATTCGTGGAAGCCGAAGGCATCAAGCCGGAAATGCAGGAGTTCGTGAACCCGCTGGCCGACATCGGCGACAAGGTGCAGAAGCTCACGATGGAAATCGGCATGAAGGCCATGCAGAACCCGGACGAAGTGGGCGCGGCCGCGGTGCCGTACCTGCGCACGGCGGGCCACCTCGTGTTCGCGTACTTCTGGGCCCGCATGGCGCGCATCGCGCTTGACAAGGAAGCCTCGGGCGATCCGTTCTACAAGTCGAAGCTCGCCACGGCGCGTTTCTATTTCGCCAGGCTGCTGCCGGAAACGGCGACCTCGATCCGTCAGGCACGCGCCGGCTCGAAGACGCTGATGGAAGTGGACGAAGCGCTGTTCTAAAAGCCGACGGGGCGTCCCGTGTGCCGCACCCGCTGGCACGAGGCGCCCCGCTCACACGATGTCCGAACGCGGCGCGCGCGTGTCTAGCGCCCGGCGCCGCCCTCACATCCCATTGACGCAATATCGCGCTCGACATTGCATATCCGCTGGAGGAACAACGTGAGCAATCTCAATATTCGCAAGGTGGCCGTGCTCGGCGCCGGCGTGATGGGCGCGCAGATCGCAGCGCACCTGATCAACGCCCGCGTGCCCGTGCTCCTTTTCGATCTGCCCGCGAAAGAAGGCCCGAAGAACGGCATCGCGCTCAAGGCGATCGAGAACCTCAAGAAGCTGTCGCCCGCGCCGTTCGGCGTGAAGGACGACGCGCAGTACATCATCCCCGCGAACTACGAAGACGATATCGCCAAGCTCGCGGAATGCGACCTGGTGATCGAGGCGATCGCCGAGCGCATGGACTGGAAGCACGACCTCTACAAGAAGGTCGCGCCGCACATCGCGCCGAATGCGATTTTCGCGAGCAACACCTCGGGTCTCTCGATCACGGAACTGTCGCAAGGTTTCGACGACACGCTGAAGGCGCGCTTTTGCGGCGTGCACTTCTTCAACCCGCCGCGCTACATGCATCTGGTCGAGCTGATCCCGACCGCGCACACGAAGCCCGAAATCCTCGACCAGCTCGAAACGTTCCTCACGAGCGTGGTGGGCAAGGGCGTGGTGCGCGCGAAGGACACGCCGAACTTCATCGCGAACCGGGTGGGCATCTTCTCGATCCTCGCGGTGATCGCCGAGGCGAAGAAGTTCGGCCTGCGCTTCGACGAAGTCGACGATCTCACGGGCAGCCGTCTGGGCCGCGCGAAGTCGGCGACGTTCCGCACGGCGGACGTCGTGGGTCTCGACACGATGGCCCACGTCATCAAGACGATGCAGGACAACCTGAAGGACGATCCGTTCTTCCCGGTCTACGAGACGCCGGCCGTGCTGGCGGGACTCGTGGCGAAGGGCGCGCTCGGCCAGAAGACCGGCGGCGGCTTCTATCGCAAGGAAGGCAAGGCTATCAAGGTGCTCGACGCCAACACGGGCGAGTACGTCGATGCGGGCGGCAAGGCCGACGAGATCGTCGGGCGCATCCTCAAGCGTCCGCCGGCCGAGCGCCTGAAGCTCCTGCGCGAAACGCAGCACCCGCAGGCGCAGTTCCTGTGGTCGATCTTCCGCGACGTGTTCCACTACATCGGCGTGCATCTGCAGTCGATCGCGGACAACGCGCGCGACGTCGACCTCGCCATTCGCTGGGGCTTCGGCTGGAACGAAGGTCCGTTCGAAGGCTGGCAGGCCGCGGGCTGGAAGCAGGTGGCCGAGTGGGTGAAGGAAGACATCGACGCCGGCAAGACGCTCTCGAACGCGCCGCTGCCCGCGTGGGTGCTCGAAGGCCCGGTCGCCGCGAACGGCGGCGTGCATGGCGCCGAAGGCTCGTGGTCGCCGGCCGCGTCGCGTTTCGTGCCGCGTTCGGACCTGCCCGTGTACGAGCGTCAGGTGTTCCGCGCCGCGCTCCTCGGCGAGACGGCACGCGATCCGAAGACCTTCGGCAAGACGCTGCTCGAAAACGAACATCTGCGCGCGTGGGTCGATGACCGCGCAGGCGAAGACGATGTCGTCATCGTTTCGTACAAGAGCAAGATGAACACCATGGGCCCGGGCGTGCTCGACAGCCTCGTGAAGGCCATCGAGATCGCCGAGCAGGGCTACAAGGGCGTCGTGATCTGGCAGCCGACGTCGCTCAAGCTCGGCGCGCCGGGCGGCCCGTTCTCGGCGGGCGCGAACCTCGAAGAAGCCATGCCCGCCTTCATGATGGGCGGTGCGAAGGGCATCGAGCCGTTCGTGAAGAAGTTCCAGGACACGATGCTGCGCGTGAAGTACGCGAACGTGCCGGTCGTGACGGCGGTGTCGGGCATCGCGCTCGGCGGCGGCTGCGAAATCATGCTGCAAAGCGCGAAGCGCGTCGTGCACGTGGAAAGCTACGTCGGCCTCGTGGAAGTGGGCGTGGGTCTCGTGCCGGCAGGCGGCGGCCTGAAGGAAGCGGCGATCCGCGCAGCGGAAGGCGCGCAGGCGATCGGCGCCGTGCCGAGCGATCTGCTCCGCTTCCTGCAGAAGTCGTTCGAAAACGCCGCCATGGCGAAGGTCTCGGCCTCGGCGCACGAAGCGCGCGCGATGGGCTATGTGAAGCCTTCGGACACGATCGTCTTCAACGTGTTCGAGCTGCTCGACACGGCGAAGAAGGAAGCGCGTGCGTTGAGCGCCGCGGGCTACCGTGCGCCGCTGCGCGCGACGCAGATTCCGGTGGCGGGCCGTTCGGCGATCTCGACCATCAAGGCGTCGCTCGTCAACATGCGCGATGGCCGCTTCATCAGCGACCACGACTTCCTGATCGCGAGCCGCATTGCGGAAGCCGTCTGCGGCGGCGACGTCGAAGCGGGCAGCCTCGTCGACGAAGAGTGGCTGCTCAAGCTGGAGCGCCGCGCGTTCGTCGATCTGCTCGGCACGCAGAAGACGCAGGAACGCATCATGGGCATGCTGCAAACCGGCAAGCCGGTGCGCAACTAAGCGGCACGACGTACGGACCGGCTATCCCATTTAAGGACTGGAGTTACAGATGAGCAAACAGTTGCAGGACGCCTACATCGTCGCCGCGAGCCGCACACCCATCGGCAAGGCGCCGCGCGGCGTGTTCAAGAACACCCGCCCCGACGAGCTGCTGGTGCACGCGATCCGGTCGGCGGTCGCCCAGGTGCCGGGTCTCGACACGAGCGTGATCGAAGACGCCATCATCGGCTGCGCGATTCCCGAAGCGGAGCAGGGCCTGAACGTGGCGCGTATCGGCGCGCTGCTCGCGGGGCTGCCGCAAAGCGTGGGCGGCGTGACCGTCAACCGCTTCTGCGCGTCGGGCCTCACGGCGCTCGCGATGGCGGCGGACCGCATCCGCGTGGGCGAATCCGACGCGATGATCGCGGGCGGCTGCGAGTCGATGAGCATGGTGCCGATGATGGGCAACAAGCCGTCGCTCTCGCCGCACATCTTCGATCGCAATGAAGACATCGGCATCGCCTACGGCATGGGCCTGACCGCCGAGAAGGTCGCGGAGCGCTGGAAGGTGAGCCGCGACGCACAGGACGCGTTCTCGGTGGAATCGCACCGCCGCGCGCTGGCCGCGCAACAGTCGGGCGAGTTCAAGGACGAGATCGCGCCGTACACGCTCGTCGAGCGTTTTCCCGATCTCGCCAGCGGCGAAGTGAAGGTGAAGGAGCGCCTGATCGAACTCGACGAAGGCCCGCGCGCCGACACGACGCTCGAAGGCCTTGCGAAGCTGCGCCCGGTGTTCGCGAACAAGGGCTCGGTCACGGCCGGCAACAGCTCGCAGACCTCGGACGGCGCGGGCGCGCTGATCGTGGTCTCCGAGAAGATCCTCAAGCAGTTCAACCTCACGCCGCTCGCGCGCTTCGTGAGCTTCGCGGTGCGCGGCGTGCCGCCGGAGATCATGGGCATCGGCCCGAAGGAAGCGATTCCGGCGGCGCTGAAGGCCGCGGGCCTGAAGCAGGACGATCTCGACTGGATCGAGCTGAACGAGGCGTTTGCTGCGCAGTCGCTGGCGGTGATCCAGGACCTGGGTCTCGATCCTTCGAAGATCAACCCGCTCGGCGGCGCGATCGCGCTGGGCCACCCGCTCGGCGCGACGGGCGCGATCCGCGCTTCGACGGTCGTGCACGGCCTGCGCCGTCGCAATCTGAAGTACGGCATGGTGACGATGTGCGTGGGCACCGGCATGGGTGCAGCGGGCATCATCGAGCGGCTGTAAGCGTTTCAGCGGCCATTGCATGACTGACAACACGGTTCGCAGACTTCACGGTCTGCGAACCGTTTTTGTATCGAGACCACGATGAGCAACGAAATCCTGATTGACCGCAACAACGGTGTGCTGACGATCACCATCAACCGGCCCGAGCGCAAGAACGCGCTCACGCCGCCGATGTACCAGACCATGGTCGATGCGCTCCAGGAAGCGCAGGCCGACGCCGCCGTGCGCGCCGTGCTGTTCCGCGGTCATGCCGAGGTGTTTACCGCCGGCAACGACATCGAAGACTTCCTGAAGACGCCGCCCACCGGCGGCGATTCGCCCGTGATGCGCTTTCTCGCCGAAATATCGGGCGCCACGAAGCCGCTGGTGGCGGCCGTGGCCGGTCCGGCGATCGGCGTGGGCACGACGCTGCTGTTGCATTGCGATATCGTCTATGCCGCCGACAACGCACGCTTCGCGGTGCCGTTCGTGCAGCTCGGGCTGTGCCCGGAGGCGGGTTCGTCGCTGCTTCTGCCGCGCATTGCCGGCTATCAGGGCGCGGCGGAGAAGCTGCTGCTCGGCGAGACCTTCGACGCCGCCGAGGCGCATCGCATGGGTTTCGTGAACCGCGTGCTGCCGGCCGCCGAACTCGACGCGTTCGCGGCCGCGCAGGTGGCGAAGCTCGCGGCGCTGCCGGCCGCGTCGCTGCGCGTGACGAAGGCGCTCATGAAGCAGGGGAGCGAGCACGAACTCAAGACGCGCATGAGCGAGGAGGCCGTGCACTTCGGCAAGATGCTGCTCGCGCCCGAAGCGCGCGAGGCGTTCACCGCGTTCCTGCAAAAGCGCAAGCCGGATTTCCGCCAGTTCGATTGAACGCGGATCGTTCTGCGGCCAAAGAGCAGACAAAACGCAGGGAAAAGACGGACGCGGCCGGGCGGGCCGCGCCGTGCGGTCTTCAGGCCGTTTCGTAGTCCACGTAGCCCGATTCGCGGCAGAAGCTCACGAGCCGCAGCCCGGCGCGCTTCGCAATGGTGATCGCAAGCGATGACGGCGCCGAGATCGTCGCCACCATCGGAATGCCCACGCGCGCCGCCTTGCGCACGAGTTCGTAGCTTGCCCGGCTGGAGAGGAACACGAAGCCCTGTTGCGTATCCGCGCGCTCGAGCACGAGCTGGCCGATCAGCTTGTCGAGCGCGTTGTGGCGGCCCACGTCCTCGAATGCGTGCACGATCGCGCCTTCGGCATCGCACCACGCGGCTGCGTGCAGGCCGCCCGTGAGTTTCGTGAGCGCCTGATGCTGCGGCAACTCGCGCGCCGCGCGCGCGATCGCGTCGGGCGCGAGGCGCGCCACGAAGCCGGTATCGGGCACCCGCTCGGGTTCGAGATCGAGCAGGTCGATGCTCTCGATGCCGCACACGCCGCAGCCGGTACGACCGGCGAGCGCGCGGCGCTTCTCCTTGAGGCCGGCGAACGCCTGCTGCACGACGGTGAGATGAACTTCCGCGTGGGGCAGCTCCGCGTCTTCGTGCAGAAAGACCTCGATGTCCTGAATGTCGGCGTTACGGCCGACGATGCCTTCCGAAATCGCAAAGCCGACCGCGAACGCTTCCAGATCGCGCGGCGTGCACATCATCACGGCGTGCGAGATGCCGTTGAAGACGAGCGCCACGGGCCATTCCTGGCCGACGTGATCGGTGGTGGTTTCGGTCGCGGCGCCGCGGTGCCGGTGCACGCGCAGGTCGATGGCGCCGGGCTGGCCTTCGGTTTCCAGCGGATTCGTTGGGGTGGGTAGGTTCAAACGTCATGCTCCTCGGTGCAGCGCGCCTCGCGCGCGCCGCGGAAGGTTCTAAAATACCTCAAGCGGGCGCCCCCCGCTCGCGCCGCCAGGATACTGCCATGTCTTTGAACGAAGCACCGCTCCTCTTCGGGTTCGAGGTCGAGTCGTCGGAAAACCTCACCTATATCCCCATGTGCGTACGCTTCAATCTGGACCGCTTCGGGCTGCGCGTCTCGCTCGCCCAGTGGCAGTTGCTGCCGTGGGAGGACCGGCGTCTCCTCGCGCGCTTTCCCGTGGACGAGGACGTCGAAATCGAGCCGAATTTCGATCATGCGCTCTTCGAGATGCTGCGCACCCATGCCAACGTCGAGCCCGAGTGGTTCGAACCCGATCCCACGCCGGCCTGGCGCGACGTGAACGCGGTGCCGGACGGCATCGCCCACCAGGCGTCGCTGGCGGGCATGGGGGCACCGGGCGTCGAGGCGTGGGCGCGGCTCGCACCGTTTCAGCGCTACGTGCTCGCCAAGCTCGCGCGCAAGCCCGAGAGCAATCACGACTTCGCGCCCGCGATGCGCGAGTTCGGGCTCGCGGCGCAGGCGTAGGCGGCCTCTCCGGTTGAGCCTTTCGTGGGCGCCGTTCGTCGGCGTCCTTAATCGGGCCCTTATTGCGTTTCTGTAGTGCTGCCTCTAATCGGCGGATTTTCCCCCTTTTTCCCTCAAGCCTTGCCGAAGCGTGCCGTTATCCGGTTTGGCGCAGCAGACGCCAGCCATTCGCACGCAGGTCGTTTTCCGTCGTTCCGCGCCTTGTGGTACCGAGCGGGGGACGAACGACGTTCGGCACACAATGAATCTTCTAATTCCGAGGCGCCAGCTCATCAATCTGGCGGTCGTTGCTGCGGCCGTGGGGGCCAATGCGTTCGTGGCCTGGACGCAGATCGGCACGCAACGCGAGATCGACGCACGCGCCGCGCAGGCGGCACGCGTGCGGCATGACCTCGACCGTTTCCGCGAGGCGCTGGGCGGCGGCCTCGCCGCGCTCGGCCGCTTCGAATCGGGCGGCGCCACCGAGCCGGCGGACGCGCGCGCGCGCCGTGCCGCGGCGCTCGACGAGGCGGCGCGTTCGGTGCGCTCGGAGCTGGCCGACAATCCGGCGCTGCTCGCGCGTTTCGACACGGTCTCGCTCGAGGCGCTGACCGTGGCCCGCGATATCGACGACACGCTCGCACGCGTCGAGCAGCGGGTGGCCGATGCGCAGACGCAACCCGCTGCGAGCGGGGGCGCCGCGCCGGGTCCGGCCGCAGTCATGACGCCGGCGGGTGGGACGGGCAGGGTTGTGGGGGCGTCGGCGGTGGCGGCGCCTGTCTCCATTGCAGCGACTGCCACGACTGCCGCCACTGCCGCCACCGCGGCCCCGGCCTGGGCCAGTGGACTTTATGCCGCACCCGCCAGTGCTTCAGCCGCTGCCATCGGCGGCGCGAGTGCCGTTCCCGCCGTCGCGACCCCGCTCGCCGCGCTGGCCTCCGACGCCGCCACGTGGGCGACCACCGAATACATTCGCCTCGACACCCGTGTGGACCGTCTCGACGCCCGGCTTTCGTCGCTGCAGGGCGCCGAGGATCTTGCGCTGGCGGCCGCGTTGAGCGAGTCGTCGCGTTCGTCGAGCCGCGCCTCGGCGCTGCTGATCGTGACGATGCTCGCGGGCGCGACGCTGCTGCTCTACACCTTCGGCGCGCGCGAAAGCGCGGCGCGTGAAAAGCTGCGCGGCACGCGCGAGATCGGCGAGCGCTTCCAGGGGCTCTTCGACGCGCACCCCGTGCCGATGTACGTGTTCGATCGCGAGACGCTGGGTTTTCTCGCCGTCAATTCGGCTGCGATCCAGCAGTACGGCTATGGCGAGGACGAATTCCTCACGATGACGATCCGCGAGATTCGCGTGGCGGAGGACGTGCCCCGTCTCGAGCAGCACCTCGCGCGCTCGGACACGCTCACGCCGAACGTGCGCACGATGGCGGGCATCTGGCATCACCGCCGCCGCGACGGTTCGACGATCAGCGCCAATATCTCGCACCACGCGCTGACCTTTCTGGGCCGCGCGGCGGTTTTCGTGCTGGCCGAGGACGTCTCCGACCAGATCCGCGTGGAAGCCGAGGCCCAGCGCTCGAACCAGATGCTCGAAACGGTGATCGACAACATTCCGCAGCGCATCTTCTGGAAGGACGCCGATTCGCGCTACCTCGGCTGCAACATGACGTTCGCGCGCGACGCCGGCCTCGCGTACCCCGAGCAGGTGATCGGCAAGACCGACGAAGAGCTGCCCTGGCGCGCCTACGCCCCGCGCATGCAGGCGCAGGACCGGGAGGTGCTCGAATCGGGCCTGCCGAACATCAATTTCGAAGACGACCTGACGATCGACGGCGTGCACAAGACCACGCTGACGAGCAAGCTGCCGATGCTCGACGGCGAGGGCCGCGTGATCGGCGTGATCGGCTCCTTCACCGACACCACCGAGCGCAAGCGCGCCGATCTGGCGCTGCGCCTGCAAAGCCGCGCGCTCGACGCGTGCGTGAACGCGATTCTCATCACGGCGCCCGGGCCGGGCGGCAGCAACCTGATCGAGTACGCGAACCCTGCGTTCCGGCGCATCACGGGCTACGATCCGGCCGAGGTGATCGGCCTCGACAGCCGCCTGCTGCAGCGCGACGACCGCGACCAGGACGGCCTCATCACGATTCGCGAGTCGCTTGGCGCCAACCGCGAGGTCAGCGCCGTGCTGCGCAACTACCGCAAGGACGGCGGCCTGTTCTGGAACCAGCTGCTGATCGCGCCGGTGCCCGATCTCGACGGCCGCACGACCCACCACATCGGCATCATCAACGACGTCACCGAGCTGATCCGCTATCAGGAGCAGCTCGAATACCAGGCGAACTACGACAGCCTCACGCTGCTGCCGAACCGCAATCTGCTGCGCGACCGGCTCCAGCAGGCGCTCGTTTCCGCGCACCGGCACGAGCGCGGCGTGGCCGTGGTGTTCATCGACCTCGACGGTTTCAAGAACGTGAACGACAGCCTCGGCCACAGCGTGGGCGACCGGCTGCTGCGCGTGGTGGCCGAGCGGCTCGCGCGCTGCACGCGCACGAGCGACACGGTGGCGCGCCACGGCGGCGACGAATTCGTGATCGTGCTCACCGACACCATCGACGAGAAGTCGCTCATCAACTGGATGGAGCGCGCGCGGGCGATGATCTCCGAGCCCGTGTGGCTCGACGGCACCGAGCTCTACGTGGGCTGCAGCATGGGCGCGAGCGTGTTCCCGCAGGACGGCAGCGACGCGGAGACGCTGCTCAAGAAAGCCGACGTGGCGATGTACCGCGCGAAGGACATGGGCCGCAACACCTTCCAGTTCTTCGAGCCCGAGATGAACGCGAGCGTGGGCGCGCGCATGAACCTCGAGCGGCGCCTGCGCCGCGCGCTGCGCGACGGGGAATTCCGGCTCCATTACCAGCCGCTGGTGGAGGTGGGGAGCGGGCGCATCGTGGGCATGGAGGCGCTCGTGCGCTGGAACGATCCGGAGACCGGCCTCGTGCCGCCGGCGCAGTTTATCCCCGTGGCCGAGGAAAGCGGCCTGATCGGCCCGCTATCGGACTGGGTGCTGCGCGAGGCGTGCCGCCAGAACCGCGCCTGGCAGCGCGACGGGCTGCCGGCGGTGCGCGTTTCCGTGAACCTTTCGGCGCGCGTGTTTCATCAGCGCAATATCGCGCAGCTCGTGACCGAGGTGCTGGCGGAAACGGGGCTCGCCGCTTGTTATCTCGAACTCGAACTCACCGAAAGCACGCTGATGCGCAACGCCGAGGAAGCCGTCTCGATGCTCAACGAGCTGCACGCGCTGGGCATCGGGCTTTCGGTGGACGACTTCGGCACCGGTTATTCGAGCCTGAGCTACCTGAAGCGGCTGCCGGTGGACCGGCTCAAGATCGACCGTTCGTTCGTGGCGGACATCGGCACGAGCGTGGACGACGAGACCATCACGGCGGCGATCATCGCGCTCGCGCACGAACTGCAGCTTCAGGTGATCGCGGAGGGTGTGGAGACGTCGTCGCAGTACGCGTTCCTGCGCGAGCGCGACTGCGACGAGATGCAGGGATTCTTTTTCGCGCCGCCGCTGCCCGGCGAGGACATCGCCACGCTGCTGGGCGCGAGCGTGGCATACGACGAAGGGACCGGGGCGGCGTGGATGGCCTGAAGCGCGCGAGGGTCGCGGGCGCGAGGCTCAGGCGAGCGGGGGCAGCTGGCGCGGCTTGCGGTCGCTGTCCGTGGCCACGTAGGTGAGCGTCGCTTCCGTCACCTTGACCACTTCTTCGGCGAGGCGCATGCGCTGGGCGTACACCTCGACCTCGACCGTCACCGAGGTTTTGCCCGTCTTGACGATATTGGCGTAGAAGCTCAGCAGGTCGCCGACGAAGACGGGCTGCTTGAAGAGGAACGAGTTCACCGCCACGGTCGCCACGCGGCCGTTCGCGCGCCGGCTGGCCGGAATCGAGCCGGCAATGTCCACCTGCGACATGATCCAGCCGCCGAACACGTCGCCGTGGACGTTCGCGTCCGAGGGCTGCGGGACGACGCGCAGCGCGGGCGGTTGGGGGGGAAGCGTGAGGGCGTCGGTCATCGGTCGTCCATGAAAAAGTGGGAGCTTTGCAGCAGGCGCGACACCGGCTATTGAGCCGGTGCCGCACAAAAAGCGCCGCAGGACCCGCCTCAGCGCCGCCGGCGGCCTTCTGCGACAATACGTCGATCAGGAATTGTACGGGAAAGCAGGTGTCCGGGCCGGGCCTTCGAGGCTGGGCCCGGAGTCGTCGCCGACGTCGTTATCGACGTGATGGCGCCTGCCGAACCCGTCGCCGGACACTCCCCACTACATCACGCGGTTCCCCGCTGCTTTCATGCGCCGTTTCCCAACGTCCAACGAACCCGCGCTGCCCGCCATCGGGCCGCGCAACGACTGGCAGACCATCGTCTCGCTGCTGCCCTATCTCACCGCGTACCGGTGGCGCGTGGCGTTCGCGCTCACTTGCCTGATCGGCGCGAAGGTCGCCAATCTCGGCGTGCCGATCGTGATGAAGCACATCGTCGACAACCTCGCTTCGGTGCGCCATCTCACGGCGCTCGGGCGCGCGGAGCACGCGCCGGGCATCGTGCTCGTCGGCGGCATCGGGCTGCTGGTGGTGGCGTATGCCATCGTGCGGCTTTCGACGTCGCTCTTCACCGAGCTGCGCGAGATCCTCTTTTCGAAGGTGACCGAGAGCGCCGTGCGCCAGCTCGCGCTCAAGGTGTTCCGCCATCTGCACGCGCTTTCGCTGCGTTTTCATCTGGACCGGCAAACGGGCGGCATGACGCGCGATATCGAGCGCGGCACGCGCGGCATCACCCAGCTCATCTCGTACTCGCTCTACAGCATCCTGCCGACGCTCGTCGAAGTAGGCCTCGTGCTCGGCTTCTTCGTCGTGAAATATGAGGCGTACTACGCGATCGTCACGCTCGTCGCGCTGGTGGCGTACATCGTGTTCACCGTGAAGGTGACGGAGTGGCGCACGCATTTTCGCCGCACCATGAACGAACTCGATTCGCGCGCCAACTCGCGCGCGATCGACTCGCTGCTCAACTACGAAACAGTGAAGTATTTCGGCAACGAGGAGTGGGAGACGAAGCGTTACGACGAGAACCTGCACCGCTATCGCGCGGCTGCCATCCAGTCGCAGCATTCGCTTTCGGCGCTGAACTTCGGGCAACAGGCCATCATCGGCACGGGGCTCGTCTTCATCCTCTGGCGCGCGACGCAAGGTGTGATGGCGGGACGGCTCACGCTCGGCGACCTCGTGCTCATCAACACCTTCATGCTGCAGCTCTACATTCCGCTGAACTTTCTCGGCGTGGTGTATCGCGAGCTCAAGCAAAGCCTCACCGACATGGACCGCATGTTCACGCTGCTCACGGTCTCGCGTGAAGTGGCCGACGTGCCGGGCGCGCCCGTGCTCGTCGTGCGCGGCGGCGAGGTGCGCTTTTCGCACGTGAGCTTCGCCTACGAGCCGTCACGGCAGATCCTGCACGACGTGAGCTTCACAATTGCAGCGGGCACCACGACGGCGGTGGTGGGGCACAGCGGTTCGGGCAAGTCCACGCTCGCGCGCCTCCTGTTTCGCTTCTACGATCTCGATCGCAACGACCCGGAAAAATCCGGTGGTGCGATCACGATCGACGGCCAGGACATCCGCGACGTCACGCAGGATTCGCTGCGCGCCGCGATCGGCATCGTGCCGCAGGATACGGTGCTCTTCAACGATTCGATCTACTACAACATCGCCTACGGCCGGCCCACGGCGAGCCGCGACGAAGTGATCGCGGCGGCGCGCGCGGCGCATATCCATGCGTTCATCGAGAGCTTGCCGAAGGGCTACGACACGCCCGTGGGCGAGCGCGGGCTCAAGCTCTCGGGCGGGGAGAAGCAGCGCGTGGCCATCGCGCGCACGCTGCTGAAGAATCCGCCGATTTTGCTCTTCGACGAGGCCACCTCGGCGCTCGATTCGCGCTCGGAGCGCGCGATCCAGCTCGAACTCGACCAGATCGCGCGCGAGCGCACGACGCTCGTGATCGCGCACCGGCTTTCGACGGTGGTGCACGCCCAGCAGATCATCGTGATGGACCACGGGCGCATCGTGGAGCGCGGCACGCATGCCGAACTGCTGGCCGCGGGCGGGCATTATGCGCAGATGTGGGCGCTCCAGCAGCAGCGCGGCACCGCTCCCGACGCGCGCATCGAGGAAGCGGCCGGCGAGGAGTGAGGCGTCGCGCGCTGCGGCGCGCGCGACGATGCGCTGGCCCGTGTGAGGCTTCAGGCGCGCAGGGCTTCGTTCAGGGCCGCGAGCTGCTCAGGCGTCCCGACGTTCTCCCAGCGCCCTGCGTACAGTTCGCCGGTTGCGCGCCCCTGTGCAATCGTCTCGCGATAGTACGGCGTAAGCGCGCGCTTCGTGCCGCGTGCGAGGTCGCGGAACATGCGCGTGTCGTAGAGGCCGATGCTGCCGAACGTGCGGCGAGGCGCCCCGTCGAGGGCGAGCACGCCGTCCGCGCCGAGCGCGAAGTCGCCCTTGGGGTGGAACGGCGGGTTCGGCACCATCACGAGATGCATGCCCGGCGCGGGTCTTGCCGCGAGCCTTTGCGCGGGCGTATCGAGGCGCGCGAAATCGTATTCGCTGAAGATGTCGCCCGCCAGGCCGAGAAACACGGCCGGTTCCCCCTGCGTTTCCAGCAGCGGCAGCGCCTGCGCGATGCCGCCCGCCGTCTCCAGCGCCTCGGTCTCGGGCGAGTAGCGCAGCGTCACGCCGAACTGCGCGCCGTCGCCGAGCGCGGCTTCGATGCGCTCGCCAAGCCACGCGTGGTTGATCACGATGTTCGTATAGCCCGCCGCGGCGAGCCGCTCGATTTGCCAGACGATCAGCGGCTTGCCGGCCACGGGCAGCAGCGGTTTCGGGTCGGTGTCGGTCAGCGGGCGCATGCGTTCGCCGCGGCCGGCGGCGAAGATCATCGCCGTGCGCTCGAAGCGGGCGCGGCTCATGGGTGGGGCCTCGTCATGGGTGGGCGTGGTGGGGCTCGGAGCGCTCAGAAGGTATAGCCGCTTGCGACGGCCGTGCCTTGCAGCTCGTCGATGAGCCGCGCGAACGGCGCGAGAGGCCGGTAGCGGTGCGCGACCTTGCTCGCATAGCCGAGAAAGCGCGGCAGGTCGTCCATGTAGTGCGGCTTGCCGTCACGATAGTTGATGCGGCAGAACAGGCCCAGCACCTTGATATGGCGCTGCAGGCCCATCCATTCGAGCTGGCGGTAGAACTCGCCGAAGTCGGCGCTCACCGGCAGGCCCGCCTTTTTCGCGTGCTCCCAGTAGTGCGCGAAGCAGTCGAGCTCGAACTCCTCGTCCCAGCTGAGGAACGCGTCGCGCAGCAGCGAGGCGACGTCGTAGGTGATCGGACCGTAGACGGCGTCCTGAAAATCGAGCACGCCCGGGTTCGGGTTCGCGATCATCAAGTTGCGCGGCATGAAGTCGCGCAGCATGAACACCTGAGGCTGCGCGAGCGCGTTCTCCACGAGGAGCGCGAAGGTCTTGTCCAGCACCGCGCGCGTGGCCGCATTCACCTCGCGGCCCAGATGGCGCTGCAGGTACCACTCCGGCATCAGCTCCATCTCGCGGCGCAGGAACGCTTCGTCGAAGGGCGGCAGCACGCCTTCGCGCGAGGCAAGCTGCCAGCGGATGAGCGCGTCGAGCGCGTCGCGCATCAACTCGCGCGAGCGCGGGCCGGGGCCGGCGTCCTGCAGCGTCTTCAGGTAGGGCGCCGTGCCGAGGTCGGTCACGAGCATGAAGCCGGCGTCGAAATCGGCCTCCAGCACGCGCGGCACGTGCACGCCGGCTGCGGCGAGCAGCTCGGCCACCTGCACGAACTCGCGGCACTTCTCGGGCGGCGGCGCGTCCACGGCGATTAGCGTCGCGCCGTGCGCCCCCGCGCTCGCGACGCGGAAGTAGCGCCGGAAGCTCGCGTCGGCGGAAGCCGGGGCCAGCGTGGCGGGATCGAGTGCGTGGCGTTGCGCGTGCGAGGCGAGCCAGGCGGTGAGCAGGTCGATGCGGGTATCGGCGGGGCGGTGCGCGGCGGTGGAGGTCATGAAAACCGGAGGCAAAATCAGTGGATCAACGTCTTGCCATATAATACCCCACGACTTTTTTGACGCGACTCGCGCCAAAGCCCGCATGACGGTACGCTTGCCGCCTTCATCGTCCGGTGTAAGGTGATCCGCTGTGCGCCCGGCTTCCGCCGCGGCACGCGCGAGAGGTGTGCGACCGCGGCGAGAAGGGCTGACGGCCGGGCCGATTCGCCAAAACCATACATGCCGCCCAGAAAGCTTTTCCAGACGATCTCCAACAGTGACGACGGCGTGCCGGGCAAGCGGCGGCTCATCGCGGCACTCGTGGCCGTGCCGGGCTTGATGCCCGCGATTTCGCACGCCCAGCTCTCGGGCGCGGCCGCGCAGCCGGAGCCGCTGGACGGCGCATGGAGCCTGCGCCTCGCGCCGCAGCTCGAAGACCATCCTGTGGTGGCGGGCCAGCATCCGGCCACCTTCGTGCTCGGCGACTCGACCACGGGCACCGCCGACACCGACATCGCCGTGAAGGGCGCAGCCGAACTGCGCCAGGGCGTAAACATCGTCAAGGGCGAGGCGCTGCACTACGACGAGGACACCGATACCGCCGATGCGTACGGCAATGTCGTGGTCTCGCAGAACGGCACGACCTTCGCCGGTCCCGAAGCGCACCTGAAGGTCGAGGCGAACGAAGGCTTCATGCCCACGCCCAAGTACCACTTCACGATGACGGGCGGCTCGGGCAGCGCGGAGCGCGCGGACCTGCTCGACAACGAGCGCTCGGTGCTGACGAACGGCACCTATACGGCGTGCCAGTGCTCGTCGAATCCGGCGTGGTATATCAAGGGCAGCGAGTTCGACTTCGACACGGGCGCCGACGAAGGCGTCGCGCACAACAGCGTGCTGTTCTTCCAGAACGTGCCGATCTTCGCGAGCCCGTGGTTCTCGTTTCCGCTCTCGGGCGACCGCCGCAGCGGCGTGCTGCCGCCCACGTTCTCGCTCAGTTCGACGAACGGCTACGACATCGCCGTACCGTATTACTTCAACATCGCACCGAACCGCGACGCGACCATCACGCCCGAGCTGATGTCCAAGCGGGGTCTCTTCACGACGGCGAACTACCGGTATCTCTCGGCGAACTACTCGGGGACCATCACCGGCACGTTCCTGCCGGACGACGCGATCACGAAGACGAACCGCTACGCGCTGTTCATCCAGCACAACCAGAACTTCGGCGACGGGTTCGGCGGGTACATCTACTACAACAAGGTCTCGGACAATACCTATCCGGAAGACCTGGCGTCGCCGGCCAGCCAGTTCATGAACGGCACGCAGCTCCTGTACCAGCAGGAAGCCGGCGTGACGTACAACAACGGACCGTGGTCGGTGCTGGCCCGCGTCCAGCACTGGCAGACGCTCGAAGGCTCCGCGCCGCCGTACGGCCGCGAACCCGAGCTGAACGTGAAGTACAGCAAGTACGACGTCGAGGGTTTCGACTACGGCGCCGAAGCCGATTACTCGCGCTTTCGCATCACGAGTTCGGACATGACCGAAGGCGACCGCGTCGTCTTCAATCCGTACTTGTCGTACTCGCTGCTGGGGCCGGGCTACTTCGTGACGCCGAAGGTGCAGTGGCACTTCGCGGCCTACGATCTGAGCAATATCGGTTCGGGCTCGCCGGTCGGACAGCCGAAGAGTTTCACCGAATCGGTGCCCACGTTCAGCTTCGACTCGGGCCTCGTGTTCGAGCGCAACGTGCACCTGTTCGGCCAGGACTACATCCAGACCCTGGAACCGCGCCTGTACTACGTGTACACGCCGTACCGGAACCAGGAGTTCGCGCCGCTGTTCGATACGGCCGATTCGGACTTCGGCCTCGCGGAAATCTTCACGCCGAACACCTTCGTCGGCAACGACCGCATCGCGGACGCGAACCGCATCACCGCCGCGATCACCACGCGCTTCATCGATCCGGCCACCGGCGACGAGCGCGCGCGCTTCGTGCTCGCGCAGCAGTACTACTTCCAGGATCAGCGCGTGACGCTGACGCCTGGCGAGACGACGGCGCAGGCCACGCACTCGGACCTGATTGCCGGCGCAGCGCTGAAGATCGGAGGCGGTTTCGCTTCGGAAACCGCGTTCCAATATAATGCCGACAATAACGACCTGACGAAGGCGAGCATCGGTTTCGGCTACAGCCCGGGCCCGAACCGGGTGCTGAACATCGCGTACCGCTACACGCGCGCGAACACCACGCTCGACTACACGCCGATCAACCAGATTATGATCTCGGCGCAATGGCCGTTCTCGCACCGGGTGTTCGCGGTGGGCACCTTCAATTACGATCTGGTCGGGCACCGGATCGTCAACGGCCTGGCGGGGTTGCAGTACGACGCCGACTGCTGGGTGCTCGGCGTCGGCATCCAGCGCTATGCAAACGGGGTCAATACGACCGGCGGTCAGAATTCGTCGACGCGGTTCATGGCGCAGCTGACGCTCAAGGGGCTGTCGAACGTCGATAACGGGCTGGTGGCCGCCTTCAAGGCCAGCGTGCCGGGCTATACGCAATTGCCTGCCCAGCCGCCGCCGGCGTCGCGTTTCACGGATTATCAATAACGCGTGATCCGTCGCGTTTTTCCCGGAACGGGAAGCGTGCGGGGCAGCGCGGGGTCGGTTGCAAAGAGACGACGGGCGAAGCGGCCCGCCAACATTGGAGTATTTGTGGGAATCATGAAAAAGCTTCGCCTGGCAGCGTTCGCTGCGAGTTTCTTTGCCGTCGCGGGCCTCATGCCGGCTGCCCCGGCGCAAGCGCAGGGCCTGCCCACCAATCCCGGGCAGACGGTCGACACGATCGCCGCGATCGTCAACGACGGCGTGATCACGCAGCGCGAGCTGGACGAACGCGTAGGCCTCATCGCGCGTCGCCTGCAGCAGCAGAACGCCCCGGTGCCGCCGACGGACCAGTTGCGCGCCCAGGTGCTCAACCAGATGGTGCTCGAACGCATCCAGCTCCAGAAGGCGAAGGAAGACGGCATCACCGTCGATGACGCCTCCGTGCAGCGCACGCTGGAGCGTCTCGCCCAGGCCAACGGCCTCGACCTCGCCTCCTACCGCGCGCGCATCGAGGCGGCGGGCGTGTCCTGGAACACGTTCACGCGCGACGCACGCACGGAGCTCACGCTCTCGAAGCTGCGCGAGAAGGAAGTGGACAGCAAGATCTCGGTCTCGGACGCCGAAGTCGCGAACTACATCGCGAGCCAGCGCGGACCGAATGCGGGCCAGACCAACGACCTGCACTTCGAGCACATCCTCATCAAGGCGCCGCTCAACGCGTCGGAGACCGATATCGAAGCGGCCCAGGCGAAGGCCAACGCGCTGCTTAAGCAGGCCCAGTCGGGCGACAAGTTCTCGAGCCTCGCGAAGTCGAATTCGCAGGCCGCGGATGCGAAGCAGGGTGGCGACATGGGTTTCCTCGCACCGTCGAAGCTGCCGCCCGAGTTCGTGACGGCCGCCGCGACCATGCGCCCGGGTGAAGTCAATCCGTCGCTGATCCGCACCAACGACGGCTTCGAGATCGTCCGCCTCGTGGACCGCCGCGCGGGCCAGGGCACGGCCGGTGCCGCGCCGACGCTCGTGCAGACGCACGTGCGCCACATCCTGCTGCGCGTGGGCGAAGGCGGCATGCCGGAGCCGGAAGCGCGCCAGAAGCTGCTGGAGATCAAGCGCGAGGTGCAGGCGGGCGGCGACTTCGCGAAGTTCGCGCGCACCTACTCGCAGGACGGCTCGGCTTCGCAGGGCGGCGACCTCGGCTGGATCAGCCCGGGCGAAACCGTGCCTGAGTTCGAGCGCGCCATGAACACGCTGCAGGACGGCCAGATCAGCGATCCGGTGCGCACCGAATACGGCTACCACCTGATCCAGGTGCTGGAGCGCCGCGAGGCCGAAGGCTCGGTAACCCAGCAGATGGACCTCGCCCGCCAGGCGATCGGCCAGCGCAAGGCAGAACAGGCCTACGCCGACTGGCTGCGCGAACTGCGTGACAGCGCCTACGTCGATTACAAGATCGCCGGCATGACGCCGCCGCAGAACTAAAGGAAACCGCCGTGAACGCCCCCGCATCCTCGTCGCCGGCTCCGCGGGGGCCGGGGCCGATCCGCGTTGCCATCACCACCGGCGAGCCCGCCGGCGTCGGCCCGGAACTGACCGCCGCCGCGCTCGCCGGCGCCGCCGCACACTGGCCCGACGTCGAATTCGTGGTGCTCGGCGACCAGGATCTCCTCGCGGCCCGCGCTGCTGCCGTCAACGTCGATTGGGCCGCGCTCAGCGCGGGTTCGCGCGTGCGCGTGGAACACGTGCCGCTCGCCGTGCCCGCCCAGCCGGGCAAGCTCGACGCCGCGAACGGCCGTTATGTGCTGGCGCTGCTCGACCGCGTGATCGACGGCGCCGTGGCCCACGCGTTCGACGCCATCGTCACCGCGCCGCTCCAGAAGAGCACCATCAACGACGCCGGCGTTCCGTTCACCGGCCACACCGAATACCTCGCCGAACGCACCGGCACGCCGCAGGTCGTGATGATGCTCGCGGGCACCGGCGCACGGCCGCTGCGCGTCGCGCTCGCCACGACGCACCTGCCGCTCAAGGACGTGTCGGCGGCGCTCACCCTCGACGGCATCGTCAAGACGTTGCGCATCATCGACCACGACCTGCGCCGCCACTTCGGCGTGCCGCAGCCGCGTATCCTCGTGACGGGGCTCAATCCGCATGCGGGCGAGAACGGCTACCTCGGGCGCGAGGAGATCGAGACGATCTCGCCGGCGCTGAAGGTCGCCGCGGACGCCGGCATCGACGCACGCGGCCCGTATCCGGCCGACACGCTGTTTCAGCCGCGCTACCTCAAGGACGCCGACTGCGTGCTCGCCATGTTCCACGACCAGGGGCTGCCGGTCCTCAAATACGCGACGTTCGGCGAAGGCATTAACGTGACGCTCGGCTTGCCGATCATCCGCACCTCGGTCGATCACGGCACCGCCCTCGATCTCGCCGGCACGGGCCGCGCCGATGCGGGCAGCCTGATCGCCGCCGTCGATACTGCCGTTTCGATGGCGCGGCATCGCCGCGCCCTCTGACAGCGGCCCCAGACTGAATTTCCAGACGATGTCCAACAGCAGCAGACAGCACCAGGGCCACTTCGCGCGCAAGCGCTTCGGCCAGAACTTTCTCGTCGATACGGGCGTGATCGATTCGATCGTCGATACGATCCGCCCGCAGCGCGGCGAACGTATGGTCGAGATCGGGCCGGGGCTCGGCGCGCTCACCGAACCGTTGATCGAGCGGCTCGCCACGCCGGAGTCGCCGCTGCATGCGGTGGAGCTCGACCGCGATCTCATTACGCGTCTCACGAAGAAGTTCGGGCCGCTGCTCGAACTGCATGCGGGCGATGCGCTCGCCTTCGACTTCGCTTCCCTCGCGGCGCCGGGCGAGAAGCCTTCGCTGCGCATCGTCGGCAACCTGCCGTACAACATCTCGAGCCCGCTGCTCTTTCACCTCGCCGCGTTCGCGCGCTGCGTGATCGACCAGCACTTCATGCTGCAGAACGAAGTGGTGGAGCGCATGGTGGCCGAGCCGGGCAGCAAGGCGTTCGGGCGTCTCACGGTGATGCTGCAGTACCGCTACGTCATCGACAAACTGATCGACGTGCCGCCGGAGTCGTTCCAGCCGCCGCCCAAGGTCGATTCGGCCATCGTGCGCATGATTCCGTATGCGCCGCACGAATTGCCCGACGTCGACGACGCGATCCTCGGCGATCTCGTGACGGCTGCGTTCTCGCAGCGTCGCAAGATGCTGCGCAACACGCTGGCCGACTATCGCGACCGCGTGGATTTCGAGGCGCTGGGCTTCGACCTCGCGCGCCGCGCCGAAGAGGTGCCGGTGGAGGAATACGTGCGGATCGCCCAGGCGCTGGGTGACGCGGGGAAGTCGGCCGGGCAGCAAACGCAAGGCTGAACGCCGGGTGCCCCCTCGGGCACAGGGCCGGGTCTAGCGCCCCTGTAGCTTGCCGGCAGGCGCGTTCACGAGCGCGATGCCGGCCAGCACGAGCAGGGCAGCGGCGAGAAACCGGCTGCTGAACGACTCGCCGAGCAACAGCACGCCGAACGTCACGCCGAAGAGCGGCGTGAGGAACGAGAACACCGAAAGCCGCGACGCCATATAACGCGTGAGCAGCCAGAACCACGTGAGATAGCTCACGAACGCCACGACCACGGCCTGATAGCCGAGCGCCGCGATGGCAAGCGGCGTGACCGTGCGCACCTCGATCTGTCCGAGCCCTGCCGCGAGCGCGAGCAGCACCACGCCGGACACCGCCAGTTGATAGAAGAGCGTTTTGCTCGCGCTGACCTGCGCGAGCGTGCTGCTGCGCACGACCACGGTCGTGGTGGCCCACAGCGCGCCGGCCAGTACGCCGAGCGCGTCGCCGGCGAGGCCGGTCAAGATCGCGTGCATGTCCTTCGTACCGGTGCGCGCGAAACCATCGGCGAACGCGAGCGCCATGCCGGCAAATGCGACGCCAATTCCGACCCACTGCGTGCGCCGCATGCGCTCGCCCGGCGTGAACCAGTGCAGGCCCAGGGCGGTGAAGCAGGGGGCGGTGTAGAGGAAGACGGCCATGCGCGATGCACTTGTCATCGTGAGGCCGAGAAAGATGCAGACGAACTCGCCGGCGAACAGCACACCCGCGAACAGCCCGGCGCTGAGCGTCCCGTCCGCGCGAAAGAGCGGCGTGCCGCGGCTCTTCGCCCAACCCCAAACCAGCAACGCGGCGATCGCCGAGCGCAGCCCGGCCTGAAACACGGGCGGCAGCGCCACGTTGGCGCTCTTGATGGCGACTTGCTGCAAGCCCCAGATCGCGCAGAGCACGATCATCAGGATCACAGCCTGACTGTCTGGCGCGCGGCGCGCGGGCAGGGCTAGGGTGCTCATCGGTCGTATCGGCGGCTTATGAAGGGCGTGTTGGTCGCTTGTTGGTCGCCTGTAAGGCGGACCGATACGATATCAAAGTCGGCGCGTCCGCCAGGCCGATACCCCTGCTGCCCACAGGGTGCGCCGCGCGGCGCCGGCCTTCTTCAGTGCGTCGCGCCGCGCCGCGCTTCATCGGCCTCTTCATGGGCCGCTTCATAGGCCTTCAAATGGCTATAGGCCACGCGCAGCACCGAAAGCGCATCACCGCTTTGCGCCGCGCCGCCGCGCCGGATCAGGTCGCCCAGCACGTGATCGGCCTCGGTGCGCGAGCCGTTCTGCACGTCGCGCAGCATCGAGGCCGTGAGCGGCGAGCCGGCCGCGAAAAGCATCGAACGCGAACGTTCCACGAAGGCGTCGCGCACCGCGTAGCCGTTTTCCGCCGCGGTGGCGCGGCATTCGGCAAAGAGGCGCTCGACGATCGCTTCGCCGTCGGGCGTCGAGAGAATGACGCCCATGGGGGCGCGGAACAGGCAGGTCGAACCGGCCAGCGAGGCAAGGAACACCCACTTCTCCCACATCTCCTGGAGAATGCGCTCGCTCGCCTTCACGTTGAAGCCGGCGTTGGAGAACGTATCCGCGATCGCCTGCGCGCGCGGCGAGATGCCGCCGCCCAGTTCGCCGAAGGTGATGGCATGCGAGTCGTTCAGATGCACGATTTCGCGCTCGGCATTCAGTGTGGAGGCGATCAGGCAAACGCCGCCCAGCACGGCCTGGGTGCCAAAGCGCGCCTGCAGGACGTCGAGATGGCGCATGCCGTTCAGAAGCGGCAGGATCGCCGTGGAGGGGCCGACGGCCGCCGCGAAGGACTCGATCGCGTTCTCGAGATCGTAGGCCTTGCAGCTGAGCAGCACGACGTCGAAGGGGCCGGCGCCGGCCAGTGCGTCCTGTGTGACGGACTTCACGTCGCGCAGCGTGAGATCGCCGCGGGGGCTGCGGATCACGAGGCCGGCCTCGCGCAACTGCGCGGCGCGCTGGGGCCGGACCAGGAATGTCACGTCACGCCCGGCGGCGGCGAGCCTGCCGCCGAAATAACCGCCTGTCGCCCCTGCGCCCACTACCAGAATCCGCATGTCTGCTCCTTGAATCGATTGTCTGTCAGGCTTCCCGCTGCCCGCGTCAAATTCGGGATGGCGATCATGCTAGAGCAAATCGGCGGGGTTTGCCGACGTCGGCACAGGCCACGGGATTTTGGTAGAGTCGCGGTTTTGACGACGGCTATACGGAGTACACGATGCGCCTCCTCCATACGATGATCCGGGTCGGCGACCTCGATCGCTCGATCAAGTTCTACACCGAATTGCTCGGCATGAAACTGCTGCGCCGCGACGACTACCCCGACGGCAAGTTCACGCTCGCTTTCGTGGGCTACACCGACGAGCGCAACGGCACGGTGCTCGAACTCACGCACAACTGGGACACGCCTTCCTACGACCTCGGCACGGGGTTCGGGCACCTGGCCGTGGAGGTCGAGGATGCGTACGCGGCGTGCGCGAAGATCAAGGAGCAGGGCGGCACCGTGGTGCGCGAGGCTGGCCCGATGAAGCACGGCACGACGGTGATCGCGTTCGTGACCGATCCGGACGGATACAAGATCGAGTTTATTCAGAAGAAGCAGTAAGGCTGTGCCTCGGAGGCGCCGGAATGGTCCGGTGCCTTCGCGGCGGCTTATTGGATTCTCAGCAGAATGAATAATATGGACTGCTATGTATAAGCGGCGGCCTTCCGCCCGCATGGACTGCATCAACCGCATCGACCGCATCAACCCGCCTTCACATCTCCACCGGACACTGCTTCAGCGCCTTCCTCGCCTCCCGAAACTCCGGAAAGATCGACTCCACCGTCCGCCAGAACCGCGGACTATGATTCATCTCGCGCAAATGCGCGAGTTCGTGGGCGACCACATAGTCCACGACCGAGAGCGGAAAGTGAATCAAGCGCCAGTTGAGCCGTATCCGGCCTTCGCTCGAGCAACTGCCCCAACGCGTGGCGGCTGAAGACAGCGCATAGGACCGGAACGTGACGCCCAGTTTCGCTGCATATGCCGCAAGCCGCTCGCCGAACACCCGCATTGCTTCGCCCTGCAGCCAGCCTGTCACGCGGTCCCTGATCTGCTGCGAATCCGCGTGCGGCGGCAGCGGCAGTGCGAGCACGCGCGTGGTTTCGTCGAAGGCGAGATTGGCGGCTCCGAGCTGCAGCCGTATCGGCTTGCCGAGATAAGGGAGTTCCGCCCCATCGCCCCATTGCACGCGCGGCAGCGCACGCCGCTCGGTACGCGTTTGCCATTCGGCCAGTTTCGCGAAGATCCAGCGCTGCTTTTCTGCGATGGCCGTTTCGATGTCGGCGAGCGTCACCCAGCGCGGCGCGGTGATGGCAAGCCCCGTCCCATCGATCACGAAACCAATCGATTTGCGCGACGAGCGTTTGAGCTGGTAATGCAGCGTGTGGGCGCCGAGTACCACCGTGCGCAGGCGTGAGCCGTCCGGCGCAAGCGGTACTTTGTTCGGCGGCTGGGAAGGGGACAGCGCAGGGGATGGCGTAGCGGTGGGCGAGAGCGACGGCGACGGCAAGCCGGGGTGCCCGACCCCCTCCCCAAAAAGCGGCAAATCGAGCTGCCGGTTATCAAGCGCCGCAGCGGGCCGCGGCGTATTGGACTTCTGCATCGTCAGGTCGGTTGCGATTGATCGCGTGCTGCGCGTGGACGATGCCCGCGTCGCTCAGCGGCCCAATCGTGTCAGATACGAGTGTCAGATACGAGCCGTATGAGCCGACGCGCCATCCGTCTCGCGATACGCCTCGGGATCGATGCGGCGCATTTCGGCTTCGATCCATTGCTCCACGCGCGTATTCACTTCATCGGGCGAGAGGCCGGTCGTCTCGATCGGCTTGCCGATCGACACCGTGACTATACCCGGATATTTGATGAACGAGTTGCGGGGCCAGACGTGCCCTGCGTTGTGAGCGATCGGCACCGCCGGCGCACCGGTTTCGATCGCGAAGCGCGCGCCGCCGGTCTTGTATTTGCCCTGTTTGCCCACGGGCGTGCGCGTGCCTTCCGGGAACATGATGACCCAGGCTCCTTCAGCCATGCGCTGACGGCCCTGGCGCGTCACCGAATCGAATGCGTGCTTGCCTTCCTTGCGGTTGATGTGAACCATCTTTAGCATGCCGAGCGCCCAGCCGAAGAACGGCACGTAGAGCAGCTCGCGCTTGAAGACATAGCACAGCGGCCGCGGCATCAGCGCCGGAAACGCCAGCGTTTCCCACGCCGACTGGTGCTTCGAGAGCAGCACGGCCGGTCCGTCGGGAAGATTTTCCCAGCCCTCGATGCGGTAGCGGATGCCGTTGAGCCAGCGCGTGACGAAGAGCGTCGAGCGGCACCAGCCTGCTGCCATCCAGTAGCGCCGGTCGGCGCTCAGGAACGGGAACGCGATGAAGCACGCCGTTGCGTACGGCATCGTGTACACGATGAAGTAGATGAACAGCAGCAGGGAGCGGAGAAAGCGCATCGGTCGGGGCGGAAGGGTTGGGCGGGCGGCGTGCTTCAGGTGCGTGTCGGGTACGTATCAGGCACGTATCCGGCACGCGCCGCGCTGGCCGTTCAGGTTAGCGTCGTGTGCGTCAGGCCGGCTCGCTCGCAAGGAAGTCGAGTGCGAACCCGCGCAGGTCCGTATGGACCTGGGTGCCCTCGGGCAGGCCGCCTGCAGCGAGCGTCTTCTCGCCCTTGCCGGTGCGCACGAGGTGCGTGCGAAAGCCGAGCGCGGCGCCGGCCTGCAGGTCGCGCAGCGAGTCGCCCACCACGGCCGTTTCCTCGGGATCGATTTCAAAGCGCTCGGCGATCGTCTTCAGCATGCCGGGCTTCGGCTTGCGGCAGTCGCAGTGGTCCTGCGCCGTGTGCGGGCAGAAGAACACGGCGTCGATCCGGCCACCCACGGCCGCCGCGAGGCGGTGCATCTTCGCGTGCATGGCGTTGAGCGCGGCCATGTCGAAGAGCCCGCGGCCGATGCCGGACTGGTTCGTCGCCACGGCAATGCGATAACCCGCCTGGTTCAGGCGGGCGATCGCTTCGAGGCTGCCGGGGATCGCGATCCATTCGTCGGGCGACTTGATGTACGCGTCGGAATCGACGTTGATCACGCCGTCGCGGTCGAGGATCACGAGTTTTCTGCTGGAACTGGTCGGCATGGCGTCGCGCTCAGTGTGGGCTCGAGGGCATCAGGCGGCAAGCCGCGAGATATCCGCGACGCTGTTCATCTGCCGGTGCAGCGCCTTGAGCAGCGCCAGGCGGTTGGCTCGCAGCGCCGGGTCTTCGGCGTTCACCATCACGTCGTTGAAGAAGGTATCCACCGTCTCGCGCAGCGCCGCGAGCGCCGTGAGGGCGCCCGTGTATTCGCGCACGGCGAGTTGCGATTCCACGCGCGGCGCGACCTGTTCGAGCTGGGCATAGAGCGCCTTTTCGGCCGCTTCGACGAAGAGCGCGATCTGCACGCCGGCGTCGTCGGCGATCTCGGACTTCTTGAGGATGTTCGAGATGCGCTTGTTCGCGGCCGCGAGCGACGCGGCTTCCGCGAGCGCCGCGAATTCGCGCACCGCGTCGAGGCGCGCGACGATGTCGTCGAGGCGCGTAGGGTTCATCGCGAGCACGGCGTCGATTTCGGCGGCGGCGTAGCCGCGTTCGCGCAACAGGCCGCGCAGGCGGTCCATGCAGAATTCGTAGATCGCCGCCGTCGAGTCGGTCACGGCCGGCACGTTCGCGAACTGGGCCTGCGCCGCGCGCAGCAGAACGACCAGGTCGAGCGGCAACTGCTTTTCGACCAGAATGCGCAGCACGCCGAGCGCATGACGGCGCAGCGCGAACGGATCTTTTTCGCCAGTCGGCGCGAGGCCGATGCCCCAGATGCCCACGAGCGTTTCGAGCTTGTCCGCGAGCGCGACGATCGTGCCCGTCGGCGTGGCCGGCAGGGCGTCGCCGGAGAAGCGCGGCTGATAGTGCTCGGAGCACGCGATCGCCACTTCTTCGGGCTCGCCGTCGTGGCGCGCGTAGTAGGTGCCCATCGTGCCTTGCAGCTCGGGGAACTCGCCCACCATGTCGGTCAAGAGATCCGCTTTCGCGAGGCGCGCGCCGCGCTTCGCGAGCGCGACATCGGCGCTGGCCAACTGCGCGATTTCGCCGGCGAGCGTTTCGAGGCGCTCCACACGCTGCAACTGCGAGCCGAGCTTGTTGTGGTACACAACGTTCGCAAGCAGCGGCACGCGATCGGCGAGCGGCTTCTTCTTGTCCTGCTCGAAGAAGAACTTGGCGTCGGCGAGCCGCGGACGCACCACGCGCGCGTTGCCTTCCACGATCTCGACCGGCGTGTCGGTCGCGATGTTCGAGACGATCAGAAAGCGCGAGCGCAGGCGGCCTTCGGCATCGGTGAGCGCGAAGTACTTCTGGTTCGTCTGCATCGTGAGGATCAGGCACTCCTGCGGCACCTGCAGGAATTCGTCCTCGAACTTGCACGCGTACACCACGGGCCATTCGACGAGCGAGTTCACTTCGTCGAGCAGCGCTTCGGGCATCACGACCTTGTCGTCGCCGGCGGCGGCGATCAGCTGCGAGCGGATCGATTCGCGGCGGTCCGCGTAGCTCGCGATCACGGAGCCCTTGTGCTGGAGCGCGTGCGCGTAATCGTCGGCGCGCGTGATGGCGATCGTGCCTTCGGAGAGGAAGCGGTGGCCGCGCGTGGTGTCGCCGGCGTCCACGCCGAATGCACTCACCGGCACGATCTGGTCGCCGTGCAGCGCGATGAGGCGGTGCACGGGACGCACGAACTGCACGTTGCTGCCGTCCGGGCGCTGGTAGGTCATGACCTTCGGGATCGGCAGCTTCGTGAGCGCTTCGTCGAGCACGGCCTGCAGGCCGTCGGCGAGCGTCGCGCCGGGTGCGGCGTAGCGCAGGAAGAACGCTTCGTTCTTGCCGTCCGAGGCGCGTTCGAGGTCGCTTACCGGGAAGTCGGGGAAGCCGAGCGCCGCGAGTTTCTTCGCGAGCGGCGCGGTGGGCTGGCCGTTCGCATCGAGCGCGACCGAGACGGGCAGCACTTTTTCGCGCACCTGCTTTTCGGGCGCGACGCTGCGCACGTTCCTGATCGTTACCGCGAGGCGGCGCGGCGTGGCATAGCGTTCGAACGAGAGGTCGCCTTCGATCAGGTCGCGTGCGGCGAGGCGCTCGGCGATACCTTCGGCGAAGGCGTCGCCGAGGCGGGCGAGCGCTTTCGGCGGCAGTTCCTCGGTCAGCAGTTCGACGAGGAGAGTGGCGTGATGGGCTTGGGTCATTGTTCTGGTGATCCGGTCATTCCTCGTCGAACTTGCGTTCGACCTTCAGCGGCGGCGCCCAGGCGGGCATCGCGGCGTCCTGTTCGTCGGTGGTGAGGCCGGGCACGCCGTGCACCGGATTGCCGAGCATCGGGAAGCCGAGCTTTTCGCGCGAATCGTAGTACGACTGCGCCACGCTGCGCGAGAGCGCGCGAATGCGGCCGATGTACGCGGCGCGCTCGGTCACGGAGATCGCGCCGCGGGCGTCGAGCAGGTTGAACGTATGAGCGGCCTTGAGCACGAGTTCGTAGGCGGGCAGCGCCAGCTGCATTTCCATCATGCGCTTCGCTTCGCCTTCGTACGCGGTGAAGAACGTGAAGAGGAGATCGACGTTCGCGTGCTCGAAGTTGTAGGTGGACTGCTCGACTTCGTTCTGGTGGTACACGTCGCCATAGGTGAGGCGGCGGATCTCGGGGCCGTTCGGGCCTTGCTCTTCCCACTCGGTCCATACGAGGTCGTACACGTTCTCGACCTTCTGCAGATACATCGCGAGACGCTCGAGCCCGTAGGTGATTTCGCCCAGCACCGGCTTGCAGTCGAGGCCGCCCACTTGCTGGAAGTAGGTGAACTGCGTGACTTCCATGCCGTTCAGCCACACTTCCCAGCCGAGGCCCCAGGCGCCGAGCGTGGGGTTCTCCCAGTCGTCCTCGACGAAGCGCACGTCGTTCTGCTGGAGGTCGAAGCCGAGCGCTTCGAGCGAGCCGAGGTACAGGTCGAGGATGTTTTCGGGCGCGGGCTTGAGCACCACCTGGTACTGATAGTAGTGCTGCAGGCGGTTCGGGTTTTCGCCGTAGCGGCCGTCCTTGGGGCGGCGCGAGGGTTGCACGTAGGCGGCTCGCCACGGCTCGGGGCCGATTGCGCGCAGGAAGGTATGGACGTGCGAGGTGCCGGCGCCGACTTCCATGTCGATCGGCTGGAGCAGCGCGCAGCCCTGCTTGTCCCAGTAAGACTGGAGCGTCAGGATGATTTGCTGAAACGTGAGCATGAAATGCCTGCAGTTTGCTTTTTTGGGGGCAGGAAGCGACGGCTCCGGCGGCGCACGGGCGAAAGCGCCCGGCAGCCCTGGCCGGAAGACGGCCTGGTGCTAAAACCCTGAATTTTACCGGATCGGCGCGGCGTTGAGACCTGGGCCCGTATTTCGGGCCCAGGCTCCAGTGCGGATCGCTGCGGTGGCGCGGTTACGGCTTGCGGTCTGTCTTGGCGCGCCCGGGGCGGCCTGGCCCGAACGCGAAGCCGAATGCCAGCATCAGCAGCGAGATCGCGACCACGATGTTGTTGCCGCTCGTCACATAGGGCGTGAAGCCCGCCGTGCCCTCGATGTGCACGTCGAGCGAGCCCACCGTATAGACGGGCAGACGGGCGATCACGCGGCCATGGGGGTCGATGGCGGCGGTTATGCCGGTGTTGGTGGCGCGCAGCATCGGCCGGCCGGTTTCGATCGCGCGCATGCGCGCGATCTGCAGGTGCTGGTCGAGCGCGATGGTGTTGCCGAACCAGGCGAGGTTCGTCGAATTGACGAGGATGCCGGGCGATGTGGGGTTGTCGCGCACGCTGCGGGCGATCTCCTCGCCGAAGATGTCTTCGTAGCAGATATCGGCGGCCACCGGCTGGTTGTGCACGAGGAACGGCGCCTGTACGGGCGCGCCGCGCGCGAGGTCGCCCAGCGGAATATTGAGCAGGTTCACGAACCAGCGAAAGCCCCAGGGCACGAATTCGCCGAAAGGCACGAGATGGTGTTTGTCGTAGCGGTAGAGGCCCGGCTGGCCCGGCGTGATGCCGAACAGGCTGTTCGTGACGTCGACGAGGCGGCCGTCCGGCGTGATCGTGCCGCCCAGCGCGCCGAACAGGATCGCGGTGCCGGTGGAGTCGGCGAAGCGGCGCACCGCAAGCGCGAAGGGCTGCGGCATTTCCTGGAGCAGCACCGGGATTGCCGTTTCGGGCGTGACCACGAGGTCGGCGGGCTTCTGGGTAATGAGCGTCTGGAATTCGTCGAGAGCGGCCTGCATGCCCGCGTCGGAGAACTTCATTTCCTGCTTGATGTTGCCTTGCAGGAGGCGCACGTCGAGCGGCGCGTTGGCCGGTTCGGTCCACGGCACGAGCGGCAGCAGGAGGCCGGCGACGACCGCCGCCACGGCCACGATGGCCGGCACGACAGCGGCCGCGCGCGGGGCGCCCAGGCGCATTCCGGCGGACAAGGCCGGCTCGCCGCCCGAAGAACGGCGTTTGAGCGCCCACGCCCGCACGAGCGCCTGCACGATCAGCGCCGCGACGAGGGCGAGCACCCATCCCACGCCGTACACGCCGGCGATGGGAGCATAGCCCGAGAGCGGGCCGTCCACTTGCGCGTAGCCGCTCGAGAGCCACGGAAAGCCGGTGAACACATAGCCGCGGCCCCATTCGCCGAGCGCCCACGCGCTCGCGAACGCAAACGCGCCGTGCCAGGTGGGCGAGAACGGTGTGTCGCCCGCGCGGCCGTTGCTGGCGTGTCCCGCGCAGAAGGACCAGACGGCGACCGCGAGCGCCGGATAGAGACCCAGATAGAGCGAGAACAGCGCGAGCGCGGCGCCCGCGAGCGGCGCGGGCATGCCGCCATAGAAGTGCATGCTCACATACAGCCACCACACGCCGGTAACGAAGTTGCCGAAGCCGAACGCCCAGCCGGTCATGAGCGCGCTCTTCCAGCCGGTGGTGCGCGTGAGCCAGAAGTAGAAGCCCGCGAAGATCGCGATTTCGAGCCAGCCGCCGTGCGGAGTCGGGGCGAACGAAAGTGTGTTGAGCGCGCCGAGTGCGGCGGCGGCCAGATAGTGCCAGGCGGGCAGCGCGCGGCGCCGGGTGTCGTCGGCGGGTCGCGAGGCAGCGTTGGACGCGTGGGTGCGCGCGGGAGAGTCGATCGGTTCAGACATGGAATCGGTTTGCGCTCGGGTTTCAAGCAAACGCCGGCCCGTGGGCCGGCGTCTTCGGTTGGCGGCGGCATGGCGCGCTGCCGCCGGCGGTCATGCCGCTCGGTGTGACTGCTCAGTGCAGCCAATAGATGCGGCCGATCAGGTGCCCGGAGGCTGCAGCTCGCTTTCGCGCAGCCCGGCCATCGGGTCGCGGCGCACGAGCAGCATGTGGACCTGACGGGCGTCGGCGCGCAGCACCTCGAAAATGAGGTCGTCGATGCGGACCTTTTCGCCCCTGTGCGGCACGTGGCCAAAGTGATGCGTGACGAAGCCGCCGATCGTATCGACTTCCTCGTCGGAGTAATGGGTGCCGAACGCTTCGTTGAACTGCTCGATTTCGGTGAGCGCACGCACGCGGTGGCGTCCGTCCGGCGAAGCGATGATGTTGCCGCTTTCCTCGTCGAAATCGTACTCGTCCTCGATGTCGCCCACGATCTGCTCGAGCACGTCCTCGATCGTGATGAGGCCCGCGACGCCGCCGTACTCGTCGACGACGATCGCAATATGGTTGCGGTTCACGCGGAAGTCGTGCAGCAGCACGTTCAGCCGCTTCGATTCGGGAATGAACACGGCCGGGCGCAGCATGCCGCGCACGTCGAATTCCTCTTCGGCGTAATAGCGCAGCAGGTCCTTCGCGAGGAGCACGCCGATCACGTTGTCGCGGTTGCCCTCGTACACGGGATAGCGCGAGTGCGCCTTCTCCAGCACGAAGGGGATGAAGTCGTCGGGACGGTCGGCGATGTTGATCGCATCCATCTGCGCGCGCGGGATCATGATGTCGCGCGCGCACAGCTCGGAGACCTGGAACACGCCTTCGATCATCGACAGCGAATCGGCGTCGATCAGATTGCGGGCGTGCGCGTCCTGGAGGATTTCGAGAAGCTCGCTGCGCGAGTCGGGCTCGGGCGAGATGAAGTCGGTCAGCCGCTCGAGCAGCGAGCGCTTTTCCTGCGGTTTGTCGGTATGTCGTCGACTGGGATAGGAGTCGTTCATGGTGGTGCGCCCTCAAGCCCCTGAATGGCCGGGCGCGTTGTTGCGGAAGGTTAAGGATACATCATGCCGGTTGCGCGTCTGTGTCGCGCCGGATGGGTCACTCAATCCTAACGCAGATGTCGCGCCCTCGCGTGGTGGACGAAAAAGCCGCGCGCCCACCCTCAATCGTGATTTGGGTCAAATTTTGCCAAATCGTCACTTTTTTTGACAATCGCCTTTCAATGATTCGGCTCTAATCGATGTTTTGAGTGGCCGGTGTTCCGGCCGCCCGGCAAGGAGACGACTCTTGTTCCAAACATCGAAATTGCGCGCGACCTGGCTCGCGCCCGCGCTGCTCGTGCTGATCGGCGGTTGCGCGACCGAAGCCTCGCAGACCCTGCCGGTGCCCGAGGTGGCGGTCGCGCGCACGCCCTACGCGGGCAAGCCGGTTCCCATTGCCGTCGGCAAGTTCGACAACCGTTCGAGCTACATGCGCGGCATTTTCACCGACGGCATCGACCGTCTGGGCGGTCAGGCGAAAACCATCCTCGTCACGGCGCTTCAACAGAGCGGCCGCTTCAATGTGCTCGACCGCGACAATCTCGACGAGATCCGCCAGGAAGCGGGTTTCGCGAAGGAGGCCCAGGCAGTGAAGGGCGCGCGTTATGTCATTACCGGCGACGTCACCGAGTTCGGCCGCAAGGAAGTGGGCGACCAGCAGCTCTTCGGCATTCTCGGCCGCGGCAAGAGCCAGATCGCTTACGCCAAGGTGAGCCTGAATGTGGTCGATACGGTCACGTCGGAAGTCGTGGCCTCGGCGCAGGGGGCAGGGGAATTCAGCCTCTCGGACCGCGAGGTGATCGGCTTCGGCGGCACGTCCGGCTACGACTCGACGCTCAACGGCAAGGTGCTCGATCTCGCCATCCAGGAGGCCGTCAATCGCCTCTCCGAGCGTGTCGACGGCGGGGGGCTCGGCGTTGCCCGCTAGGCGGGGCTGGCCGTTACGCGAATCTTCCCCGAATCAAAAACAAACAGAGACCCACACGATGAATCCTGTTCCCTTCGCAGCGGCAGGCCGCAAGGCCGCGCTCGTTTGCTCGGCTGCCGCGGCTGCGCTGCTCGCCGGCTGCGCACAGCAAGCCGTCAAACCGCTCTACGGCTGGGATGGCTACCAGCCGCAGGTGTACGACTACCTTCAGGGCAAGTCCAGCCACGAAGCGCAGATCGGCGTACTCGAAGAGAGCTTGCAGACGATGCGCGGAAAAGGCGAGCGGCCGCCGCCCGGCTTTCACGCGCATCTGGGCGTCCTTTACGCGAGCGTCGGCAAGAACGATCAGGCGAGCCAGGAACTGCTGGCGGAGAAGGAGGCGTTTCCCGAATCCTCCCCGTATATGGATTTTCTGCTGAAGAATCTGAACAAGTAGGAGCCTGTGCATGACCCTCTTTTCACGCCTCAAATGGCTGCCCGTGCTGGCGGTGGTCGCGCTCTTCGCCGCGTGCGCCCAGCAGCAGCCGAAGCATGTCGACTACACGGCGTTTCGCGCCGCGAAGCCGCGCACGATCGTTGTCTTGCCGCCGCTGAACGAAACCGCCGACGTGAATGCCACCAACGGCATGCTGTCGCAAATGACGATGCCGCTCGCGGAGTCCGGCTATTACGTGCTGCCGGTTGCCGAGGTCGCGGAGACCTTCCGCGAGAACGGACTGACGACGCCGGCCGATATCCAGGACGTTTCTCCCGCAAAACTGCGTTCTATTTTTGGTGCCGACGCCGCGCTCTACACGAAGGTGACGCAATATGGCTCCGTCTATCAGGTCATCGACAGCAACACGGTCGTGACGGCAAGTGCGAAACTCGTCGATCTCGCTAACGGCGACGTGCTCTGGCAAGGCAGTGCGAGTGCGAACGGGAAGGAACTCGGCGACTACAGTGCGGGCGGCAGCTTGCTCGTGACGCTCGTGCAGGCCGCGGTGAAGCAGGTTGCGCACTCGCTCGGTGACGAGAGCCAGAAGGTTGCGGGCCTCACGAGCCGCAAGCTGTTTTCCGCCGGTCAGCCGGACGGATTGCTGTACGGGCCGCATTCGCCGAAGTACGGCACCGACTGATTTCGGCGTTGAGCCGAAGACTTCCGGTGCGTCGATCCGGGCGCAGCACGGGCGATCGCTGCGCCCGAGGCAATTCACACGAACCGCGGTGTTGCCGCGGTTTTTTTATGTGCAGCGCGCGAGCAACTGCTCCAGCGCCCGGTCCGGCATGCCGCTTTCGCGCAGCGCCTCCACGGTGCGCCGCACGTAGTCGAGCGTCGTGCCGTAGCGGCCGCTCGCGCAGCCGAGCACCGTGCGCACGGTCGCGTCGTTGAGCTTGCCGGTGTAGGTGGCCACGTCGCGGCGCATGACGAAGGCCAGCGCGGGCACGCGCCGGCCGTCGGCCAGCACGCACGGCAGCCACGCCGGCCGGTACGAGCCCATCGCCATTTCGCGGCGCCAGAGGGCTTCGAGATGCGGCATCACGCCCTCGGCGGCCAGCCGGAACGCGACGCCCGCACACGAGCCGCCGCGGTCGAGCGCGAGCACGAGCCCCGGCTGTTCGGGCGTGCCGCGGTTCACCCGCGACCAGAGGTAGAGGCCGCGGTGATAGCCATGCACGCGCGAGCGCACGTTTTCGACGGTCGGCAGCCCGGGGTTCCAGATCAGCGAGCCATAACCGAAGAGCCACAGATCGCTTGCGCCGTCCCAGCCCGAGAGCGCGCAGTCGAGCGAAGCCCGCAATTCGGCTTCGGTCAGGAGCCGCGACTCGCCGAGCGCCGGCGGATAGTCCGGGCAGGGCGCAGCGCCGCCTGAGAGCAGTTCGGGGGCCGGATCGGGGTCTTTGGCGCTCATGTCGTGCGGGCTGAACGGGCGGATTTGGGCGGCGTGGGCTTTCAGGCGTGAAGAACCGGCCCGCTCATTTGTAGGGATCGGGAAAACCGAGCGACGTGAGGATGTCGGTCTCGATGCCTTCCATCTCCTCGGCTTCGGCTTCGTCCTCGTGATCGTACCCCTGCGCATGGAGCGCGCCGTGCACCAGCAGGTGAGCGTAGTGCGCGGCGAGCGGCTTGCCCTGTTCGGCCGCTTCCTTTTCCACTACCGGGCAGCACAGGATCAGGTCGCCGGTGACGGGATCGTCCTCGCTCTCCGCGTAGGCGAAGGTCAGCACGTTGGTCGAGTAGTCCTTGCCGCGATACGTGCGGTTGAGCGTGCGGCCTTCCTCGGCATCGACGAAGCGCACCGTGAGTTCGGCGTCGGCGAAGAGCGCTGCCTTCACCCACGCCGCCACCGTCGCGCGCGGCAGCGCCGCCTTGTGCTGCGGGAACGCCTTTGCGGCGGGGAACTGCACGGTCAGTTTGAGTCTCGGTGTGCGGGCCATAAAAGCTAAAGCAGCGCTTGCGGTCGTGCGGGCAGTGAGCGACGAATCAGCGGGCGTCGGCGGTGCCTTCGTCCTTCTTCGCGTGGGCGTCGTAGGCTTCGACGATACGCGCGACGAGCGGATGGCGCACGACGTCTGCACTCGTGAAGCGCGTGAGCGCGATGCCGCGCACGTTCGCGAGCACGTGCTGCGCTTCGACGAGGCCGCTCTTGTGGCCGCGCGGCAGGTCCACCTGGGTGGTGTCGCCGGTCACGACGGCCTTCGAGCCGAAGCCGATCCGCGTGAGGAACATCTTCATCTGCTCGGGCGTGGTGTTCTGCGCCTCGTCGAGGATGATGAACGCGTGATTGAGCGTGCGGCCGCGCATGTACGCGAGCGGCGCGATCTCGATCATCTGGCGCTCGAACATCTTCGCGGTCTTGTCGAAGCCGAGCAGGTCGTAGAGCGCGTCGTAGAGCGGGCGCAGATACGGATCGACCTTCTGCGCGAGATCGCCCGGCAAGAAGCCGAGACGCTCGCCCGCTTCCACGGCCGGGCGCGTGAGCACGATGCGCTTGACCTGGTCGCGCTCCAGCGCGTCCACGGCGCAGGCCACGGCGAGATAGGTCTTGCCGGTGCCGGCCGGCCCGATGCCGAACGTCACGTCGTGCGAGATGATCTGCTTCAGATACTCGCGCTGTGCGGGCGTGCGCCCGCGCAGGTCGGCGCGGCGCGTGTAGAGCTTCGGGCCCAGTTCTTCGGCGTCGAGCCCTTCGCGCACCGGTTCGTCGAACGGATGGTCGGGGTCGCCGCGAAAGCGCGGGTCGATCTCCACGGCGTCGTTGCTGCCGTTGCTGGCGGCGGTGCCGTTGCCGCGGCTGCGCGGGTCGTTCGCCGGATTGCCGCCGAAGCGGGCAGGATGGCGCGCTTCCACCAGCGCGAGCTGGATGTCGTCGACGGACAGCGGATCGCGGGCCTGGTTGTAGAAGTTTTCGAGTGCGGCGAGCGCGAGTTTCGCGCCGCGGCCGCGTATCGCGATCCGGTGGCCGCGGCGCGCGAGCGTCACGTCGAGCGCCTGTTCGATCTGCCGCAGGTTCTCGTCGAGCGGGCCGCACAGATTCGCGAGCCGCGCGTTGTCCTCGCGCGGCGCGGTGAATTCCAGTTGCTGCTGTTGGTTCTTCAAGGTAGCGGTGAACTCCGGTTCAGGGGCGGTGCGCTCAGTGCGCGAGCGCCGACGTGTCCTCGTGCGCGAGCACGAGTTCGCCGCGCAGCGAGTGCGGATACGCGTGATTGATCTTCACGTCGATCATCTGGCCGATCAGGCGTGCGTGCGAAGCGAGCGGCGCCGGGAAGTTGACGACACGGTTGTTTTCCGTGCGTCCCGAGAGCTCACCCGGGTCCTTGCGCGAGGGGCCTTCCACGAGAATGCGCTCGACCCGGCCGACCATCGACTGGCTGATGCGCTGCACGTTCTCTTCGATCGTGGCCTGCAGATGCTGCAGGCGTTTGAGCTTCACCTCGCGCGGCGTGTCGTCGTGCAGGTTCGCGGCGGGCGTGCCGGGGCGCGGGCTGTAGATGAACGAGAAGCTCGTGTCGTACTTCATCTCTTCGACGAGCGCCATGGTCTTCTCGAAGTCCTCCCCGGTCTCGCCCGGGAAGCCGACGATGATGTCGGTGGAGAGCGAGAGGTCCGGGCGGATCGCGCGCAGCTTGCGGATCACCGACTTGTATTCGAGCACGGTGTAGCCGCGCTTCATCGCCATCAGCACGCGGTCGGAGCCGTGCTGCACCGGCAGGTGCAGGTGGCTCACGAGCTTGGGCACTTTCGCGTAGGTGTCGATGAGGCGCTGCGTGAATTCCTTCGGGTGCGAGGTCGTGTAGCGGATGCGCTCGATGCCGGGAATATCGGCCACGTATTCGATCAGCGTGGCGAAGTCGGCGATTTCAGGTACGCCTTGCGTGAGCGCGCCGCGGTAAGCGTTGACGTTCTGGCCGAGCAGCGTGACTTCGCGCACGCCCTGGTCGGCGAGGCCCGCGATTTCGGTGAGCACGTCGTCGAGCGGGCGCGACACTTCTTCGCCGCGCGTGTACGGCACCACGCAGTAGCTGCAGTACTTGCTGCAGCCTTCCATGATCGAGACGAACGCGCTCGGGCCGTCCACGCGCGCGGGCGGCAGGTGGTCGAACTTCTCGATTTCGGGGAACGTGATGTCGACCTGCGCACGACCGCTCGCGCGGCGCGCGTCGATCATCTGCGGCAGGCGGTGCAGCGTCTGCGGGCCGAACACGAGATCGACGTACGGCGCACGCGCGACGATGGCCGCGCCTTCTTGGCTCGCTACGCAGCCGCCCACGCCGATCAGCAGGTTCGGGTTCGCTTCCTTCAATTCGCGCACGCGGCCGAGGTCGGAGAACACTTTCTCCTGGGCCTTCTCGCGCACCGAGCAGGTATTGAAGAGGATCACGTCCGCGTCTTCGGGCGTGTCGGTCTTGATGAGGCCTTCGGCGGCGCCGAGTACGTCGACCATCTTGTCGGAGTCGTACTCGTTCATCTGGCAGCCAAAGGTCTTTACATAAACTTTCTTGGTCATCGGGGATTCGCCGTTCGCAGTGGTTGACCTGGGGGCGTCGTCCGGTGCTGCGGGTCTGGACTACGGTGATAAAAGGGGACTGAATTAGCCGGGGCCGCGTCGCGAAGCGTTCTTCGGCTTCGGTCGCCATTTTTCTTCGTCAGGGCGACTTTCGCGTGGTGCGCGTGGTCGTGCGCACGTGGTGTTTCCCACGCCGGTTTTCGCGCAATGCTTTGTGCCGCTTTGCGCATTTTTCGACCTGCGGCCGCGTTTCAGCGTAATCCACCATTATAGCCGTTTGTGTTGCCATTCCTCGGGCGTGGAAACGGGTGCGCAAGGCACGAGCGCGTCCAGTTCGTCGGCTGTTTGCGCGAAGCGCAAGGTGAGGAAATCCAGCACCGCGCGCACGCGCGGCGCGACGAAGCGGTTGCGGTGATAAAGCGCGTGCAGCGGCGCGTCCGGATAGCGCCAGTCGGCCATGACGATTTTCAGGCGCCCGGCGCGCAGGTCGTCGGCCACGTCCCAGATCGACTTCACCGCTAGGCCGTAGCCGCACAGCGCCCATTGGCGCGCGACGGCGCCGTCGTTGGTCTCGAGCGCCGTTTCCAGCGCCACCGTGTGCTGCCGGATGACGTCGCCATGCGCGAAGCGCCACTCGTTCACGGGCCCCGCCACCGAGCCGATCACGATGCAGTCGTGGTCGGCCAGATCGCGCGGCTCGCGCGGCTCGCCGCGCCGCGCGAGATAGGCGGGCGAGGCGCACAGCACGCGCCGGTTCGGCGCGAGCGGCCGGGCCACGAGCGAGCTGTCCTGCGGCGTGCCGAAGCGGATCGCGAGGTCGATGTCTTCCTGCACGAGATTCGTGAGCGAGTCGCTCAGCATCAGCGCGAAACGTACCTCCGGATACTGCTGGCGGAACTCGTCGAGCCATTGCATCAGCAGGTTGCGGCCGAAGTCGGAGGTCGCCGAGATCCGCACCTTGCCGCGCACGGCGTTCTGACCCTCCTGGAGTGCCGACTTGGCGTCGTCGAGCGAGCGCAAGGCCTGTTCGCTGCAATTCAGGTAGAGCCGGCCCTCGTCGGTGAGGCGCAACTGCCGGGTGGTGCGCTCGAACAGGCGCGCGTGCAGGCCGGATTCGAGCCGGGCCAGCCGCGCGCTGGCCGCCGCGGGGGTGAGGCCGAGCTTGCGGCCCGCCGCCGAGAGGCTGCCCAGCCGCGCGGCTTCGACAAAGAGGCGAATGTCGCCGAGATTGTCCATGAAGCAATTATTAGATTTCGTTTGAAAATGATTCAAATGCTACGCCAATTATCAAATTGACGTCGGAAGCGGACAATCCGCCTGTCTGAAATTTGTTTTGTGTTCCGGCGGCTTTCGCCGCGCCGCGCATCGATCACCGGATCCTGCGGATTGCGGCTGCCGGCGAGTGGTGCGCGCTTCTCGATCGGCTGCATGCGTATGGCGGGCCGCATCAGTGCGCCGAGGTGGCCGCCCGCGCGGAACGGCAATTTTTCGTCGCGCTCGCGCCCGGTGTCGTCGTGGAATTCGTCACGGCGTCGGCGAGCGCGGCAGCAGTTTGATACACGGAGTCTTGCGATGCCTGTTCCTCTTCTTGCGCTGGCGATCAGCGCGTTTGCCATCGGCACCACCGAGTTTCTGATCATGGGCCTCTTGCCCGAGGTCGCGCGCGATCTCTCGGTGTCGATCCCCGCCGCGGGCCTGCTCGTGACGGGTTATGCACTGGGCGTCGCGGCCGGCGCGCCGCTGCTTGCCGTGCTCACGAGCCGCATGCCGCGCAAATTCGCGCTGCAGTTGCTGATGGGCGTATTCATCGTCGGCAACGTGCTGTGTGCCGTCGCCACGAACTACTCGCTGCTGATGGTGGCGCGCGTGGTCACGTCGTTCGCGCATGGGTCGTTCTTCGGTATCGGCGCCGTGGTGGCTGCCTCGCTCGTGCCCGCCGAAAAGCGCGCGAGCGCCATTGCGCTGATGTTCACGGGCCTCACGCTCGCCACCGTGCTGGGCGTGCCGTTCGGCACCGCGATCGGCCAGCAGTTCGGCTGGCGCGTGGCGTTCTGGATCGTCAGTGCGCTGGGTGTGATTTCGCTCGCCGGCGTGACCCTGCTCGTGCCGAACCATCATGACAGCGGACCCGTCGGGCTGGGCCACGAAGTGCGCGTGCTGCGCGATCCGCAGGTGTGGATTGCGCTCGGCATGACGGTGCTGGGCTTTGGCGGCGTGTTCGTGGTGTTCACCTATATCGCGCCGATTCTCGAGCAGGTGAGTGGTTTCTCGCCGCGCGGCGTGACGCTCATGCTCGTGCTGTTCGGCCTCGGGCTCACGCTGGGCAACATGCTGGGCGGCAAGCTCGCGGACCGGGCGCTCATGCCTTCGCTGATGGGCATCCTCGTGCTGCTGGTGGTCGTCATGGCGGTGTTCACGAAGACGAGCCATGCGAGCCTGCCTGCCGCAGTGACCGTGTTCGTGTGGGGCATCGCCGCGTTCGCCACCGTGCCGCCGCTGCAGATGCGGGTGGTGGCGAAGGCTGCGGCGGCGCCGAATCTCGCGTCCACGCTCAATATCGGCGCGTTCAATGTGGGCAATGCGATGGGCGCGTGGCTGGGCGGGCTCGCGATTGCGCGCGGCGTGGCGCTCGACGCGCTGCCGTGGGTCGCGGCGGCGGTGTCGCTGGCGGCGCTGCTGCTCACGTGGTTCGCGGCGCGGCTCGATGCGCGGGCGACGCCGGTCGGCAATGCGCGGGTGACGGTGGGGCAGGATGCGGGCTGAGGTGTCCTGAGTGCCCGAGGTGTCCCAAGTGTCTTATGGGCGAAAAGTCGGCCGCATGTCGGCTGGGGTAACGACAGGAAAGCTAAGAGAACGAACGCGATAACGGTGTGAAGATAACTTCGTTGGGCGCGGCAAAACGCGATGCTAGTCTTGCCTCCATTCCTGCTCTCGCGCCGCCGTGCGGCGCTTTACGGAGGCACACATGAGTACACCGCTTGCGCTGGTGCGCGATGCGCATGCCGGCGACGCGTCCGGCGCGGCGCGCACCGAAGGCCCGTTCGATTCGCTCGAGTATCTGGTTGGCGTGAATCTCGCGCGCCTGCGCGCCGAGCGCCAGCTTTCGCTCGATGCACTGGCGCGCGCCTCGGGCGTCTCGCGGGCGATGCTCGCCCAGGTCGAGTCCGCGCGCAGCGTGCCGTCGATCAAGGTGCTGTGCAAGGTGGCGGCCGCGCTGAAGGTGTCGGTCTCCGCATTCTTGCGGCGCCATGCGGTAAGCGGCTTCGAGCATCTGCCGGCCGAGCGCACGCCGCGTCTCGTCAGCGCCGATGGCCGCTTTTCGGCCCGCGCGCTCTATCCGGAGAGCGAACCCGCTGCCGCCGAATTTCACGAACTGCGCATCGCGCCGCTGCACACCGAGACCGGCACGCGCCGCGCCCCGGGCACGACGATGAATCTGGTGGTGAGCGAAGGCACGCTCGAGGTGAGCATCCACGATCGGCGGCAGTTGCTCGCCACGGGCGATGCGATCGTGTTCGACGCCGATCAGCCCTACACGCTGCGCAACCCCGGCGACACGGAGGCGCGCGTGTTCCGCGTGACGCTGAACGCCGAAACGCCGCCGCGCTGGGATGTGCCCGAACTGGGGGCGCTTGCCGCACTGCCTTCGCTCGGCTCGGAGGCGGCTCGCCATCCGGCCTGAACGGCGGGATCGGCGTAGCACGCGTTGCCGGGCCGGCAATGCGGCGCCGCACAAGATTTTGTCTAGTGCTTGTTTCCCGCGCTGCAGGTTGCAGCCGGGTGTTGTATCCTTGGTCCGCCGGTCAATCCGGTATTCAGTATGCGGTAATCAGTGCGTCTTCAGGGCGGGGTGAAATCCCCCACCGGCGGTATGCCGGCCCGTGCCGCAAGGCACAGCCAGCGAGCCCGCGAGCGCCTGCGCAAGTATTCCAGTCTCGTGGCGTGGCCACGGGCGCGCAGGGTCAGCAGATCTGGTGCGATGCCAGAGCCGACGGTTACAGTCCGGATGGAAGAAGATGTGCAGATAGTCATGTTTGCCCATCCGTTGCGGCTCGCATGCCGCGCGCCAGCGTGCCTGTTTTCGGGCGCGACGGCGTGTGCGTGTGTCAGGCGCGCGGGGAGGGTGTCTTGTCTGTTTGCAATGCCCTGAAACGTTTTTCGCCCAACTCTCGCGAGGAGCGTTTCACATGTCCTTCAACACCAGTACTGCCTCATCGGTCGAGCAACCGCTCGACGCTATCCACGATCTCCCGTTGCTCGACGCCGTTGCGGTGCCGCCGCGCATTGCCGCCGCGCTCGACGCCATGCGCGAAGGCCGCCCGGTCGTCCTGCAGGACGACCACGACCGCGAGGACGAGGCCGACCTGATCGTCGCCGCCGACCGCCTGACGGCCCAGACGATGGCGCTTTTCATCCGCGAATGCAGCGGCATCGTGTGCCTGTGCCTCTCCGACGAAAAGGTGCGCGCGCTCGAACTGCCGCCGATGGTGCCGCACAACGAGAGCCGCAACCGCACGGCGTTCACGGTCTCCATCGAGGCGCGTCATGGCGTGAGCACGGGTGTTTCGGCGGTCGACCGCGTGACGACGATCCGCGCGGCCATTGCCCCGGGCGCGAAGCCGGCCGACATCGTGCGGCCGGGCCACGTTTTTCCGCTGCGTGCGCGGCCGGGCGGCGTGCTGACGCGCCGCGGTCATACCGAAGGCACGGTCGACCTGGCCGCGCTGGCGGGTTTGACGCCGGCCGGCGTGTTGTGCGAGCTGATGAACCCGGACGGCACGATGGCACGCGGCGACGAGGTGGTGCGCTTTGCGAAGCTGCACAACCTGCCGATGCTGACGATTGCGGAACTGGTCGAGTTTCGCGAGTCGCTGGCGCAGGCGCGCGAGCGCTGCGCAGAACCGGCCTGATCGCGTAAGGCTGGCCGGGACGGGGCGCGTTTGCGGCGCGTTTGAAGCGCACCGTTCCGGCGATTCAATCGCACTCGCGAGGCAGGGACGACCTCTGCCCGCGAGGCATTTACGACTGCACGTCGCCGAATTCCCCGCGCACGCCCGCTTCGACCAGCGCGGGCAACTGCTCCATCCGCTCGATGATCCGGCTGATCCCCATTTCGCGCAGCACGTCCGCGTAGCCTGCGGGGATATGGCTCGCGCCGACGAACGCGATTGTCTTCATGCCTGCCGCCCGCGCGGCGTTCAGGCCGGAGATGCTGTCCTCCACGACCACGCAGCGCGCCGGTTCCACGCCAAGCTGCTGGGCCGCGTGGAGATAGACGTCCGGATAGGGCTTGGGGCGCGCCACCTGTTCGGCGCTGAACACGCGTTCGCCGAAGATCGTGTCGAGCCCCGCACGGCGCACCGACGCGCTCACGCGCGCGAGACGGCTGTTCGATACCACGGCGGCGGGCAGCGCGATCTGGCGCAGGGCGTCGCGCACGCCGTTGATCGGGCAGACGGATTCGGCCAAGGCGATCTCGATGTTGTGGTCGATGGTCGCAATAAAGTTGTCCGGCATCGTCAGGTTGAAGCGGGCGGCGACGCCGTCGAGAAAGCGCGAGGTCTGCTGGCCGAACGCCGCCTTCACGGCGGCGTGGAAGTCGACGCCGGGAAAGGTTTGGCTGAGCGTTTCGAACAGCACGCGATCGGCAATGACTTCGCTGTCCACGAGGACGCCGTCGCAGTCGCAGATGAGGTGGTCGATCATGCGCAAGACTGAAGGTGATACGACGGACTGCCGGTGGGGCGGCGCGTCCGGGTGGGAGGGAAGACTGAAAGCATCATGATACGTGCTTTTCGGCGCGTGGCCGGGCTCCATTGAGTCTTGAGTCGATAGGGCCAGTATTGCGCTTTGCCGGGACTATGTCGCCTCGGCCGAACGGCCAGGGTGCCGCCCGTGCCGCGCGATGCGACAATAGCGCCGTGACCTGTCATGGATCGGTCGTTCAACCGGAAGCGGGGGGAAAGATGCGTGGACTAGCGATGAGCGGCGCAGTGCTGCTGCTGGCGGGGTGCCTGAACATGCCGGGGCCCGAGGGTGGGTTCGGCAGGTTCAACGGGCCGTCGTTCGCCGCCTTGCAGCAGATGTGCGGCGGCCAGCCCGTCGATTTCGGCGCCGACATGCTGGCCGTCTATTCCGCCACGTTCGACGCCTATGTGGCCAACCGCCACGGCAAGCTGTCGCACGAGCAATACTGCGGCTTCCAGGCGGCGCTCGCGCAGCACTACACGTCGCTGGGCACGAGTAGCGACCCGCAGATTCGCAATCAGTGGGTGAGCTGGCTCAACGACCAGCGCGCCACTGCCATCACCTGGCGCGCGGCTGCCGACCCCACCTTGCGCTCGGGCTGAGCGGCGCACTGAGCCAACACCGGAAAAAGTGGTCACGCGGGCATGAAGCGCGCGGGTCCGCGTGACCGTGCACTGCAGGCGCGTACGTCTACAGCCGTGCGCCTGCATCGGGGATGCGCTCGACCAGAAGCGCTGCGCCGGACGATTCATCCCGGCGTCCGGCCCGGGTCGAAAGCGTTGATGTCGAAGAGCGGGCATGAGGCGCCCGCACGACCGTGAACTATGAGCAGCGTTTGATGGCTCGCAACGCGGAGTCGCCGGTTTCAGTGAGGCGCCACTGCTGGTGGCCGGAGGCCAGCCGTTCCAGCTGAACGAGTTGCCGTTCGAGCAGCGCGTCCAGTTCTTCCCGGTCCATGTCGATCTGGTTGGGAGCGTCCTTCACTAGCAGCAGCGTGGCGAATTCATGCGGACTCAGCATCGTTCTCTCCGTGTTGCCGCATCAGAGGTCGCCACGAGCGGCCCGAAGGTGGCCTGGCGACAGAATGCGGTGGTGTGAGCGAAAGCCTGCAATCGTGCAGATCGTCTGAGAGGGTGCGGCCGGCTCCGCCATGCGGGAACAGCGGCAAACGGCATAAATGGCACAAACGGCACCCAGCCCGGGATCGGCGACGGGGAACTGGAGTTTAGTCAAAGGGGCAACGTTGTACAAACCACATGCCCAAAATATTCCGTTTGACATTCCTGCCCTCCATCAGCGGGTGAGGCGTGCGGGCAGATCCTTGATTTCACTTGAAGTTTTCACCGCATTGCCACAATGCGCGGTGAGTTGAACGTTTGCGCGGACGGCGGGCCGATGCTCATGCGCGGCGTGTCCGGGGGCTCATGGCATGAGTGGGCCTGCCAAATGCGCGAAGCATGGGACGAGGTTGCCTGCTCCTCGCCGGCCCCGTTAATCAGCGCCTGCGCCGCGGTAATCGTCCGGGGCGTCTTTTCCCGGAACTGCATCCGCTGGGAGCGGTCTGTGCTCTTTGACTGCAGCCTGGCGAAACAACAGCTAAGATGGATCACAAATGGCCGGTACCTTTCACTACGCGTAGCGCCGGTTGCAGACCGAAAGCTGCGCCGCGCCCAGCGCTGGCACGGATACCGCTTTGGGAGCACAACACAATGCATAACGACATTGAGCCAAGCCACGTGATGCCCTGGCGCATCGAAGACATCGACCTCACGCGCATCGATCGTCAACGCGCGGCCGCCAACGAAGACCTGCTGCTGCTGCTGTGTGCCTCGTCGTTCATCGAGAGCGGCTCGGACCTGTACACCAGCAATCTGAGCGTGTTCTTCAACGGCGACCCGGAAGTGTCGGAGTGGCTCAACAACGAGTGGGAGCCCGAGGAGCTTCAGCACGGCCGCGCGCTCAAGACCTACATCCAGTACGTCTGGCCCGAGTTCGACTGGGACACGGCGTTCAACAACTTCTTCGCCGAGTACTCGAAGACCTGTTCGTTCGAGGAATTCGAAAAGACCCGCGCGCTCGAAATGGTCGCGCGTTGCGTGGTGGAAACGGGCACGGCCACGCTTTATCGCGCGATTGGCGAATGTTCGGACGAGCCGGTGCTCAAGGAGATCACCGACAACATCCGCACCGACGAAGTGCGTCACTACAAGCACTTCTTCCGCTATTTCAAGAAGTACAACCAGATCGAAGGGCAGGGCCGGCTGGCGGTGCTGGGCGCGCTGCTACGCCGCGTGATGGAGATCAAGAACGAGGATTCCGAAATCGCGCTGCGCCATGTGTTCGCCATCCGCTATCCGGATCGCGTGGACGACCCCGCCTATAACCGCGAGCTGACCGCGCGCGTGAACCGGTTGGTGCGGCACAATCTTTCGGCCGACATGTGCGTGAAGATGCTGCTCAAGCCGCTCGACATTCCGGCGCGCATCCAGCCGGGCGTGCATTATCCGCTTGCGAAGATCACGCAGCACGTGTTCTTCCGCTAGATGCCGCGCGCGCATCGGCGTGCGTGGGTGCGCGATGAAGCCCGCCTCGTGGCGGGCTTTTTCTTGTGCGCGGCGTTCAAGCCAGTGAGAAAACGAGGACGAAGACAGTGAGCGATCCGGGTTCGGACAATCATCGTGCAGACCGTTTGCAGTTCGAGGCATGGCCGCCCGAATTGCTCGCATGGTTCGACGGCAGCAATCTTGCCGGCAAGACGGGATTTACCGCGTCGCTCGTGACGCGCCAGGCCGATGGGCGGCTCGGCACCTCGCTGCTGGGTATTGGCGAGCTCTACGCGCCCGATGCGCGCACGCTCCGCGTCGCGCTGTGGAGCGGCGCGCGTTCGGCTCGGTCTCTTGCGGGCAGTGCGCCGGCGGCATTGACCTTCGTGTTCGACGGGGCGTTTTATCAGGTGCAGCTCGACGCCGTGCAGATGGCGTCGCGAGAGGCGGAAGCGGCAGGGCTGGCGTGCTTCGAGGCGGCGATCGCAGCAGGGGAGGCACAGCGCGTCCCCTATGCGCGTCTCGATTCCGGCATCGTGTTCACGCTCGACGAGAGCGGACGTGAAGCGACATTGCGCCGATGGGCCGAGCAGGTGGAGTGGTTACGACGAGGATAGGAGCGAAGTGCGGCCCGGTGCCTTGAGTTGAGGCAGGCATCGCCGCTCGACCCGGTGCCGCGACGCCTGTCGCGGCACCGGCCAGCGATCAACCATCAACGATCGCGCGTACCGTTGCCGTTACGGCGCGCATCGCCGCCGGGGCGGCCGCCGAGCAGTGCGCCGGGGTTCGACTGCGGTTTGCGCGGCGCGCGGTTCGTGGTGCCGTCGTGCGCCGCGCCGCGGGTGCGCTCATGGTCGTGCGAGCCTTCGCGGCGGGTGTGTTCGGCACGTGAAGCGCCTGCGCCCGGACCCTGCGCTTTCGCCTGGCCCGGCCGTACGCCGCCCGCAGGTTTCGCCGGACGCTGTCCGCCGTTGCCGTTGCCGTTGCCGCCGCGGCCGCCGTTGCCACCGCCGGCCTGACGCGCTTCACCACGGCCCTCGCTGCGACCGCCGTTGCGTCCTTCGTTACGACCTTCCCCACGCCCTTCACGCGCCTGCGCCGGCCGGCCTTGACCGCCACCGCCGCCGCCGTTGGCGCCGCCGCGTGCCTGACCCTGCTGGGGCTGGCGCGGCGCCCGTCCACCGCCGCCGCCGCCCTGGCTGCGCCGCTGGATCGGCTCGGGCCTGGCGTGCGGGTCCGGCTCGAAGCCGGGCACCACTTCTTGCGGCACGGCGCGCTTGATGAGCTTCTCGATATCCTTGAGCAGCTGATGCTCGTCCACGCACACGAGCGACACGGCTTCGCCCGTCGCCCCCGCGCGGCCCGTGCGGCCGATGCGGTGCACGTAGTCCTCGGGCACGTTCGGCAGGTCGAAGTTGACCACGTGCGGCAACTGGTCGATGTCGATGCCGCGCGCCGCGATATCGGTCGCCACCAGCACCTGCAGCGTGCCGTCCTTGAACTCGGAGAGCGCGCGCGTGCGCGCCGACTGGCTCTTGTTGCCGTGGATCGCAAGCGCGCTGATGTCGTCCTTCGCGAGCTGCTCGGCCAGACGGTTCGCGCCGTGCTTCGTGCGCGTGAACACCAGCACCTGGAACCAGTTGTGCTGACGGATCAGGTGCGTGAGCAGTTCGCGCTTGCGGTCGCGATCGACCGGGTAGATCTTCTGCGCGACGGTTTCCGCCGTGGTGTTGCGGCGGGCGACTTCGATAAGCGCGGGCGAGTCGAGCAGGCTGTCGGCCAGCGCCTTGATCTCGTCGGCGAAGGTGGCCGAGAAGAGCAGGTTCTGGCGCTTGGGCGGCAGCTTCGCGAGCACGCGCTTGATGTCGTGGATGAAGCCCATGTCGAGCATGCGATCGGCTTCGTCGAGCACGAGGATCTCGAGCTGCGAGAGGTCGATGGTCTTCTGCTGCATGTGATCGAGCAGACGGCCCGGCGTCGCGACGACGATATCCACGCCGCGCCTGAGCGCATCGATCTGCGGATTGATGCCGACGCCGCCGAACATCACCGTCGATTTGAGCTTCAGGTACTTGCCGTAGGCCCGCACGCTTTCCTCCACCTGGGCGGCGAGCTCGCGCGTGGGCGTGAGGATCAGTGCGCGCACGACGCGCTTGCCGCCCGCGGCGGCCGGCATGCCGGTGAGGCGCTGCAGGATCGGCAGGGTGAAGCCGGCGGTCTTGCCGGTGCCCGTCTGGGCGCCGGCAAGCAGGTCGCCGCCGCCCAGCACGGCGGGGATCGCCTGCAACTGGATCGGGGTGGGCGTGGTGTAGCCCAGTTCGTTGACGGCACGGACCAGCGGTTCGGACAAGCCGAGAGATTCGAAGGACATAGAGACTCGTTGGATTGCGTTGACGCAAGCGGCGCAGCGCGGCGCTCGTGCGCGCGCTGCAAGGGGCCTCCTGGGCCCCGGCCTGCTTGCGTGGCTCGACGGCGCGCCAGTGCGCGCGCCACCTGACAGGCGGTCTATCAAGACCCGCCGGCTGGCGTTAAGTTGCATCGGCGGGCCGCTGACACTGCGGCGGCCACGCGATGGCTTCGCTTATGACGCGTCACGCGACATAGCGCGCGACGCTGACGAATTGACAGACGCTCCCGGCCAGTACGAACAGATGCCAGATACCGTGTCCGTGCCGGATGCGTTCGTCGTTGACGAAAAAATAAATGCCGACGCTATAAATGATGCCGCCGGCGAGCAGCCATGCGGTGCCGGCGGCCGGCAACGCTTCGAGCAAGGGACGGACCGCCACGACGGCGAGCCAGCCCATCACCACATACAGGATCATCGAAAGCGCGCGCGTGCGGCGGCCCAGCGTGAGTTCCTGCACGATGCCGAGAGCGGCCAGCCCCCAGCTTACGCCGAACAGCGACCAGCCCCACGGTCCACGCAGCGTAACGAGCGTGAACGGAGTATAACTGCCCGCGATCAGCAGATAGATGGCAGCGTGGTCGCATTTCTGAAGAAACGCTTTCACACGCGGACCGCGCACGCCGTGGTAGAGCGTCGAGATCGTATACAAGGCGCACAGCATGGCGCCATAAACGCTGAAGCTCACGACCTTGTAAGCATCGTGATCGAGCGCGCCGATCGTCACGAGCGAAACGAGGCCCGCTATCGACAACATCGCGCCCACGAGGTGAGTAATGCTGTTCAGACGCTCACCAGCGTGCATACCGACTCCTTCTTCTTCTACCTGCCTCGCTGCATCGGGCGCCGCGCGACGCCCGGCGAGCCGCAGCGCCAGGTCCGCTGCAATCTTCCGGTTCGAAATAGCGAAGGGCGCAGCCTGCGGTGTTCAGCAGGCTGCGCCCCCTCAAGCAGACGCAACTATAACAGTAACGACCTGTATGGGACCGCTATGAACGCCAAAGCCCCAACGGCGGATCGACGCAGGCGCGGCTCTAGTCGAGCGGAGCGGAGCGCAGATCGGCCACCTGTTGCGGCGAAACCGGCTTGCCCTTGTTGCCCCAGGACATGCGGATGAAGGTCACCACCGCCGCGACTTCCTGGTTCGAGAGCGACTGGGCGAACGGCGGCATGCCGTAGGGCCGCGGATTGCCTTCCGTGCTCGGCGGATAGCCGCCATTGAGCACCATGCGGATCGGATTGACGGCCGAGCGCATCTGGATCGACTGGTTGTTCGCGAGCGGCGGGAAGTTCGGCGGCATGCCGAGGCCGTTTTCCGCGTGGCACTTCGCGCAGTTGTCGTGGTAGATCTTCTGGCCCTGTTGCAGCAACTCGCCGCCGAAGGCCTCCGACGTCTCCATCTGCATCGTCTCGGGCGCCTCGTTCTTCTGCGGGATGGTCTTGAGGTAGGTGGCCATCGCCTTGATGTCGTCGTCCGAGAGGTACTGCAGGCTGTTGTGGACCACGTCGGCCATCGGCCCGAACACGGCGCCGCGCTGCGAGATGCCGGTCTTCAGCAGGCTCGAGATATCGGTGAGGTCCCAGGCGCCGAGACCGCCTTCGCTCGACGTGAGCGAGGGCGCGTACCAGTTCTGCAGCGGGATCAGGCCGCCCGCGAACGCGGCCGAGTTGACCGGGCCGCCCACCGCGTTGATCGAGGTGTGGCACATGCTGCAATGGCCGAGGCCTTCGACCAGATACGCGCCGCGGTTCCATTCGACCGACTGGCCCGGATCGGGCTTGTACTCGCCTTCGCGGAAGAACAGCGTGCGCCAGCCGATCAGCAGGTTGCGATTGTTGAACGGGAACTTCAGTTCGTGCGGGCGGCTCGCCACGTGCACGGGTGCGACCGAGCGCAGGTACGCGTAGATCGCATCCGCGTCCGCGCGCGTGACCTTCGTGTAGCTCGCGAACGGGAAGGCCGGATAGAGCAGGCTGCCGTCCTTCGAGCGGCCGGTATGCATGGCGCGGTAGAAGTCGTCGGCGCTCCATTTGCCGATGCCGTACTCGTCGTCGGGCGTGATGTTGGGCGTGTAGAGCGTGCCGAACGGCGTGGCCATCGGCAGGCCGCCCGCGAAGAGCTTGCCGCCGCGCACCGTGTGGCAGGCGACGCAGTCGCCGGCGCGCGCGAGATACTCGCCGCGCTTGATGAGGTCGGCCTGGTCGGCGGCGGGCGTCGCCGCGAAGGCCGCCGAGTTGCGCAGATAGCCGCTGCCGGACCACAGCACCGGCACGAGTGCCGCGGCGGCGGCGACCACGACTGCGGAAAGTGCGAACAGGGACTTGCGGTTCATATGGCTGTCTCCCCCGGCGCCTTATTGCGGTTCGCTGCCGCACGCGAGCGGCGTCTTCAACGAGTTAGCCGGTGCCGGCACGGGATTCTGCGGAGCGGGTTGCGTGGAGAGCCACGCCGCGACCGCGTTCACGTCGTCATCGGTGAGACGCGTGGCGATCTCGTGCATGCAGTCCGGTGCGATGGCATGGCGCGAGCCCGAACGCCAGGCGCCGATCTGCGCGCTGATGTAGTCCGCGTGCAGGCCGACGAGACCCGGGATCGCCGGCTCCATGCCGGTCAGCTTCGCGCCGTGGCACGCCGCGCAGGCCGGAATCTGCCGCGACGGATCGCCGTGCAGGACGATGTCGTGGCCGCGCGCGAGCGTGCTGCCGGACACCGTAGGCTGCGAGGGGGGCGGATAAGGCGGCCGCTGCTTCGAGAAGTATGTGGCGATCTCGTGCAGGTAATCGTCGGAGAGATAGGTGACGAGGTAGTTCATCGGCGGGTACCGGCGACGCCCATCGCGGAAATTCAGCAACTGGTTGTACAGGTACTCGGCCGGTTTGCCGGCGAGGCGGGGGAAGTAGTCGTTGTCCGTGCCCTGGCCGTGCGTGCCATGACACGCGGTGCAGCCCTGCACGCGCGATTCGATGGTGTCGGGGGCCTTGGGCTGGGACGCCTGCGCATGCGCGACGTTGAAGGCACCGGCCGCGCCGAAGAGCAGTACGGCTCCCAGCGGCGCAACGAGCGGAATAAGCGGTCGGAGGATACGTCTTGGGGACACGCGTAACTCCATCTTTATCGTGGACCTGAACCAGGCATCGTAAGACCCGGGTTATAGGCTGCGCGCGATGAAAGCCGAAGACCGTGCGCGCTGCGGTGACGCGGCGATTCTAGCACTGCGACCCGATAGCGACGATTTGACGCATGCCCCAAGCGGCCCCGCTGACAGGCCCTGGGAAAGCGATCGCGGCAAATCGAAACGCTTTCGTCGGTATCATTCTGCACCCAATAACCGATCCGTGGTGTGGGTTTGTTCATCGCCGTGCTAGGTGCTTGTCACTGTCGCGCGCAAGGGGGCTCGCTGCCGCGGTTGCCGTGATGCGTCCATTGAACCGAACGGCGCGGCGCCTATCGAACGAGGCTCGGCGCACGGCCGGCGATGGTGCGCCGCGGCGGTTTCGTTTTTCATGTTGTTTCCTTGCCACTGGTCTCGATGACTCTAATTGCCCTTTCTTTTTCGACGTTGCATGCCCGGGCAGCCGGCGTTTCTGCCTCCCCTTCGACTGTCCTGCGCGAGGAGGCGAAGATCCGATGAAGGCTGACTGGCTCTGGATCGGGCAGGTCGCGATGGCCGCTCTCGTCAACGTTTCGTATGCGTTTGCACTCGGCTCCGCGCTCTATGGCGCGTGGCTCGACAGGGACGGGCGCAGCCCCGTCTCGCCCGCGCGCGCGGCATGGCTGCGCGCGCAACGCTCGCTGCGCGCCTCGGCGCTCGTGCTCGTGATTGCGCTCCTCATGTGGCTGCTGTACGAAAGCGCGTCGATCAGCGGCGAGACGCTGCCCGCGGCGTTCGGCGTGGTCTCGACGGTGCTCGCGCAGACCCACGTCGGGCAGGCGTGGAGCGTGGCCTTCGCCGGCGCGCTGGTGCTGCTCGTGACCGTGTTCGCAGCAGCCGGCGCCGTGCGCGACGGCGTGCTGTGGCTCGCGCTGATCGCGACCGCAGCGGGCCGCGCCGCGCTCGGCCATGCGGCCGATGCGGGCTTCGCCTCGGCTGCGCTCGGCCTGCACACGCTGCACGTGCTGAGCGCGAGCGCGTGGAGCGGCGTTGTCATGGCGGGCGGGCTTGCGGTGCTGCCGGTGCTCGGCACCTCGACCGCGCGCGGCATCCTGATCCGCACATCGACGCAGGTATCGAACGTGGCGATGTTCGCCGTGGGGCTCGTACTCGCCACTGGTGTGTTCAACGGCCTGCGCGGCACGGGCGGGTCGCTCGCCGCGCTCACCGGAAGTTCGTGGGGCCACGTGCTGCTCGGCAAGCTCGCGCTCGTGGCGCTTGCGCTCGTGCTGGGCGGCTACAACCGCATGGTCGCGATGCCGGAGCTGCGCCGCTCGGCTTCGACGGCGGCCGCGCGCCGCTTCGTGAACGTGATCCACCTGGAGGCGATCGTGATGATCGGTGTGCTGGTGCTCGCGGCCGTGCTCGCGCGCAGCGTGCCGGGCTATGTGTTGCAGGGCTGATACGTGGGGGCACGAGGCCGCGTCATCGAGCGGCCTCGTTTAATCGGCGTCACGCAGCGGGCGTCACCCAGGCGACCTCACTCGTAGCCGAGCCGGTGACTGAGAATGGGCGCGAAGAAGAGGGCGATGGCGCAGCCGATCGCCTTGCCTTCGAGCCCGGACAGCGCGATCACCGACGACGGATAGGAGAGCAGGTCGAGCAGTTGCGGCAAGCACCAGAGCACCGCGAAGCCGATGAAGGCATGCTCGACCGTGAGAATGCGCCAGCCGTGCGTGCGGGCGATCGCCGCCACGATCACGCGCAATATCCCGAACGCCACCAGTGCACCGACGGCCGCCTGCTCGCGGATCAGATAGTCGGGGAGCATCGCTTCCATGTGTGTCCCTGCAATTTTTAGTTGGTTTCGCAGGAGATTCAGCAAGGAGCAGGCCAGTGTGCGCACGGCGCGCGGGGCGATGCGGAGCGGCAAGCCGTGAGGCCTTGTGCGGCGGGTCTTTGCGCCGTGTTTTTTGTGTGCGTAAACGACATTCGCCGCGTGCGCCCAGGGGCGCTACGCGGCGAATCGGCTTCGATACGGCCTCAAACGTTACGGCGGTGAAACGTGGCGAGAGAAACGCGTCACGTAACGCGCAGGATGTGACCGGCGCGCCGGTCCTGCGCCTGCCGCGCTTACCATTCGGCGACGCTGCCGTCTGCGTGGCGCCACACCGGATTGCGCCAGCGGTGTCCGGTCTTCGCCATCTCGCGCACCTTCTCCTCGTTCACGTCGATGCCGAGCCCCGGGCCCTGCGGAATCGACACGAAGCCGTCTTCGTACTGGAACACTTGCGGATTGCGGATGTAGTCGAGCAGATCGTTGCCCTTGTTGTAGTGGATGCCGAGGCTCTGCTCCTGGATGAACGCGTTGTAGCTCACGGCGTCGATCTGCAGGCAGGTGGCGAGCGCGATGGGCCCGAGCGGGCAATGCAGGGCGAGCGCCACATCGTAGGCCTCGGCCATCGCGGCGATCTTGCGGCACTCGGTGATGCCGCCCGCGTGCGAGGCGTCGGGCTGGATGATGTCCACGTAGCCGCCCGCGAGAATGTGCTTGAAGTCCCAGCGCGAATAGAGCCGCTCGCCGAGCGCGATCGGCGTGCTCGTCTGATTGACGATATCGCGCAGCGCTTCCACGTTTTCCGAGAGCACCGGCTCTTCGATGAACATGAGCTTGAACGGATCGAGCTCCTTCGCGAGCACCTTGGCCATCGGCTTGTGCACGCGGCCATGGAAGTCCACGCCGATGCCGACGTTCGGACCCACCGCCTCGCGCACGGCCGCGACATTGTTGATGACGCCCTGAACCTTGTCGAAGGTGTCGATGATCTGCAGCTCTTCCGAACCGTTCATCTTCACGGCCTTGAAGCCGCGCTCGACCACGGCGCGCGCATTGTTCGCGACGTCGCTCGGACGGTCGCCGCCGATCCACGAATAGACCTTGATCCGGTCGCGCACCTGGCCGCCCAGCAGCGCATGCACGGGCACGCCGTGATGCTTGCCCTTGATGTCCCACAGCGCCTGATCCACGCCCGCGATGGCGCTCATGGAAATCGGGCCGCCGCGATAGAACCCTGCGCGGTACATGACCTGCCAGTGATCCTCGATGAGGAGCGGGTCCTTGCCGATCAGATAGTCGGCGAGTTCCTGGACGGCCGCCTCGACCGTATGCGCGCGGCCTTCGACGATGGGCTCGCCCCAGCCCACGATGCCTTCATCGGTTTCGATCTTGAGGAAGAGCCAGCGTGGCGGAACGACGAAGGTTTCGAGCCTGGTGATTTTCATGGTGTCTCCGGAATCGGTTTGCCTCTCCGAGCCGAGGCAGGGGCGTTTCGTGGAAGAGATGCTACTGCAAAAATCGCCTTTAAGTGATATTAATAGTATTATTTGGCCGGACTTCCCACTATCTGAACGACGGAGACAGTGATTCAACGCGACCTGCACGGTACGGTGGCTTTCGAACTCGGCAGTGCGATCCTGCGCGGCGACTACGCGCCGGGCGCGGTGCTGCCGCGCGAGGCCGAACTCATGGAGACCTTCGACGTCAGCCGTACGGTGCTGCGCGAGGCGTTGCGCACGCTCACTTCCAAAGGGCTCGTGGAATCGCGGCCGCGTGTGGGGACGCGGGTGCGTGCGCGCGAAGCGTGGAACCTGCTCGATGGCGACGTGCTGGAGTGGTACGCGCGTGTCGCGGCGCCGCTCGCGTTTGCGCTCAAGCTGCAGGAGATGCGCGAGATGATCGAGCCCTACGCGGCGGGGCTCGCCGCGAGCGCACACGACGCCGCCGCGCTGGCTGCGATAGCCGATGCGCACGCGGCGATGGCGGCCGCGCGCCACGTGGACGAGTGGGTGCGTGCCGACCTGCGTTTTCACCTTGCGGTGCTGGCCGCGTGCCGCAACGAACTGCTGGTGCCGCTGGGTGCGTTGATCGCCCGCACGCTAGAAGGGCAGTTGCGCGTGAATGCGAAACGCGCCGATGTATTCAACGCGGCGCTGCCCGAACACACGACCGTGTTCGAGGCGATCGCACGGCGCGACGCATCGGCCGCGACCTCGGCGATGGCCGGGCTCCTGCGCATGACGCGCTCGCGTATCGAGGGTTGACCGGAGGCCATTTTCTGCTCCCGGCCCCGATAAGCTTATTGATCAGACTTACTGAATACTCCGCGAAAAGTGCCGATAACCGCCTTGTCAGGGGCGGCTGCGCGCGCCGCGATCCGTCGCGAAGGGCTTGCGCGTGGTGCGCGGTCCGGACGCTTCCGACGCCCGATATCCCACTTTTCCAGGAAAGCCAATTGAAGACGTTTGCACTTGCAGCCGCGACGGCATTCGCCCTGTCGGCGGGAACCGCGGCACACGCGGTCGAGGTTTATGGCGGCGTGGGGACGGACGGGATTACCGGAGGGCTCGGGTTCTCGATTGAACCTCACGACAATATCCGCGCGGAATTCAGCGGCTTTAGCCTCTCGCATGGGTTCAACAGCGACGGCCTTCACTACGACGGCACGTACAAGATCACGCACGGCGGCCTCTTTGTGGACTTCTTTCCGGCGCCGAATGTGGTGGGCCTGCGCGTGACGGCCGGCATGCTGATCGGCGACGATAATCTTTCCGGCGACGCCACGCCGATGAACGGTACGTACACGTTCAACGGCGTGACTGTCCCGGCGGGCGGCGAGACCGTTCATGCGAAGGCGTCGTATCCGACGGTGCGTCCGTATCTGGGCGTCGGCTTCGGACATAACCCGCTCAAGCGAGGTTTTTCGGTGACGTTCGATGCGGGCGTGACCTATGGCAAGCCGCACGTGGACTTCGACGTGCCCGCCGATCTCGTGGCGCTGGCCGGACAGCAAAATGTGAATGCGGAAGAGCAGAGCCTGCAGAACAAGGCTAACGATCTGAAGTTTTATCCGATCGTGAGGCTTGGAGTGACGTATCGGTTTTGAGGGAATCGTCCGCTTCTTCTGGTGCGATAAGTTGTGCGTACTCCTTATCTAGTCCGTGTGCCCGAGCGTTTGATGCCGGACGGCATTATGGACTCGAGAGCGTGCGCGACGCGGGCGAAGGCGCTTGCATCGCGCACTGCTTGAGGTATCAGGGCAGCTTTCCGATGATCGCAGCGAAGTCGGTCTTGTTGAACGCCCGCAGAGTCTGCGTGCGGATATTCCCGGCCGCGCCCAGCGCGAGACCGAAGGCCGTCAGGCTTTCATCGTTCGGGGCTTCGACGATCGACACGATGTCGTACTGGCCCAGCGTCCAGTAGATCTCCTTCATTTCACAGCCGAAGCTTTTTGCCTGCTCGGCAACCTGGCCGGCGCGCTGAGGGCTGTTCTTGATGCTGCGGATGCCCTGGTCCGTGAATTGCGAAAGCACCACGTAGGTAGCCATGGCGATTCTCCATGCAATGGGGGAAACGCGCGTGGGCGACGGGGAGCGGGCGGGGCGGCGGCGGGTGCCGCAAGGCACGAGGCTGGCACCCGCTGATTCGGGCGGGGCGCGTAGCTTGATTTTAGGCAATGCGGTGGGAGACGGGACGCGGTGTCTGGAGCGGGACGGGAGTCTTCGTGGGCGTCGGGTTCTTGCGAATGCAGCAGGCAAAGAAAAAGCCGCTGTTCCTTGCGGAACAGCGGCTTTTTGCATTTGGTGGCGAATCAGGGAGTCCCCCTGAAATTCTCCACCCCCTTGATTTTCAAGGGTTTTTCAATTCTTCCCGCCCTCATTTCGTACCAGCAAGATGTACCAGCATGTGGCTACGAAATAACAGTCTACCTGGATCGAGTTCGAGGTGCAATCCGGCTTAGGATGCGTGGACGCAAAGCATGGCGTGAAGCTATCTGGAACTAATTTATCGTGACGATTGCATGCTTGTATCTGGGAGATAGCCTGCTAAAATGTGTACACATTGATTCACAATTGGGTGTCGGCAGTATATTGGAGCATGATCATGGAAGCGATCAAAGTTGGGATTCGGGAGTTTCGGGCTGATCTGGCAGACTACATCGCGGCGAACACGCCGGTCGCGGTCACTCGGCATGGTCAGACTGTCGGGTATTTCATCCCAGCTCATGGGCAAGCTGAGGCGCACCTTGCTGCAATGAAGAAGGCTAGCGAGACCTTGGATCAGTTGCTGGCGGATCGGGGCGTGGATGCCGAGGGATTGGTGACCGAGTTTAAGGCGGTGCGTCGTGCCGCTGGGGGTAAGGGCAAGGCGGGTGCTAAGTCCGCATGACCAAGAAGGCTATCGTACTGGACGCAAATATTCTGATTCGAGCGGTTCTTGGGATGAGGGTGCGCGAGTTGGTGGCGACATACTCACACGAAGTCCAGTTCTTCGCACCGGATGTCGCGTATGCGGACGCCAGGAAATATTTGCCGACGTTGCTGGAAAAGCGAGGCATTCCGCCAGAGCCCGCTATGGCTGTGCTGGATAGCTTGGCTCCTATCATCCAGGTTATTGACGCTGAGATCTATGTAGCCGTGAAAGTAGCTGCGCTCCAGCGTATTGGATCTCGGGATGAGGATGATTGGCCTGTACTTGCCTGTGCGATTGTAGTTGGGTGCCCGGTTTGGACCGAAGATGCAGATTTTTTTGGGACTGGTGTGGCAACTTGGACAACCGATCGCGTCGAACTCTACTTCGCATGATGTGGCGGCCGGAGGGCTGGATGTCGGTTGAGCGAATTGAATGCCGTACAGTTTCAAGGCGAGTGTTTGGCTGTTTGCTGGGTATGAACGAAGGGAAATAAACGATCGAATTTTGGTCAACCAACCGGAACGGGGTCCCCCAATGCTACTAGCAGATCTTCTAAAAATAGCCGCTCAATGCCTATCGAGTGAGTTACTGCAAGGTGTGGTTGTGATACTACTGCTCCCCAAGCTCGTTGCGGCAATCGATAGCGTGCATCGGACGTTGATTTCCTCAGCAAAGCAGTGGAAGAAGACTGGTGTGGCACTGATCGCTCTTGCAAGGCAGGCGGAGATATCAGTGAATCGAATGATGGGATACCGGGAGGATCGACCACCTCGCCCGGCAATCGATGCAACGGTGCTCGCTGGCGACGTGCTGCTGTACTGGATGTTTTCCGGATACTGGTTTGCTTTGGGGTCGCTATCCATGCTGTTGATCGTCGTGAAGCAGCCTCACCAGTTCAGGCTAATTGCGCTTGCCGTTGCGTGTACATTGTTCTTCTACGTAATTGCGGCGATTTACCGCAATCTTGGGACAAAGAAATGGAGGACCCTTGCAAACCTATTCAGGGCTCATGCTGGAAATAGGCCTTGTTTGCTGCGAATGTCGGCCAGTATTGCTACATGCATGCTTGTTATCGCCGCAGCGGAGTATTTTGCTTTGCCATATATGCACAGCGTATGAGCCATCTTCGTTTCTTGCGAATACCGAATTCAAGTTTCCTTTGCCAAGTTCCGGGCTGGCATGTGACAGGTAAGTCGCTAGATGCGCCACGGCGTGTAAAAGTTGCGCTAACTTCGAGGCAAAAATAGGTAGGCCAATCACCGCAATGTTGGCTGAGGCGGGTCTGAGGCAAGGGCTTATGGAGCGCGTAGCTGAGGCATTAACTGTACAAGCCGTGTCGTCCGGGAATCAGGTGGATGCGAACCTGTTCGGGCGGAGTGCATTCAACCGTTACTACTATTCCGTCTACCTATCTACGCGCGAGATGATCGCCATAGGTCATCCGGAGATCAAGAAGCTCAAGCATAAGGAACTGCCAGACCTATTGATTGGAAAGATTCAGGAGAGGATTCAAGAAGAGGCGGCTAGACAGAAGAAGCGTCATTTGCTCACCGACGGGCAAGCTAGCCAGCTGATCCAATCTGCTCGGCAGGCACTCAGTGAATTGGCGAATATTTTGCGCGAGGGCTACCACATTCGAGTGGTGGCAGATTACGAGCCAGCGGTGATTGCTGTCGTTGCGAACGGGCATGTAACGCTAGAACAGAAAACGTCAGATGCTGCTCGCAATTGGGGGCGCAGGGCGCAATATTGCATCGGGCAGGTGCGTCGAGTGTGGAGGCAACTTGGCATTAGTACATGAATCCGACGTCTCCTTGTTCCTTGAGAAGTCTAGGCGACCTTATATTAAAAATATCAGGGTTGCTGACGAGACTATATTCATTACGGTTGACGCCCAGAAAGTTGCTGTGGTGGCTCATGAGGGACGACACACTTCCCGACGGCAACTGAATGTGCTCGCAAAGCATTTGCGCGAAAGATTCGATACCGATGTGCAAATTATCGTTTCGTCGGACGAGGCAAATGCACGAATTGAGGGCGTGCTCAGAGATCTGTTTGAACGACAGTTTCCCGGTATTGTTAAAGACGTAACCGCGTCTCTGACCGATTCGGAAGCCGCATCAGTCTGGATTGATGCCGAGTACGTTTCAGACTTGGAGACCATAGCAGCGATAGAGACAGCGGCGCGTATGTTGCTGTCTTCGTTTGCGTTGCATGAGAGCGAGATCTATGTGCAAGCTCCTATAGTGGAGGAGCCGACGAACGTCGCGATTCTCTCTGCGGTGAAGTTGCTTGCACCTATAAATTTGGCGGAGTTGAAACGGTACCTGGATGGGGATTTTCATCTGCCATCGGAAAATTGGCTTGCTTCGAAATTGGACTCTATGCGAAAGAAGGGTTTCGTACTCCGAGATCACGACGGAAAATTTCATCTCACCGAAGGTGGCTTGTCGGTTGTGCCCATAAGCCGTCGACGTAACAGCAGCGATGTCAGTAGGGCCTTGCGGCTCGTAAAGCAGAAATGGACGTGATACACTCGCCTCGGTGGCGCGTTTCGCGTGAGTGCGTATCGCGCTCGTATGCGAAGACCGCGTATAGAAGGGGGCCTGCCGAAGGGCGGCCGATCCTTCGAATCGCCCGCCCTTCGGCAGGCGGCTCAACGAAAGCAATCTCAGCTTTGCTCTTCCCGTGAACACGCCACCACTTCTTGTTACGTTCCCTTCCGTAGATTTTTTCGTCAGTGCTTTAGCTGATGACACTCGCAATCTCTACGAAACAGAAATTCGCCGCTTGGTCGAAGCGGGGCTTCCACCCGTCGTTTCTCTCAGAACAGTTGCTGTGCTGTTTGGCTTCAGCCCCTCGTTTGTGGGCACATTAGCAAAGCGACCGACTAGGTACTATCGGGTGTTTGAGATTCGGACGGGAAAGAAAGTTCGTGTTATCCAAGCTCCGAGGGTTGCGCTAAAACTAATCCAACGCTGGATTGGAGGCAATCTGGCTTCCTCCTTTAGCTATCTTGATAGCACTTTCGGCTTTGTACCAGGCCGATCGCATATTGATGCAGCCGCTCGACATTGCGAGTCCGATTGGGCCTATTCGATCGACATCAAAGATTTCTTCCGCACAACGAGTGCTGCTCAGGTCCGTGCAGCACTGATCGAGCTTGGTTATAGCAACCACGCTGCAGATCTGATGGTTGCCCTCACATGTTACGAAGGATTCTTGGCACAGGGAGCCCCGAGTAGCCCTGTACTCTCCAATCTTGTATTTCAGAAATTTGACCGGTTGCTAGAAGCATTGGCTGGAGAGTTAAATCTCACATTTACTCGTTATGCCGACGATATTGTCTTTTCCGGCACGGGTAAGCCTGCTGAGTTGAGAGACCGTGTTAGAGCGATCATCGAGTTAGGTGGTTGGAGGATCGCCGAGAAGAAGGAAAAGCTATTCCAAAAACCGTATCGGCTCAAAGTACACGGTTTGTTGGTAGATGGGGCGGTACCTCGGCTTACCAAAGGGTATCGGAGGCGCATCCGTGCTCTCGAGCACCTGCTGAGTCAAGGAAAGGTTTCTCCTAAGCAACTTCCCGTGGTTAAGGGGCATTTGAACTACGCACGCCAAGTGGATGACTGGTCTGCATCGCAAACCTCTGAAAATGAAGAAGGGTCGACGTAGCCGAATCACGGAGATGATGAGATGGTGTACACCTCGTATATAGGGCATGCAGGGATCAATAATTGAGCCAAGCTATCCTCACGACAGCTATGGACATTCTTCGTAATCTCGGGTTGATTGCTATTCCGTTTACGTTGTACTTCGCTTGGACAAAGATAGGGTTCCGGGTCATCGTGCAGCCAACTTGGGGAGAGAAGCGTCACGCAGCATCGGGTATAAGTCGCTTGACACTAATGAACATGAAGGATCGGTCAATCGCTGTCTTTCACGCCCACGCCGTATTTGAGGGGATGCTGCTGCCCCTCAAGGATTTTGATCCGCCACTCATACTGAAATCATACGAGGCGGTAAACGTTGAGATACCGGAAGTCTCTGATTTCTACGTTGGCGACCAATCCTTTAGATGGAAAGCCGGGCTCGATCTGCATAAGATCGAAATTTTCCTATCTACTGCATCAAAAATGGTGAAATGCAAACACGGTTCTCCCCCCCATCGACTTGGCTTTGCCCAGAGGCGGGGGCTTAAGATTGTGACTACGCATACTTCGACATTCAATGGCAGGGTATATAACAATAATGTTAAGTATGCGATTGGCTACCGCCTCGATGGTATCGAGCAAACGGCCTTTGTTGACCAGTTCGGATTCGTTGATTGGAGCCTTGCGCCGAATATGCTCCACTCGGAAAATATGGTCAATGTGAGTGCCGTTCGACACGCTCTCGATGCGAGCGGTATCGAACGAATTATTGGTCGGTACTATGTGGAAAAACTCGAGCGTGGCAACTAATTTTGTGACGTGATTTGGTTTGCTAGCTTTCCGTACGACGGGTACTGATTTGTGCGCGCTGACTTTGGCTATGCGCGCGTCGTTATCCTTTCTGGAACCACGCATTTCTCGTGCACTAGCGAGTACGTTTCCAGAGGGGAGGAAAGATTTCGAAAAACACTGATGATTGTCGGTAAACCGGCGGTGCTGCTTGACGCTATCCAGCTCATCCCCAGCGATACACGCACGAATCAGTTGGGCACTAACATGTTCGCGTATCGCGCAGCTGTGGCTTCCGGAATCGTGCCGGCTGGGCGACAACGCGGTCTAGGGAGTGGCTAATAGCGCAATAGCGCAGGAGTGAGGGCTAGTCGGACCGTAGCTTGTCGATGACGAGCCTTGCGTGCTCTGCTTGCGCATGCCGAATTGACTGCACTGAAAATCCGGCATCAAGCAATTCGTCGATTAAATCGATGTGCAAACCTGCGAGCAGAACATGGGCCGCATATTTGGCATCGTCCGTCACCGCATCAGGCGAGACATCTTCGATTAGACCGCTTAATAGGCCGTGCATCCATTTGTAGTGCTCCGATTGCAGGAGTCCGGGAGCTATTTCACGGGCGCGGATGAGGTGGCGGTTCTTCAATTTGAAAGTCAGCAGCGCGTCGAGAAATGCAACGGCGCGGTCACGTGACGGCGCATCGGGACCAAGTGGCGATTTGCCTTTTTCCGTCGCCGTATGCAAGGCTGCCAGCTTGGCAGTCCACAATGCGTTGAGCAGATTGTCGCGGCTGCCGAATGCGCGAAACAGCGTTCCTTTTCCGACGCCGGCTGCGGCGGCAATGGCGTCCATCGTGACTTCGCTCGGCGAAGTGGCGCTGGCGAATAGCGCGTCTGCCGCGTCAAGAACCCGCGTTGGGGCGACCGACGGCCGCCCTCGGCGTGCAATACCACTTTCGGACTGGCAGTCCGATATGTTAGAGTTTGTTTTCGGACTGATAGTCCGAAATGGTGCGGTCCGTTTGTTCACAGTTCGTAATTCTATCGGAGAACGCTATGTCGGCCTCATCTTCTCTACCCGATTGGTTTGCACAAGCTCTCCAGGCACTTCAAGCCGGGAACACCGACGGCTATATGGCGATTTACGCCGCCGACGCTGTACATGAATTTCCATTCGCGCCAGACGGTGCTGTTCCGCTGCTGGTTGGGCGCGAGACGATTGCGGCTTATATGCGGTCACTCACTGAGTTCATCCGCTTCGGTACCCTTAGCGACGTTCGCGCGCGCGAAGTGGGGAACGAGCTGATTGTCGAGGCGATTGGCCATAATCAGCGATTGCCAGATCATGCGCCGATGCAAATCAACTATGTCTGGTTCATTACTTTGCGGGACGGCAAAGTGGTTCACTTCCGCGACTACATGAACCCTTTACAATTGTCGTCTCTCTAAGCTCAACGTGAGAATCACTGCGCGTCTACCGCATCGTGAATTGAATAACGGAATGATCGGTCGCTGTCGAACGTCGTTGCACCAGTGTACCGTCCGCGTCGTACCAGAGATCATCGGTGAGATCCCCGGAGAGCATATAGTGGGTTACTTCTGCCTGGGTGTTCCCAATCGGAATCCTCTCCATACCCACCTTTTGAGCGGTAACGTGGAGCAGGTGTCCGTCCACGCTGTGGATCAGGGTCGCCGTTTGAAAATGCGGCTCTAGGCATAGCGTTGCCGGCAAGCTGTCGGGCGTGATCGTGGAGACCATACTGTCGGCATCCCGTTGCAGGGACGAGCCTTGCCTGCTTACCCGCAGGGTATGACGCTTTCCGTTGTCAGTGGTGTCGGAACTCAACTCGTCTAGCTGGTCGCCATTCCAGGTTTCGGTGGAGTCCTGCTCAAAGCGGTAGACGGTGATGCCCAGCATCTTCACCTGGAGGTGAACGCTCATCTTCGCAGTTGTGTGCCGGGAGGTGCGATCAACGGAGATCGTTTCCATGCCGATTTCCGTGCCGTTTCGCGTAGCTACCAGTGTACGGGATGCAGTTGTTTGTGACGCTGCCGGCTGTATCCAGCCTGCGATCCCACCGATGGCGAGCATACTCGCAAGCTGAACAAGAATTCGTCGGGTCAACATGGGCTGCATAGTCATAGTCCTTTCTATCGGGCAATCATCGGTCCCGGCTTGTACGACATGCACCGCTTCAACTGTCCAGGATTAATGCGGATGCGTCAGCGCACTTCAGCCGATTCAACGCCGGTTCTTCCGTGAGAGAACGATAACGGCAGTGAGCATGGCGGCAAGGACAATCGTGTGAACCCAGTCCAGATGGAGAATGCTCACCTGAGCGATGAACGCACCAATGTCCACCAGCAAGAGCAGGAGCGCGCCCATGATCGACATGCGTGGAACAAGTAGTGCAATACCGCCGATCGTCTCGATACCGGCGGTGAGGTAACGAAACCACTGACCAAGACCGATCTTTCCGAATTCCGCAACCATCGTCGGCTGCGAGTCCAGCTTCATCGCTGCTGCACCGATGAATACCAGTGCCAAGACAGCTCGCAAGAGCCAGACAACTATCGAGGATGGCGAGCGTCGATGGCGTACCGTGGTCTGTATCATTTCCAATTCCTTTCGATCAGCGCGAGTCGTCTGGCCAGATTCACGAGTGGCACCCGAGGCTCACCTCAGATCTCAAAGTTCACGCCAGTAAGGCGCTTGGCGATATCCCACAATCTGGCGCGGGTTGCTGCATCGCGCGCAAGCTGCGGCAATCCAACGTCGCGCGGAGAGGCAAACCGCTGGATGAAGCGCGAGGGAGCAATAAGTGTCGCGTCGGTGGGCTTGTCCATCACAGCCGCGAACAAGACATTCTCCGCGACACGATCAATCGGGTAGCCAATGACATTTATCAACGCCGTGCCAACTGCCGCTCCTGCGCCGGACACGTATCGCTGCAAGCCCGTATTCGCGGTCCCCGGATCGACTGCAACGCTCGTCACGCCAATATTTTCTGCACTCGCACGTCGTTGCAATTCAACGGCAAACATGATGTCGGCGAGCTTGCTACGCGCATACGCATTCATCGGTGAATAGAGCTTCTGCTCGCCTTGAAGGTCGTTGGGATCTAGATCAGCCATCTTGAGGCGCCCCACAAGCGCACTGACTGTTACGACTCGCGCTCTTCCAGCGATCAACGCCGGAAAGAGCCTGCCGGTAAGTGCGAAATGCCCCAGGAAATTGGTTCCCATGTGCATTTCATATCCATCGGCAGTTAGCGTGCGTTGCGGTACAGCCATGATGCCGGCCACATTCATGAGCATGTGGAGCGGCCGGGAACTCCAACGCGCAGCGAACTTCGCGATCGAATCAAGCGAAGCCAGGTCCATCTGCTCGAAAGCGTAGTCGCCACCCGCCGAGCGCAACTGCGTGACAGCCTGCTCGCCCTTCGCTGCGTCGCGGCCGAGGATGGTTACGCGCGCACCTTTCTTCCCGAGTGCTTTGGCAACCTGAAAGCCTATGCCACTCGCACCTCCGGTCACCAGCGCATCTCGCCCATCTTGCCTTGGTAGGTCACTGATCTTCCAACCCATAAGAACCCTCGCCTCATATTAACCACAGCCTTGCCGCAGCGCAGGTGCTGCACGCTTGCTTCACCTGCGATAGTGCAGCATAATGCACTTGGTGTAACTTTGCAATCGGTGCAATATGAGTGAGCGAGTTCCGTTGGGCGCGGTGGAAGGGAGGCGGGAACGGAAGCGGCGTGAAACGCACGATCGGATCGCCAAAGCCGCCATCAAGCTTTTCCTGAAGCTCGGCTATGAAGAAACGACAATGGACGCCATTGCCGAGGCTGCGGATGTGTCGCGCCGGAGCCTGTTCCACTATTTTTCTTCAAAGGAGGATGTCCTTTTCGCCAATCAGGAAAAATTCCTCTCTGCGGTTGTAGAAGAAATACGCAGGCAACCGGAAGAACGGTCATGGCCTGCATTGATCGAAAGCGCAATGGTGCGAGCCATTGCCGATGCTGCAAATCCGGAAAACATCGCTATCGACAGGCTTGTACGAAACACACCCGCGCTCCAGTCACGCCATCAACTTAAATATGTGCACCTGGAGCAAGCCATTGCTGGTGCGCTTGCGGAACGTTGCGACAGCGATGAGGCGAGTCGTAGGCGGGCAGAATTGCTTGCTGCCGTCGTCGTTGCAGGTTTCCGTATCTCAACGACGATTTCTAGCGCTGTGGATGCCAAAGGGCATAAGGGCACTCAGCAAAGCGTGCCCGAGCAGTTTCAACACTTTTGGCAATCCCTTCTTGAGTTTGGCAATGAAGGGACTTCGTATCACCAACATGAGGGTCAGGTGCCTAGGCAAACGCATGGTTCGCCAGGTAAAAACGGGGGAAAACGGAAATGATTGAACTCATGCAGCGGTACTACGCTGCCGAACGACATACGGCGATGGGGGCGATGGCGGTAGGCATTGCATTGATGCTTCTATCGCTGTTGCTTTGGAAGACGGCTTCGACTGGCTCGCTAGCCCGGGGCATGGCCTATGTCTTCATAGTCGCAGGCCTGTTTCAGTTCGGTGCAGGCGTGGGATATTCCGTCGTAGTCAAAGCGCGTGCAGAAGAAGCAGTGTTGTTTTATTCAGGTCATGACGAGCGCGACATAAAACGCGAAGAAACTGCTCGCATGGAGCGAGTCATAAAGTCAAGCTTCGTGGGTGGTCTGGTGACGTACACGGTATTACTTCTTTTCGGACTTGCATTGTTGTTGCTGTCCATTGATGCGCCTACGAGAAAAGGAGTGGCATTGGCGCTCATGATCGTGGGAGTGCTCGGGCATTGCATTGAAGCTTTCTCGATGCAGGAAAACCGTCAATACCTGATGACAATAGAAACTCGGTCCATACGCTAGGCTTATTGGTTGGTGGCGATGGCATCAAGAAAGATTTCGACGTGGAACTCCGTCATCTACGCTATTTTCTGGCCGTCGCGGAGGAGCTTCATTTCGCCCATGCTGCGGAGAGACTATATATCGAGCGGTCGCCGCTATCGAAGACGATCAAGGAACTGAAAGAAGACCTTGGCAGCTTTTTGTGCGGACTTCGCGCGACACTCGCCTGACTCGGCGCGGCAGCTCTTCCTGGAGCAGGTGCCGTGTACTTCTATGGCCCTATCTATATATCCGATGGCCAGCCGATGTTCTGGGTAGCCGTATCTGGTTAAAGATGTGGAAATCTTTCGCGAGCGATGTCTACGAGGTCTGAGAACTCTTCGGTGGGACCGTTCAGTGCATAGTTGTTGACGATCTGCACGGCAATCGCCTGACATGGTCGAGATACCAGGCTATGTATGCATTGCTCGACGGAATACGGATGCCTTCCCGCATCCCACGTTGCCAGAATCGCCTTGACGAAATCCTCTGCGACTTCGTCATAGTCATATTGCCAACGCTTGTCCTCGTTGCTTTGTCGGACGATCACGTTGTACGCTCGCGCATAGATATCTAATCCACAGAGACGATCGAACAGGTCATCAATCCAGTGCGCGTCATAGGTGCCCATAACCTCGTCTAGTTCGATGAATGGCTCATCGGCCTCTCCAGACGCGAGGTCATGAATTTCGTCTGGTCGTTTGCCCGGATCACCCATTCCCATGTTCCGGTAATAGCGGAGTGCGGCGAGTATGGTGCAGAGGTCTGCGTTTTCCTCGACGATCAGTTTCGGTTCGTGCTCACCGAAGGGGGCTGCCTGGCTCAGGTCGAAAGCGGGGTTCATGGTTGGTGTACCTCCTCAGTTCTTGAATATCCCTCGGGGTTGAGCCCGAGGTTGATGCGCTCACATAGGGCGTCGATATCCTCGCTGTCGTAAGAGGCAGATTCCCCACAGTTTGTCGCAATGTCGTCGATACACGGTGGTCGATTGCCATGCCACGCCATGCCCTGATCTTGATATAAACGTAATGCGGCGAGGATGGTGTGGATGTCGCCATCCAGCAATTTGAGTGTTTTTGTCTCGGGTTTTGTGACGTGACCTTTCCACCAGTTCTCTTGGAATGGCTCGTCTGTCTGAGATGGTGGAGCGGTATTGCTTATTGATTCGGGCGATGACGGAGGGCGAGCGTCATCCCTGCCGTCGGACTTTCTGGCGGCCGGATATAACGCAGCCCATCTATCAGCCAGTTCTTGGCAGAAGCTTTGAGGGATGATCAGATCCTCAACATCGCCGTGTTCGGCTATCTGCATGAGGTTCGATTCGCTGAAGAGTCCCTCGTGGAACCTAAAAAATTCTTGGGCGACTTCGAACCAGCTGACGTTGTCGATCAGCCTGTTGATGGCATAGAGCCAGTATCCGTCCAGGTTACGTGGAATTCGGCTGGTAAGCAGACTCTCGATATAGCCTGCCAGGATCACGATTGAGTCGCCTGCGGGGGGGGATGCGATCAGGCGGGCTGCTTTGGCTTGGACCCGACGAAAGACGTGATCGTCGTTGAACAGGAGGAAATAGCAACGTTGTGAGTTCCAGTTGCAAAATCTGTGATGATTTTCCATTAGTAATCCATACTAATGTATGGGGATTTTCATCCCCATACAGCGGGTTAAGTTAGGTGTGTTGTGGGTGAATGATCCGAATCATTCAGACCGCATCAGGTCTTTCCATTGATCGCACAGTAGGCGGAATTCCACGCCATATCCGAGTGAATCCGGGTAAGCCCGAAATCGGGATATGACCAGGAGCACGGCCAGCATCGATTGTTCGATTTCATCATCGACGCTCCACAGGATTCGTGGATCAAATCCGCCCCAGTCATCGGCGCTCCACCACGACAGCAGGAACGATGCGACCTTTCTGCCCTGATCTGTCCGACGGTTGGCTACTGCCAATAACTGATTGATCGCTACCTGGGCTTGCTCCGGCAGCCTGCTTCGCCTCAGTGCATCCCGAGTGGAAATACGTTCGAATGTCGTCATATAGAACCTCGGTCGATGGATTGTCAGTCTCCGAACACCTCGGCAAATGCCTCTGCCGAGACGGCCGGTTCTTGATCACCATCGAGGCGCCCAACCAGATCGTCGGTCAGAGCATCCATCAGCTTCGGCGAGAGGATAGTCAACGGCTCCATATACAAAGCCGGGTCCATCAATGTCGGCGATGACCACCCTGATTCGTTTCCTGACAGATACAGCGAGTCGTCGGCAGCGAGCTGCATATGGCCGGTGAACAGAAGAAAGTTCGGACCTTGCGCCGGAACCTGGATACGGAATCCAATACTCCTGATACCCTCGGCATGCGCATCTGGGACATACGTACTCGTCACCCGGAACGTGGTGGACTGGCGAACCAGTGCGAGCAATTGCTCGCGGCCGTGGGTGTCGTAATCGATCGTGCTATTTTTCATGCTAGATTCCTTTATGAACATCAAATGAAGTTGATCCGGCTGCCCGGTCTCTCGGGCGGCCGATGCAGGCGTGTCGGGCGGCAACCCGGCGTACGCCTCTCCAACTGCTTCGGCTGGGTACTGAGATATCAGTCGTGGTTCGTCTGGTTGGCCTCCTGGGTAATGGATTGGTTACATGCGGCAGCCGCGAATTCAGGCACCGTTCGTGCGAAAGTGGCGAAGGCTTGGTTGCCCACGGGGCAATAGGTTTCGCGCCGGATCGTCGGCATGATTCGACGATAGGTATCTCCCAGCAGGTTCCGCTGGATGACGGCCAGCACCTGTTCCGAGAACCGGCCATCGTATTCAGATGGGTCGTAGCGGATCAGATGGCCGGATGCCGTCTGGGTGTTGCCCAGGGGGAGCACGAGTGCCTGGTATTTGCCGGTACGTTGATGCGGCCGATAGAAATGGCCCTGAAATGCACCTTGGCTCAGCCAGCTATCAAGCGCTTTGTGCACTGCAGGGTCGCTGCCATCGAGCAACCAGTTCACGGCATGCGTGTTGTTGATCACCATCGTAATGGCGATCACCGGTTCGACCCCAGGGATTGATCCCAGCATCATCGCCCAGTCGTCTTTGATCGTGGGAATCGGAAATCCCGCAGGCAACGTGGTTTCCAGGGCCGGTCCTTGGCTGTAGGGCGCGAATAACTCTCCACGCAGCGGAGTCGTCATGAGCGACAGATAGTTTTTGTTGCCGAGTGCGTTGGCGTTCTTGCGTGTCATATCTAATCCTGTTGATGGGCGTGCTTTTCCACGGCGAGTTGGCGTCGCCGGGGCAGTTGATCGAGCGTGGTTGGTGGTGTCAGATGTCGTCGAGTTCGAACATCTCAGCGAACTCAGCACGATCCAGGTAAATGCGGGGGGCACCCAGCGTTGAGGCATGGGCTACGGCGGCAGCGGCAATCGAATTGGCCGTTGTCATGCTCAGGAACGCCAGGTCGTCGGGCTGGTGATCCAGATGTGCCTGCTCGTCGAGATAGAGGGCGAACGGAATCGTGTCGGCAAGAATGGGGCGACGCGACACGATATTGACGGGGCAGAGGTAGCCGAACGAAATGCCCGGGGTGATTTCGACGCTAGCGTGGCAGCCGATGAATCGATAGGGTGGGCGTTTCGGCAGATAGATCCGGTTGATCCGGAACGGGCAACTGAGGTCCTGCATGAGAGTGGCTCCCGACGGTGATATTGAGTGCGTTTCAATTCCGGGCGGTGACGCCGAGTCCTATCGCGCCGGAATTTTTTGAAACCTTACCGTCGGCCAAATCCGGGTTCATCCCCGGATTTGAAATTTGTGCAGGAGGCCCGTGGCGCTAGGGTTTCCTGGGAGTTTTGGGTGCGCGCCAATCCACTCCAGTGATCTTTCCGGGGTTCCCCCCGGATTTGCTGCCGGGCTGGTCGTCAAATTCATCGTTGGTTTCATTCCCGAACACATCGTTCCGACTCTGATGAGACTGGCGCTGCTTCCGGGGGGGGGTGGACTGACTGACCACGACTTTGTCGCGTTCAATGCGGGCTATCTTCTTGCGTTCGTGTTCCCAGAACGGTAGCCATCCGGCCAGCTCGGGTTTCTCGAAAACATTGTCGAGATATGCAAGTGGAACATTTTTGGCCTGGTAGAGCTGACGGGCCAGCCGGACCGGGTTGAATAGCGCGGAAGATCCTCCTCGAGAACCTTGCTTCGGCTTATCGGACACTACCAGCGCGGGACGTAACCAAGCCGCTTGATTGGCGCGGGACAGCACGTCTTTCCACTTCGGTATGTCCCACGTTTGAGGCTGCATGGCCTTGATTGGGGCGTTTCTTGTTTTGCGGCCATTAAACAGTGTGCCTATTTCCTCCTTGACTAGGGGAGCGGGCATGGGACCGGAAACTACCTGATATGGGATGCGGTGTTCCTCCAGAAATCGATATAGCTCTCCCGCGTCCAGCCCGATGAGATTTGCTTCACTTTGTTCGGCAATGCGCTCCCATGGCGAAGAGCGAGGGAGGTCGCAGACCTCGAATGTCTGACCGTGGGGTGGGTCCGAATACCGGAAAAACATATGCGTCGCATCCGACTGCCATTCTGCCGCCATGCGGAGTAGCGAGATGGCTTCTCTACGGATTTCGCCGTTCTCGTCATGATGAACATAGCGATCCGCGAGCATCTGCTTCTTCCAGACGAGGCGAGTAGATTTGTCAGATCCGAAGTTTCGATTGATCGCAGCGAGTAACAGTTGAGTTGCCTCGGTGATCAATATCGGTCGTTTCAGTATGCCGGGAGGTGTGATGACGGAAGTCATTTCTTCGCCGACTACTTCGGTCAGTTCCCGATTCCATTCCTGTGGCCAGTATGGGGGGTAATCGAGAGCATTGGCGACTAGGTCCAGTATGCGATCAAGGGAGACAAAATCTTCGGAATCGACGAAATGAGTGCTCATGGGGTGATGTCGACGAGGTTTCATACACAGCCGGTCCCCACATGAAGATGCAACTGAAGGGGGGGGCTCGCTGGATATCTGGTTACTGTCGGGCACACTGAAAAGAGCTGGTTCTTTTCAGTGCCTGATGAGGTTTACGGCAGATATGGAAGCGGCTTGATAACCTTGGCTGTGGATTGAATAAATTCCGGCGCTATTCGTCGTGAGCCTCGAATATCTGGATGACATCGAGGCGAGCCGCACGAGCCTCGACGACGTTGAGGACGTGCGATCCAACGATTTCACGACAGGACGCTCCGGCTTGCGCAGAGGACATCGGGTCATAGCAGTAGCGGGACAGGGCACATTTAAATAACGCATCGCCGGGGCAAAAGCCCCGATGCCCTACGCTGATGTATCTGCTGTCTTCCGGGAGCGGCTGCCTCGCCGCCCCTACTGTGCGAACGAACTCGAATATGGTCTGACCGTCCGATCTACGGAAAAGGCCCTGGAATTCCTGCATATCCAGCCCAATGCTCCGAGCCAGCTTTCGTGGCTGGTTTTCGACGTGGACTATCCCGGCGCTGCGCTCGCCTGGGAGCGGGCCAACCTTCCGCCGCCATCGTTGACGGTCATCAACCGGTACAACGCACATGCTCACCTGTTCTATGGGCTGGAAACGCCGGTGGTCACATCGGATGCCGGTCGACGGTCGCCGCTGCGTTATGCGGCGGTAGTGCAGGCTGCCTATGGGGATCGACTGAAATCCGATCCTGGGTACGTTGGCCTGATCGCAAAGAACCCGTTTCATCCCAAGTGGAAAACGGTCTGGGGTAACCGCCTATACGATCTTGGCGAGCTGGCAGAGTACGTCGATTTGCCGAAGAGCCTGCCAAAGCGCGCGGCAACCTCCGGGCTCGGGCGAAACTGCGACCTGTTCGATGAGCTGCGGTCGTGGTCCTACCGTCGCGTGCTGGATCATCAGCGAAGCCGGGCGGGCCGGGATGAGTGGTACGACGCCGTATTGCGCCAGGCCGAACGGTTCAATATGTTTCCCGAGCAGCGCGGCGGGCCGCTGTCGTTCAATGAAGTCAAGACGATCGCGAAAAGCGTCGCGTCCTGGACGTGGAAGCATTTCGATGCGGGGATATTTTCCGACATACAGGCGTCGCGTGGTCATCGTGGCGGGAGACCGGCGACGACTACGCGTGACGGCCGACCATGGGAGACGATGGGGATCAGTCGAGCGACGTACTACCGTCAGCGTAACACTGGCTTGTCCGTTTCGACGGCATCATGTGGTGAGACAAAAGCCATATCAGATACCAGCACCCTAACGGCTAGCAACGAGGGCACGCTCCCCTCGGGAGGGGACGTCGCGACGACGGGCGGTCAAGGTATCAAGCAGACCAGGGTTTGGGGAATCAAGGGGGCGTTTAACGCTTTGTCGACTTCCGATGAGGCAAGCGCTCACATAGCTCCGTAATACATCGCCGGACGAAGTCCTGATTCTCGTCGTCGAGGCTTTCAAGCAGTCTGGCGATCTCGGAGCCAGCATCTGCCGCTCGGCCCGTCGTGCCGCGTAAGAGGGCATCAACCGGTATGCCGAATGCATCAGCGAGTTGCAGCAGGCGTGGTAGCGGTGGAAGCGTGAGCCCGCGCTCGAATCTCGAGACGGTTTCCTGCTCGACATCCAGTAATTCCGCAAGCTGCTCCTGCGTCCAGCCTCTCGCCGCACGTTCTTTTGCGATGCTCTTTCCTAGCCTCAATCCAACGTCTGACACATTCGCCATGTACCAACACTCAATGTCGTAACCCGGCATTGAGTGTGGTACTAGCGCGCGAACCAGTTAACATCATAAAATATCGTAAAACGTCATATGGTGAATATTTCGAGCTTCCAGAAGCTTGGCTTGCTTGGCCACTTACGGGGATTGAAGTGCTGCGGATCAAAAATAGACTGTCGGCCATCTTGGTCGTAGCGACGCTTGCCTTGAGCGCGTGTGCAGTAAATAACTCGCCCGAGGAAACCGGTGCGTCCACGGTGCCACTGACGCCTGATCCGGCTGCGAGCGACCGATACCTGGTCAGCGAGACGCCCACCGCGATCATGGACAAGGGCTTTTATCTGCGCGTTCACCAGGAAAATGACCACTGGATCGCGGATTTCGTCAGTCGTAGTCCAGTCGGCCGTCGCAGCAAAGATGACGAGGTTTTCTTCGTTTCCGAAGACAGAAGACACTGGTGGCTGACGGTTCACCGGAACATGGGCTACTGCGGTCCTGGCGCGTTCGCCTACAACGCTGAGTACACGGTGTGCAATTCGACGTTTGGTCGGTTCAGTGCTTTTGGTGAAGCGATGACCTTCTTTGGGTCGGGGCCTGTCGAAACCGGGAAGCCGATGGCTATCAACCACGCGCAGGTTGTTGGCGCGATTTGGTCGATTCCTGAAAGTAATCTTGCTGGAGTCTATGCCGCATTGCTCGCGCAAGATCGGGCTGACCAGCAGGGGCATGCGGCCGCTGTGGTGGCCGAACAGGTGATTAGCGAGCGCATTCGCCAGCGAGAAGCCGCACAGGTTCATGCGGATCTGATGCGGATGTCGCGGGAGCCGCGTGGCTCAGAAGATGCATGCGAAATTCAGCGCAGTACGGGCAACGTATGGTGCAGAGCAAATAATACGAACGTCCCGATTGGCTCGCTACCGAACTATGGCTGGGTCGTCGTACAGCCGATTCTTGATGGAAATCTCGAGGTATCGGGGTATCTGATCCGGAAGGTGAAATAGCCTCGTGCGCCCTGCCTGGCCGTTTTCTGCTCGCCTGCAGGATGGCCAGCGCCGCTTTATTCCTTTGTCACGCCCCAGCGTCCCTGCCATTTCAGGACATCCCGGGAATGGTCTGGGTGATTTTGTCTTTGCTCTCGCATCAGGTATCGCAATGAAGCAACGAAGCACTCTCAGATTCTTCGTCGTCTCCGGCATTGTGTTTGCACTCTCCGCGTGTAGTGCCAGTCGGGACGGCATCAGGCTTGGTCTTGGCCCATCTGCTCCGGGGCAATCTCAATATGATCAGGCCCGAACGCAGTTGGAGCAGAACGCGCAATCAACGGTCGCGAAGAAGGCCATCGCGAGCGCGCTCGGGACCGATGCAAAGCCAGGGATTCTCGTCGTTGGCACACTCGGGCCACTGCGAAAATCGAGCGCCGAGGAACTGAAAAAGGCGTACCCGGCCTATGCGAAGAATGCTGAAAAATGGCATCCAGGTCACGCTTCATATTTGAGCGAGGAGGATTTCGACGAATTCGGTGGTTGGACAACTATCGAGACGTTCGCGATACCCGGCGTAATGAACATACGACAGCCCGCGCTCGTGCGTCAAAGCGATATGAAAACGATGAGCTTTCCATCGACTTTGGGCTCGGCATTTTTCGGTACAACTGGTGATCTCGTCGGGGCTCGAAGCAACGGCGATGGATATACCGTCCTAGACCGGGTTCTTTGCCGCGATGCCGATCCCGGCTACTGGCAATGCGCTAGTGCATATGAGCGCGGTCACTATGACGCAAACACAGGACAAGCGCTAACGCATGAGCTCAAGCCGAAAGAGGGCGGCGTACAAATCGATCCCGCGACGTTCAAAGTCATTCACTCTGCTAGTTGAGGCTACGAAGCGATGAAGAAAATAATCATTGTCACCGGGCTTGCGTTTGCGATGGCGTTATCCGGTTGCGCAACGGTGACAGGTGGCACCCACGAAACGATTTCGGTCAAGACCCGGCAGGCTGCTGAGGATGTGGCGGGTGCTTCGTGCATGCTGAAGAACAAAGGCGGCACTTATCAGGTCGTGACGCCGGGTAAGGTCGAGGTCAAGCGTTCCTCATCGGATCTTACGATCCAATGCGAGAAAGACGGTATCCAGACGGCAGAACAAAAATTCTCGTCAAAGACCCGAAAGGGAGCACTGGCTGGGAATCTCCTTCTGTTTGGTATTGGTGGCACGCTGATCTTTAACAGCGTTGATCGTGCGACGGGTGCGAACTACGCGTATCCAGAGGAAATCACGGTCTCGCTTGATCCAGTAACGACAGCAGTTCCAGTGGATGCCGCGTCGGCCGTTGGGGTGTCATCTGAAATGAAGCCTGAGCCTGTCGTCGGACAGCGGGTGGAGACCTCGACCGCTAATTGAGCCGGGCACGGGCACCTCGCTTGCGAGGTGCCAGGTAGAACGAGAGTGATGTAAATAGCACTCTCGTTTCTTTGGATTTGCGACGTTACTTAACCAGGAATTTGTCGCGATTCTTGGCATCTCTGATCCAGCCGGGTGCCCGGCCACGACCCGACCAGGTCTCTCCCGTTTCCGGGTTCTGGTACTTCACTTCGCTCGGACCTTGCGTTGCACGCTTACGGCCAAAGATATCTTTCTCTGTGAAACCGTACACTGCAACTTTCTCACGGATGTCGTTGAGTACGGCGGTAGATTCCGCCTGAACTGCTGCATCGTATTCTGCCTGTAGCTGCTCGAGCTGAGCGCGGAGTTCGGAAGCAGATTTGCCAGCCATTAGATGATCTCCTTGGATGATCTGGAAAAGTCTGAGGCCTGTATTCTGGCATAGAGCTTATCGCTGGGACAAAAAATTCCAGAGGCCTGCGAGGCTTGGCCGATGACTCTTGTTGTAACGGCGAATGGGTTTAATGCTGTGAGACAAAAGCCATATCAGATACCAGCATCCTAACGGCCAATGGCGACGATACGCCGCCCTCGGGAGGGACCCCGCGACGACGGAGGGTCACCCCTAAGGAGGAGAGACTGAGACAGGGAGGCTTTCAGTCTCAGGTTGAGGGGGCGCGCCAGCCGTGATCGATACGTCTCTGGCGCGTTGGGTTCATCGGGCGAGGTATGAGGGGGGTGTCTCGTCCTGTGGCCATAGCTACAGATTCCGGAGACGCATCACGGCCCCTAGTTGGTTCTTATAGATGCATAGAAAGCTCTCGATCTCGTGAGGCTTTAGTTGCTGCAGATCGTTGGGGAGATCACTCCGGTGAATGAACACGCGTTTCGTATCGATCCCCAGTCGCTTTGCTCCTACCTTGGTGCCAGCGTGTAGATAGACATGTTCCGGTTTGATTTGAAGGGCGGCTGAAATTCTTAGCGCCGTATCGTAGGTATACAACTCCCCAAGACCAGGAATTTCCGCAACGATCCCTTCAACAATTTTGAATACGTCATCGAAGGACTCCGCCTCCTCGATCTGTGGTCGATGTTTCTTCAACGTCTCGTGTGCACGTTTCAGATTGGCTCGTGTCAATCGGTATTGGTGGGAAAAGCGCTGCCCCTTCTGATTCTTTGCTAGTGCAGCATTTTCGAGAGCAATGTCGAACGAAGGAGCTTTCTCAAAAAAATCCCATTCCTGTTGCTCGATCGGCCGATGATCCCTGATGTAGGATCGAACCATCTGCTCTAGCGAACGAAAATTCTTTTTCGGTTCTGCACAAGAGCGTCGAGCAATTTCCCGGCAGCTAGACATAAATCCCTCGTTCTTAGTGACTCAGCACGCGCTCCATCTTCGCACGGAAACAGAAGCGCGATCACGCTATGAGCGTGTGTTCTCGATGATCTGGACAGCCTTCCGGTTGATGAGAACTGCGACGACAAAAAAGCGGGCCTCGCGAGGAGGCCCAGAATGAGTAGAGGAGGATTTGCCTTGTTGTTATTGCCTGTCAGGCGGCCTGGGCCACCTGTTGGGGTTTGGCGATCTTGGTCGCCTCGAATGCCAGAATCAGTAATGTCCCGGTGGGTTTGCCCTCACGCGACAGATAGTAGTCAGCGGTCAGGCGGCCGGTGACCTTGACGAAGTCGCCTTTTGCCAGATGGGGATCTTCGTCGCGAAAAATCCGCACGGTGTACCAGGTGGTTTCCGACGCATCGCGTTGGCCGCGCTGGCTTTCCGCGAGTCTGAGTTCGTAATAGCCGCGACCGCTAGCCTTGGTGACCCGCCTTTGGGGTTCGCTTGCCACATTTCCATATACCTGCATGATGCCCTCGAGTTGTTTGATGCTGCACTATGTATAGCGACTCGCGCGGATCACTCAGGGGCCAACGTTATGAGGGGCGATTCAGGCGCGGACCACGGCTCCATGCTGTCCGGGCGGCGATACGGCAGATAGTTTTCCTCCAGCCATCCGGCGGTAGACGGCACCATGTGCCGAGTCTGCCTGAATTTCGGCAGCCAGGTCGGCAGCAGCTGGACAATGACATGCCCGACAGTTTGTTCGATAAATTGCTGGCTGTCGTCGGCATAGACCAGCGCGCGGACAACGAAGGTGCCAGGTTCGGTCTCAGTCAGACGCCGCTCCGACTCAGTCGTCATCGGCTGATCAGCGGTTTTCCGTATCCGGTCCCGCAGCAACCCCTGCGCCCGGGACAGGATGCGGTCGTTGCGAGCGAGGACAACGACGCGTCGCAACGGGAGTCCGTTCGTCAGGCCGCTACCGATGCTCTGCACCAGCGCCACGAGTGCGGCTTCGCGATCCGATCCCCGTTTGCTCCGGTCGATCTCGAACCACGTCGCCCCGTCCGTTTCGAAAGCGAGCACGTCGGGGCGTAGTGACCGGGATTTCTCATGCAACCGGACGGTGAGGAATTCAGCATTCCGGCGACCACCGCTTATGGCCGCGATTTCCCGTAAGGCCTCACTTTCGGTCATCGCCGGTATGGCACGGGCCTCGCAGCACAGGGTGATGAATCCGATCCAGAGCTGGTGCTCGGGGTTCGTCATGTCGGCGACACGGCGTACCGAAGCCGTTGCCTCCACGCCCTGGTCGTTCAGCCAGCGCGCGCCTGCAGCCGTCAGTCCATAGACATGCTGATGCCGGTCGGTTCGGTATCGCCGGATCAGGTCGGCGTTGCTGAGCCTGCGCATGGCCCGCTGCGCGGCTGTCAGGGCGGCCTTGAACGAGCGTTCCGGAAATATGCCGACAGCGACGTCGATCGTGCGAATCACGCGAAACCGGTCGATGAGCGACAGCGCCCGCATCCAGGCCCGCTGCTGGAGCAGCGCGGGCGCGATTTCGCTGGTCAGGCCACGATCTACCGTGCGACGCGGAGTGCTCGCTGGTGTCGGCGATGCCGGTATGTTGACCGATTCGCTGTGCGGTATCGGTGTGGAGGTTTGGTGCGAGGTGTCCTGCATGTGATGTTCTCCCGGGGCGTGACGTTGCCGGGGATCACCTGCTGCGTGGTGCATCGGGCGCGCGTCCCCGTGATCCGTATAGCGAATGGCTGTGCAGCCATCGGTGCCGCGAGGTACGCCACGCACGCCTGCAACTGTTGGGGGCGACCGATGCCGGTTGCCCGGCCGGACACGGGAGAGGGCAACTGTTTCGATCCCGCGTCCGGCCTTGCTCGCCAGGGGGCGAGCAGCACCACGTGTTCGTCGCGACGCCTCGCAAGGTCAATCTCTCCTCACCCCGGCTTACGCCGGTGCGGACCCCGCCGCCGATCGCTGTCGTCAGCCAGGGCCGATGTCCTTCCAGATCTTGGCGCTACTGTGATCCGGCAAGCCGTGCAGCCACTGGCTGCCCCACATGGCAGATCAGTTGTGTATTCGTGCCATGCGGGGACCCCAGCCAGTTGCCACGGGTGCTGCGCACCCGCGCATCATCGATGACAGCTTGCACGCGACGGCGGCGGGGTCCGCACCGGCTGACGCCGGGTCCTGTCGCGGCAGATCATCTCCCACAACCGCGTATACGAAGTGGAACGCGATCCTTGCACGCGAGGATCGTGCGCGCGAAGCACGCGGCTGGACGCCGCGCCGTCCGTCCGCTGGTGTCTATCAGGCGCATCGTCTGGTTCCGCCGGGCCGGTCGTATCGGAATACCGTACTGACCAATGGTGAGAGTCCGTCATGATGGTCGGTCAGCGTTTTCTGCTTCGATCTGGGCTTGTCGACGTGCCTCCGCATATCGGTATAGGTCGTGAGGTGGTGACTAAAAAGAAACCGTATTTTCTAGTTAATAATCAATGGGATAGTCGTAAATTCTGCTTGGTGTTTTCGCGGGCAAGGTGTATTCTGTCGACGCTGTGAGTCACAGCCTTGAGCAATAAAAATAGGAGAACAAAATGCTCTACAGAATCCGCGATGCAGCTCGCTATTACCTGCTGCTCAACCTCGTCTGCATCACGATCAGCGCACTGATCGCGATTGGCAATGCGTCTCTGGCATCCGACTATTTCACGGCGGATGATGCACTTCGAGCGGCAACCGGAGGCATCAGCGCGTGCGAATGGATGGTCGGCTGGTGGCTGCTGCCGCTGATCGCGGTTATCCGATATCGGCAGATCTCGGGAACGGAGTTGCCCTGGCTGCCGGAGAAGCCCGGAGCCCCTTATCTGCTGAAGGAAATGTTCGCGTCGGGGGAAATCGGCTATGTGTCCGACGATGAAACGCCGACGTCCGGATCTGAGCCGGGATTTCGGCCCACGGTGAATATCGATGGCTCGCCGATGTGCGGCAGCACGGACATTCACGGAAATCCATACGGTGTGACCAGCCACTATTGATGGCTGATATGGGAGAACAACAATGAAAACGACGCTGACAAAACTTCGTGCCGTGACCCGGGGCGCGGTCGCACTGCTGCAGATCGCACTGTGCTTCAACGTGCTGTATCTGATCGTGTACGGCACGCCGGATCTGGCCTGGCACTGGTCCTATCTCGCGATTCCGCCGCTTGCGGCTTTTGTGTTCTGGCCGGTCGGCCGTGGCCATTACACGCGATATGGCTGATTGCTGCGAACTGGCGACCGACGTGAAATGCCCCGCATCGAGTGCGGGGCAGAATCAATCTTGACGGGATACGACTTTAGCCGGGGCTACCCGTCGTCCTTGTAACAGTCACGACAGATTCGACAGGTCCAGCAGATCGGAGTCGTGGTCGTGGTCAATTCCCACCGATGGCGTCGTCGCCAGCGTGACTGGCCATAGCCAGAGAAGCGTCGCGCCTGGATGGCCGATTGCAACCGCGCGCCTCGCCAGTTCGAAATCAGGCGCGGCGATGTTGAGCGTTTCTTGGTAATTCTCACTGTGGGCAATCAAGGCTCTGAAAATCACGTTACCTCCTGGTGTCCTGAGCAAAGGTGCTCTGGAGGTGTAGCGACTCGCGCGATGAGCACGACGGAGATCAACATGAAGTATCCGACAGTCGAGGATCTGAACTGGTTTGAGCTGCTGTCGATGCTGGTGAACATCGCCGGCGGCAAGCTGCAGTCGTCGCAGCGCGAGAAGCTGATCGATCTTTGCCAGCGGCATCAAGAGCTGGACAGGTTGGCTCCATTTGCGCTCGGGGACGATGCGCGCCTGGCTTTCCTGGTCGCGCAGGTCGCAATCCTGCGTGCGCAAGCCAGTTCCCGAAACGCGATGTTGCGGATCTGACGATGGAATACTACAGGCGGGAATGCTACGGCCATGTCGACTACCTGCGGTACAACGCCGAAGGTAGGGAATTGCTCGTCGTTTTTCATGAGCAGCACCAGGGCAAGGTCGACGACATCGGTGTGATGCGATACCAGGGGAATCCGGCACCGGACTTCGATCGGCAGAACGTCGTGTGTATTTCTGAAGAGTCGTTTCAGGCCGTGTACGACGACGTGCTCAGGCATTTGCGGTCGTGGAGCGGCACGCCGTGAAATATTTCGTGCGCGATAAATACGGGTTCGTCGAATACCTGCGCTATGACCCGGAGTGGCAGATTCTGCTGCGGGTGATCTACTCTCATGGCCCCCGGCGGATGGCGGAGATCGGTGTGACGCGGTACGTCGAATGCGAGGAGCCAACTACGGACGTCAGGTCGATTTCGGAGGCAGAGTTCTACGCGTTCTACGACGAGGTACTGACCCGGCTGCATGGTTGGCGTAGAAAAAGACGCTGGCTGCCACGCGTGTTCAGGCGGAAGCCTTGCGGTATCGATGTACGGGATCTGGTGCCGACGTCGCGCATGAGCGATGAAGAACGACGGGAGCGGGTAGCCACGGGCCGAGTCGCGGATATGGACGAATGATCCGTGTGAGCCAGGTGCAAAGTAAGAAGGCCTGCATGTGCAGGCCCTCCCAATCAGTGCATCGTGTCCTGCTGTGTCTCAGTCCGGATGCGCTCGATTTTGAGTATCGATTGCGGAGCGACGAGCGAAATGCTGCGTGTGACTTCCTGCTCGACTCTGCCCGGGATGTTCCTCGGTACGAGCGCGGCCGCCTGGAGCGAAATCCTGGGCAGGTTTTCCACCACGGCACGGGTATCGACTGATCGCACATCCTGATGTAGTGCTCTCAGTATTTCTTGCGTGCCCTCCGGTAGCCTCCCTCTGAAAGTTTTCGCGAGGCTTTCCCTGTTGTGGGTTCCGATCGAGAACCGCATGATCCGATCGCCGAGTGATGCGGACCATTCCTGCGATGGCGGATCGAACATCGGAATCACGAATGCATGATGCGCGTGCAACGTGTCCATGGCCACGATGACGTGATTTCCTGCGGCTCCGCCTTCGACGGGATGAAACGTCATCTCCATATCCGTGCCGACATACAGGTCCGCGAATAGCGCTTCGCTTGCCCGGCCCGCCAGGCACCAGTCGGGCGTGGGGGTGTAGTTTTGTATGCCTCGAACGGATGTCCGGACTTCGTCCGGTGACATGAGCTGGCCGTCGGAAACGAGAACAGAGTGAAACACGTCGTGCAGATTGTCCATAGTGATGTCCTTGTCGAAAAAGCCCGGTTTTGATCCCCGGGTGCTTCGTATAGGTAGTGGACGAAAATCTTCACGTAGCCTGCTTGACGAGGGGAAAGGCCATCGGGTAATGTTCACCCATTCGCATTTCATCGCGAACTCACATGCCTCGCTGCGCAGCAGCGAATCCAGTTTAAGCCCGGCGGTTCTGCCGGTTCGATGGATTCGCTCGCCTGTACCAGGAGGTACGCATGAAGAGTTCCGCATCTCGCAGCGCCACGCTGCATCGTCGTAAATCCCCGTCTTTTTCGAAGCGTCTGGTCCTCTGGGCCAAAGAGCCGTTCGTCGGTCGTTTTGGCCGCTACATCGGTATCGCGCTCGAGTCACATCGCCTGTCCGTTGCGATCTACACGCCGACTGGCCCCCGTTGGGTTTCCGCTGCGCTCGTTCTCGATTCCGTCGAGGCCCATGCCTGGGCTTCGTACGGATTCCGGCGCGCGTGACGCCACGAGCCGTATGGCAACCCAGTTGCTATACGGCTCAAGGACAACCTTTTGGGAGAGACAGCATGGTAGCGAAGAGGAAGATCGTTGACGCGGGAGAACTGCAGTATCGACGCATCCTGAAGCAGGCGGGCGACGCCCGGTCGTTCATCGACGAGGGTGGCATCACACGTCACCGGACAGCCGCGAATGACAGCCCGGACGACCGGATTTCGCTGACGCCGGAGGCCGCGCAGCAGATCCGCGCAGTGTTCGGGAAATATGGGTTTCCGTCGGCGCCGACGACTTGGCGGCAATTCCGGGCCGCACAGATCTACATCACGGAAGCCGAAGCCGTGGTCGAGATCGTGACGAACGGTCTGGATGACTGCGACATGGGCGTGCAGCTCGACTTCCTGCAGAAGCACTATGGGCCGTACATCCAGACAGCCGTGCGGATGCTGGACGGCGACTGGAATGACGTGATCGCGTATCACCGCGATAACCGCGTCTACGAGCGCATTGTTGCCGCGTACGACGAATTCCAGGATTACCCGGAGTGAAGGATCGCTGTCGTTCGCGACAGGTGCCTATACGTCATGTACAGGCCAACAACCAGGAGCGAACGATGCAGCAACTACCAAGAACAGGTCCGGCGGAGATTCACCTTCAATGCTGGACGATTCGCGAATTACCTAGCGGCGAGCGTAGGTTTTGCGGCTTTGCTGACTATCAAGGCAAGGTGTCGTCGCCGATCACGCACTTCGATCCGGTCACGCGGACCGGCGTGACGGCGAGCGGCCGCCGCTACGTGATGGTCGGCCGGTGCGGATATGACCAGGATGCCGATTTCACATGGCAACGGCTGATGCACGCATTGAAGGTCCGTGCGTGGACGGACGTCACGCTCGACCTCGTTCCTGACGCGCGTCAGGGGCTGGTGCGATGTGACGACGAGGCGTAATCCAGGCGGGACCGTACAGCTTGCCACCCGATCGCTATACGGCGAACAGGCCAACAACATTTGAGAGAAAGACGATGAAATTACGGTTTAACAACTACGAGAACAGCCTCCTGATCGGCGAGCTGATCAGCGACGACGGCCAGATGCTGCTGGCGACCTCGCACCCAGCTACGATCGCCGCAGCGCTCTATGCGATGGATTGCAAGACGCTGATGCTGGATTACGGTCCTGAGGCTATGGAAATGGCATTTCCGTGTGGCATAGCCCTCATGGTCCATGCGTGCCGGTTGCAGCTTGATGGCCCGCTGCGGCAATGGCTTGATACGTTCATGCGCTTTTCGTCGGGGAATTTTTCTGGCACATCGGAAGCCTTGCCTCCGTATGCGGAAATTCACTTCCGAACGGCTGTGCATCATCTGCCAGTGTCTCTGGTGAAGAACAGGCCAATGGCGCCGGAGCCGAAAGGTTTCCGTCGGGAACTGAGGGAACGCAACCGCACGATTTTTTTTCCTCTCTGCTGAGTCAGTCGCTGACAAATTGCAATAGATCTGATTAATTGAGTCCGCGCTGTTTCTGGCCGGGCTCAATTTTTTGAGGTATCGGGATTCAGCGACCGACGTTTGCCGCGTGTACTGATCGAGTGGCTTACGACGCTAACCGACTCTCTTTTTAGTATTGCTGAGATGGATATGCGAGAAGTACGATGAAATTTTCCACACGTATAGGTCGCGTTCTCTCAACTTCTAGCACTTCGCTTGGCTGATAAAAGCCGGAATGCACCTCGTATGTTAATCCGCTCGAGGTTGTACCTATTTTTTTATCATGCGAATCAATGTCTCCAATCATGGAGCGAAGTCTAGAGCTACCGCACGCGATATTTTTGTCTGCAACAAACAGCGCCATTTCTGCTAATCTTTCGTTGCGACTCAACCCCTCATATGCGTAGCGGTCAAAATCTCCTTTGTATGGATCTCTCTCTAAATATGCCAGATCTTTATCGAATAAATCGTCTGGAACTTTGTCTTTCGGGGTGGCAAATGCGGAGGTTTTAAGTTCTACACGATCGCCTCGATCATTGATGATAAAGTCGGAGTGTACCCTGGTGGATTCATTCAACCTCGGTGCCACACTTGCTTTCTGTACGCCTTCTGTTATTGATCTCTGATATCTATTTCCTCGTGAGTCGAGCTTGTTGACTGTGTAGCCTTCCTTTTTTAGGAATCGTCCAATGTCGACGTTTAGTGCACCTTCCTGTTCGAGTAGATCGCGGTTCTCTGCCACACTTACCAAACAATGTTCAACAATGCGTCGCCCAAGTGCGGAAATTTGTGCGATATCCATGTTGTGTGCATGAGCAGCAGTTGCTTTCGATTCGAGCCGTTCATATTCAACAAGCTGTTCCAATGCCTCTGGAGTGATTAGTCCATCTTCGTCAAATTCCATATTGCATCCCCTTTAAGTTATCGCCGAAAAGTCGCTGCCCAGAGTGTGTGTCGACGTATTGCGACCGCAGTCAGGCAATTTATCTTGCTCAAGCTCGGTTGGCTGAAAACGTCACGTTTATGATCGATTTGGAGTAGAGTCTAGGCGGGTGGGGGGATTTTGGCAATCATTTCTTCTGGATATGCTGCCTCTCGTTTTACTCGCTCCCATTCCGTCTTTAAAATTGTACTGGTTAATATGTCTGCTTCGAGTACTAACTCACGTAGGCGATTGATCAATGCGATTGCCGTCTCGCGGTTTCTCGATCCTTGTGTATCGCTCAATATTTTTCGGATCTCATCTAGAATATCACGTAACGCCATGTGATTTTTTTCATTTGGATTGAGGCGGAAGCGCAGGCGGTGGTGACGTTCTTGGTGAGCTCGGTCGATTGCTCCGTTCTTCTCCGAGAATGTGACTAGAAGCTGATTTGCTTTAATCGTACGCTGATTGAGCGGAATGCTGGTATCGCCATGCAATCTTCCCCATTCTTCTCGAACAGCATCCCATTTCCACAAATATTCTTGTGACTCTGCAAGGTGTGTTGCAATGTCTGATCGCAGTTCATCTATCCATTTTTGGCGCTTGTCAGCAATAAACGTGGCTGCTGTACGCACTGTGGACGTACGTTGAACGTCCAGAGATATGGCTGCTTGCTTGATCTGGTGTGTCGCTTGTTCGAAAATTTGATTGCGACTCTTGCTGGCAAGATAAATATTGGCGAGGACGCTGATAATGGCCGTGGTGCTTGCCCCAATAGCCGCCCAGCCCGCACTGTGGATACTCATGGGTCACGTATTTGTAGGAAAGATAGAAATATAGCTTATTTAGAGGCTATGAATTGGCTTATGTTCTAGCTGGTATCTTGTGCGGTAGTTGTCTGCGTGGATGCGTTGCCGTTTAAATTCTGATTTTGGGCGGGCGACCCCGTTTTGGTCCCGTTGGTTGTAGTGCATCGCGAAACTGAGCCCAGGTCGGGAAGTCTTCGGGCAGTAACTCAAAATGCTGAAGTTTGTCCATGGCCTCAAGCAGTGGTTCCTCCGGGTACCATTGGCTACCGTAATACGCTTCACCAGCGTTTGAGTTTTCTCCCGCATGCCCCGTCAATGCGTCACTGACCTCTTTGGGAACCGCCCGGCGACGTAGTTCATCCTTGAACGTGTGCCGCAAGCTGTAGGTTACTTTTTTCTCGTTGGTAATCTCGGCGACCTCGCGGAGATAGTCGCCAAGATCATTCAGCGTTTGCGCGGATCGCCCCTCCTCCTGTTCGGCTGCAGCTACCGCGTCGGCGACCTTGCAGGGAAAGAGCCAGTCACCGGGGCGACGTGTCGCAAAATATTCGGCAAACCCGAGCTGCATCAGATGCCGGGGCAGGGGAATATGTCGATAGGACACTTCGTGCTTGGGCTTGCGTATCAGTCCGTTCGGACTCAGTGTTGGCGTGTAGATATGAATCCAGTACTGGCCCCTCGAGTCGATTCGGACGTCATCTTGCATCAAGGTTGCGATTTCCTCGGGCCGGGCACCGAAGGCGAACAGAAAGAGCGGGAACCAGTATGCGACTTCTCGTTGAAGGGTGCGGACGGTCGTCCAGTACGTCAGGCGGCTGAAGTACTGGCGAATTTCGTCTGCAGTAAACGGATGAACGTTGTCCTTTTTGAGGCCTGTTGTCTGTGCCGTGGTGCCTCGAATGGCGAGTGAATCGAGATCGATGCCCAAGGCTGGGTTGTATTCAATTTCACCCCGGCCAAATGCATTACCGAGGATCGCACTGATGGCCTGAAGATGCTTTTTCAAGGTCCCCCGTTTGATCTGCTTCGTGTGGGCAACATGCTCGAGCCATTTGATGATGTGCTTTTTGCCCTGGATATCGGCGGTTGAGACGTCCTTGAGCGGGGCTTCTTTCCCGATGACGAAGTTTGCAAAATCGACGAAGAGATTACGGAATTCGTCGATACTGCTTTGCTTCTTTTGACCTGCATTTTTCCAGTTGTCGAAGCAGGTCTGGAAATCGTGGGGGTGAAGCCGGGGGCCAACAAAATTCGGCTTGTCGGAGTGGAGGTCAGTCGGAGGAGATTTCGCCAGGCTGGATGTCAGCAGGGGAGTCTCGACGGGCTTTCCTGCCAGTAGCGATAGTGACGCTTCCAGTGCACTCATTTCCTGTACGAGCAGGCGCATCAGATAGGACTTGCGATCGGGGCAATCCGTGGCTAGGACGAAGCCACACCATTCGCTCATGTGATCGTCCACTTCGTCAATCCACGATTCGGACGGCCGCATCCGGCGGACACACAGCTTTATTTCCTCCAGGCGCTCGGCAAGCGTGGTTTCCGTATCGGCGATTTCATCGTCATCGCATTCCGAGATGGTTTCATCGTGCCAGTGCATGGCATGGGCAACCCACCGCGCAACAAACTGGTCGAGATCCCGGCGCTCGCTTTCGATGAGGTGCGTGACGTGCCGTACAGGCCCGGCTTTCTGGCGGGCGCGGTCGTTCTCCTGCCAGGCGAGCAGTTCAGGATTGTCTTCGCGCTGTTTCTGGAGGTCGGCATCGGCCAGAGTCTGGTACGTCGCGCAGCGTTCCTTCCATTCCTGAACGCACTCGGCATAGCGTTCACGATGCCTGGATTTATCCGTACCGAGCGAACGGATGAAATTCTTTTTCTTGGAGTAGGGCCACAGGTGCTCGGGGTAGCCGATGCAGAACTGAAGTGCGGCCGTGTGGGCGACTTTTCGGGTGTTGGGGAGTTTGGCCAAGGGAGCTTCATCCATCACGTGACGGGGGCTTGCTGGGGAGCGCCCGTATACCAGTCAGGTTTACCAGTGAGGATATCGGCGGGATTCCGTAAGTCCTTGAATTCTAAGAAACCTATAAGAATCAAGGACGACAAAAAGCCCGCCGAAGCGGGCTTTTTGAATTTGGTGGCGAATCAGGGATTCGAACCCCGGACCTGCGGATTATGATTCCGTCGCTCTAACCGACTGAGCTAATTCGCCGAAGAAGAGAATTATGATGAATCGGCCGAATACTGTCAACCCCTGCGCCACAACTTTTTAGCAGGAAGCTAGCAGAAGGCTAGCGTGAAGCGGGAGGCAGCCGCGCCGCCTCCGCCAAGACCTACCCACACCTCAATCCTGCGCGTAAATATTCGAGTCCTTGGTTTCCTTGAGGAACAGCGTCCCGATCACAAAGGTCGCCGCCGCGATGATGACCGGATACCAGAGCCCCGAGTAGATATCCCCCCTGGCCGCCACGATCGCGAACGCCGTAGCCGGCAGGAACCCGCCGAACCAGCCGTTGCCGATGTGATAGGGCAGCGACATCGAGGTATAGCGAATCCGCGTCGGGAACATCTCCACCAGCATGGCCGCGATCGGTCCGTACACCATCGTCACGAGAATCACGAGGATGGTCAGGATGACCACGGTCATCGGCCAGTTCAACTGGGCCGGGTCGGCCTTGGCCGGGTAGCCCGCCGACTTCAGCGTGCCCGAGAGCGTCTTTTCGAACGCCGCGCCCTTTTCCTTGGCGTCTGCGGCCTTGCCGTCAAACGTGTCGATCACGGTGTCGCCCACCTTGATCTGCGCCATCGTCCCCGCCGGCGCCGCCACGTTCGAGTAGTTCAGGCCGGCCTTCGAAAGCGCGCTCTTCGCGATATCGCACGAGGACGTGAACTTCGACGTACCCACCGGATTGAACTGGAACGAGCATTCGTCCGGATTGGCGATCACCACGATCGGCGCGCGCTGTGTCGCGGCTTCGAGCGCCGGGTTCGCGAAGTGCGTGAGCGCCTTGAAGAGCGGGAAGAACGCGAACGCCGCGATCAGGCAGCCGGCCATGATGATGGGCTTGCGGCCGATCTTGTCCGAGAGCGAGCCGAAGAACAGGAAGAACGGCGTGCCGATCAGGAGTGCCAGCGCGATCAGGATGTTGGCGCTGGAGCCGTCCACCTTGAGGGTCTGCGTGAGGAAGAAGAGCGCGTAGAACTGGCCCGTGTACCAGACCACGGCCTGGCCGGCGGTCAGGCCGATCAGCGCGAGAATCACGATCTTCAGGTTCTTCCACTGGCCGAACGCTTCGGAAAGCGGCGCCTTCGAGATCTTGCCCTCGGCCTTGATGCGCTTGAATGCCGGCGATTCGTCGAGTTGCAGGCGGATCCAGACGGACACGGCGAGCAGCAGGATCGAAGCGACGAACGGAATGCGCCAGGCCCACGCGGCGAACTGTTCTTCGCCCACCGATTCGCGCACGCCGAGAATCACGAGCAGCGAGAGGAAGAGGCCGAGCGTGGCGGTGGTCTGGATCCACGAGGTGTAGAAGCCGCGGCGTCCGGGCGGCGCGTGTTCGGCCACGTAGGTCGCGGCGCCGCCGTACTCGCCGCCGAGCGCGAGGCCCTGCAGGAGGCGCATGGCGATGAAGATCACGGGCGAGGCGATGCCGATCGCCGCGTAGCCGGGCAGGAAGCCGACCACGAAGGTGGAAAGGCCCATGATCACGATGGTCACGAGGAAGGTGTGCTTGCGGCCGACGAGGTCGCCTAGCCGCCCGAACACGATCGCGCCGAACGGACGCACTGCGAAGCCGGCTGCGAAGCCGAGCAGGGTGAAGATGAAGCCGGCGGTGGGATTGACGCCGGAGAAGAAGCTCTTGCTGATGAAGGCCGCGAGCGAGCCGGCCAGATAGAAGTCGTACCACTCGAACACCGTGCCGAGCGACGACGCGAAGATCACGCGTTTTTCGTCGCTGGTCATCGGCGCGTGCGAAACCTGTCCCTGTCCGCCTACGGTTGCCATGTAAGTCTCCAATATTGATATGCGTATGGTCCGCGGCGCAGGCATCCTGCGGCAGGCGGTCCTGCGGATCATTATTGAAATGGAAACTTACGCAGTTCTGACGTTCCGAGCGGCTACGGGTAACTGCGGGTGAATGGGGTTCGATTAATCAAGATCGGTCAATTTGTGGGAATTTCTCAATCAACGGACATCTTCGTCGGTTAAAGTGTTTTTCTCGTCGTGGCGATCCCAGGGGCGTAAGGGTAAGTCCCATCGCTATTTCGGGATAAAGCTGACGCTTCAAGCCCCGCGCCGCAGTCTCAGCGTGACGTGCACGAGCGTTCCCGCGAGCCGCGGCGACTGTTGATAGACGTTGTCGTCGATGGCGAGCGTGCCGCCGTGCATCGTCGTGATCTCGCGGACGATGGCGAGGCCCAGTCCGCTGCCGTCGCCCTCGCGGCCGAGAATGCGGTAGAAGCGTTCGATCACGCGCTCGCGCTCCGCCGCCGGGATGCCGAGGCCGGTATCCTCGACCTCCAGGTGGACCACGCGCGCCGCCGGCTCCGGCCGCACGCGCACGGTGATGCGCCCGCCCGGCGGCGTGTAGCGGATGGCGTTGTCGATGAGGTTCGAAAGCATCTCGCGCAGCATCACCGGATTGCCGTCCACTTCGACCGTCGCACCGTCTTCTTCGTCGCTGCCTGCCACACGCGGGCCTTCGTAGCCCAGGTCCATCCGCTTCGCGAGCGCGGGCTGCACCCAGTCGCGCACGGCGAGCCGCGCGACTTCGGCCACGTCCACGGGCGTGAAGATCTGTCCCGACATGCGGTTCTCCGCGCGCGCGAGCGCGAGCAGTTGCGTGACGAGCCGCGCGGCCTGCTCGGAGCTGGTGGCGATCTGCTCGAGCGAGCGATGCACCTCGGGCGGCGCGTCCTGGCGCAGCGCCAGTTCGGCCTGGGTGCGCAGGCCCGCGAGCGGCGTTTTCATCTGATGGGCCGCGTCGGCAATGAAGCGTTTTTGCAGTTCCATGTTCTGTTCGAGGCGCGTCAGGAGGTCGTTGAACGAGGTCACGAGCGGTTCGATCTCGGGTGGCGCGCGCCGCGCCTCCAGCGGCGAGAGGTCGTCGGGGCGGCGCATGCGGATGTTCGACTGCAGCGCATGAAGCGGCGCGAGCCCGCGCGAGAGTCCGAACCACACCAGCAGGATCGCGAGCGGCAGGATCACGAACTGCGGCAGGATCACGCCCTTGATGATGTCGTTGGCAAGCTGGCGGCGCTTGTCGAGCGTCTCGGCCACCTGCACCAGCACGGGCTGGCCGCCGCTCGCCTGCGGCAGATCCACCGTCGTATAGGCGACCCGGATGTCGACGCCGCGCAACGTGTCGTCGCGGAATTCGACGAGGCCGGGCGGCGGCCGGTCGTCTTCGTGCGGCAGCGGCATTTCGCGGTCGCCGGCCACGAGTTCACCCCGGCCGCCCAGCACCTGATAGAACACGTTATCGACATTGTCCGCGCTCAGGAGCTCGCGTGTGGGGGCGGGCAGCGACAGTTCGGCCACACCGTTGACGGGATGGATCTGGCGGGCGAGCACGTAGGCGTCGGTTTCGAGCGCGCGGTCGAACGGGCCGTTGGCGATCGACTTTGCCACCAGGTACGTCACCGCGATGCTCATCGGCCAGAGCAGCAGGAGCGGTGCGAGCATCCAGTCGAGAATCTCGCCGAAGAGCGAGCGCGGGCGCGCTTCGGCCGCGGTCTCGGTTTCGTCGGGTGGGGCGAAGGGGTTGGCGTAGCGGGCGTCGCGCGCGCTGTCGTCGAGCGTGTCGAGGGTCCCGGCGCCGGGCGGGCGCGGCGCGGAGCGCGCGGCAGGGGCGGGCTCGGCCATCGTCTCGCCCGGTTACTTGTAGTAGTGGCTGGACGGCATGGCGGGCGGCGCGGGCGATGTATTCCCCGGCGCCATCGCGCTGCCGTTCGAGGCGGTCGCGCCTTGTTCCTTTTCGAGGCAGTAGCCGAGGCCGCGCACGGTCACGATGCGCACGCCGCCCGCTTCGAGCTTCTTGCGCAGCCGGTGCACATACACCTCGATGGCATTGAGGCTGACTTCCTCGCCCCACTCGCACAGGTGGTCGACGAGCTGCTCCTTCGAAACGAGCCGTCCCAGCCGCTGCAGCAGCACTTCGAGCAGACCCAGTTCGCGCGCCGACAGGTCGAGCACCTGGTCGTTGATGCGCGCCACGCGCCCCACCTGGTCGAACGCCAGCGCGCCGTGGCGCACGACCGTCGGGCCGCCGCCCGCGCCGCGCCGGGTGAGCGCCCGCACGCGCGCTTCGAGTTCGTTGAGCGCGAAGGGCTTGGCCATATAGTCGTCGGCGCCGAGGTCGAGGCCTTTCACGCGTTCGTCGACGCTGTCGGCGGCGGTCAGGATCAGCACCGGGAGGGTGGAATTGCGCGCGCGCAGGCGTCGCAGCACTTCGAGGCCGGGCATTTTCGGCAGGCCGAGATCGAGGATCAGCAGGTCGAAAGTCTGCAGGGACAGTGCGGTGTCGGCGTCCACGCCGCTCTTCACGTGATCGACGGCATAGCCCGATTGGCGGAGTGATCGGATGAGACCGTCCGCGAGTATGCTGTCGTCTTCGGCAATGAGGATTCGCATGATGCGCAAGCGCCGCAGCGCCGTCTCCATGCCCGCGCCGGGCTTGCGTGGCGCGTGGCGGTCTCCCGAAATTTCGCGGTTTGGGCAAGCATAGGGCTTGCTAAAACCACTGTTTTTTTATACAGTGTCTGCGTTCGTGCGCACAAGCTCAAATGAAGCCCGCGCATCGTCACGAGACGCCGTTCATCATAGCAAAGGACGATTCATGGAAGATAGCAAGAAAGGCTCGGCTGGGCTGACTGCTGAAAAGAGCAAGGCGCTGGCCGCCGCGCTCGCGCAGATCGAAAAGCAGTTCGGCAAGGGGTCGATCATGCGGCTCGGCGACGGCGACGCGGTCGAAAATATCCAGGTGGTCTCCACCGGCTCGCTCGGCCTCGACATTGCGCTGGGCGTGGGCGGTCTGCCGCGCGGCCGGGTGGTCGAGATCTACGGTCCGGAATCGTCGGGTAAAACCACGCTCACGCTCCAGGTGATCGCCGAAATGCAGAAGATCGGCGGCACGGCGGCGTTTATCGACGCAGAACATGCGCTCGACGTGCAATACGCCTCGAAGCTCGGCGTGAACGTGCCCGAACTGCTCATCTCGCAGCCGGACACGGGCGAGCAGGCACTCGAAATCGCCGACGCGCTGGTGCGCTCGGGCTCGATCGACATGATCGTGATCGACTCGGTTGCGGCGCTCGTGCCGAAGGCCGAAATCGAAGGCGAAATGGGCGACTCGCTGCCGGGTCTGCAGGCGCGCCTGATGTCGCAGGCGCTGCGCAAGCTCACGGGCACGATCAAGAAGACCAACTGCATGGTCATCTTCATCAACCAGATCCGCATGAAGATCGGCGTGATGTTCGGCAACCCGGAAACCACCACGGGCGGCAATGCGCTCAAGTTCTACGCGTCGGTGCGTCTGGACATTCGCCGTATCGGCTCGATCAAGAAGAACGACGAAGTGATCGGCAGCGAAACGCGCGTGAAGGTCGTCAAGAACAAGGTCTCGCCGCCGTTCCGCGAAGCCGTGTTCGACATCCTCTACGGCGAAGGCATTTCGCGCCAGGGCGAAATCATCGACCTCGGCGTACAGGCCAAGATCGTCGACAAGGCGGGGGCGTGGTACAGCTATAACGGCGAGCGCATCGGCCAGGGCAAGGACAACGCGCGCGAATTCCTGCGCGAGAACGCCGATATTGCCCGCGAGATCGAAAATCGCATCCGCGAATCGCTCGGCGTGAACGCGATGCCGGCAAACGCCAACGATTCCGGCGAAGTCGAAGTCGCGGACGAAGAGGAGTAATCCGCTTGTGATTCGCAAGGGCAGGTCCGCATCGGCGCCTCCAGACTCTCTGGCGCCACCCGAAGCGGGCCGCCCGCGCGATCCTCGCGCGCCTGGCGGTCCGCTCGAGCCCTTCGAGCCCGTCGAGCAGAAGGGCGCGCCGCTCGGCTCGTCCTTCGACGAGTTCGAATCGTCGTTCGGCAATTTCGAATCGGCGGACCCTGCGTCGTCGTCGGACCGCTTCGGACGCAGTTCCGAATCCCGCAAGGCACGCGCACCTTCCGCGCGCTCCGGCGAAGCTTCTCCTTCCTCCCGGCGTCCTGGCCCCTCGCTCAAAGGCCGCGCGCTCGGCTATCTTTCGCGGCGCGAATACAGCCGCGCAGAACTCTCTCGCAAGCTCATGCCGTTCACAGACGACGCCGACGCGCTCGAGGTACTGCTCGATTCGCTCGTCCGCGAGGGCTGGCTCTCCGACGCGCGCTTTGCCGAAAGCATCGTTCACCGCCGCGCCGCGCGGCTCGGTGCCACCCGCATCGTCAGCGAACTCAAGCGCCATGCCGTCGGCGATACGCTCGTCGAAGAGGTGAGTGCGCAATTGCGCGAGACCGAACTCGTCCGCGCCCGCGCCGTCTGGCAGAAGAAGTATGGCCAGTTGCCCGAAACACCGGCCGAACGCGCGCGTCAGGCGCGCTTTCTCGCCGCTCGCGGCTTTTCGATGGGCATCATCGGCAAGATCCTGAAGGGTATCGAGGACGACTGGTCGGAAAATTGAGCCTGCAAGGCGCGTGTAAGTCCCTGAGCCGACTGTGTGTTCTGCCGGGTTCGGCCCAGTCCCAAATACCCGGTATGCTAAAATCGAGAGGTTTTCCATCCGGTCTTAGCCTCAGCATGCCGCTTTCCCCGCCCGTGCCCCGCCAACTGCGCCACCAGCGCGCAATCCGGGCGGTCGCCTATGAGCGCGAAGACGGCTTCTGGGACATCGACGCGTGTCTGACGGATCACAAGCCGCGCGACGTGCCGCTCGCGGCCGGTGTCCGGCCCAAGGGTCTACCGATCCATGAACTCTGGCTCCGCATCACGATCGATCGCAAGCTCAACGTCGTCGACGCCGAAGCGTCGTCCGACTGGGTTCCCTACGACGGTCAGTGCCAGAACGCCAATCCCGCCTATCGTGCCCTTATCGGGCTCAATCTCCTCCAGAACTTTCGCCGCGAAGCCGGCCGTCGCCTTGCCGGCACGGCGGGCTGCACGCACCTCACGGAAATGCTGGGCGTGCTGCCCACGGCCGCGGTGCAGGCATTCGTCGGCGTGGTCTGGAAGGGCGGCAAGGACGGGTCGGGTGACGATGCCGGACCGGAAATCGGCAAGACCGCCGACGGCGATGCCGCCGGCGAAAAACCGCCTTTCCAGCTGGGCCGCTGCCATGCGCTGCGGTTCGACGGCGAGGCGGTGAAGCAGTTTTATCCGCGCTGGTATGGCCACGTGCCGCGTTCGGTCGAACGCGGCGCCGAAGCTGCCGGCGTGCGCGGCGACGAAGGTCCGGGCCACGAGGGCAGGACCGCAGCCGCCCCGCATGAATAACAACAGCGGAATCGAAGTTCACTCCAACTCTCAGACTGAAGGGAATCACGCATGAAGATTCACGAGTACCAGGGTAAGGAAATCCTGCGGAAATTCGGAGTCGCGGTGCCGCGCGGCATCCCGGTGTTTTCGGTGGATGACGCGGTCAAGGCCGCTGAAGAGCTGGGCGGCCCGGTGTGGGTCGTCAAGGCGCAGATTCACGCTGGCGGCCGAGGCAAGGGCGGCGGCGTGAAGGTTGCGAAGACGCTCGAACAGGTCCGCGAATACGCGAACCAGATCCTCGGCATGCAGCTCGTCACGCACCAGACCGGTCCGGAAGGCCAGAAGGTCAACCGTCTGCTGATCGAAGAAGGCGCCGACATCAAGCAGGAACTGTATGTCAGCCTCGTCGTGGATCGCGTGTCGCAAAAGATCGTTCTGATGGGTTCGAGCGAAGGCGGCATGGACATCGAAGAAGTGGCCGAAAAGCACCCGGAACTGATCCACAAGGTCATCGTCGACCCGGCAACGGGCCTGCTCGATGCCCAGGCCGACGACCTGGCCGCGAAGATCGGCGTACCGGCAGCTTCGATTCCGCAAGCGCGCGAGATCCTGAAGGGCCTGTACAAGGCATTCTGGGAAACCGACGCGTCGCTGGCCGAAATCAACCCGCTGAACGTCTCGGGCGACGGCAAGGTCATCGCACTCGACGCGAAGTTCAACTTCGACGCGAATGCCCTCTTCCGCCATCCGGAAATCGTCGCTTACCGCGACCTGGACGAAGAAGATCCGGCTGAAATCGAAGCCTCGAAGTTCGACCTCGCCTACATCTCGCTCGACGGCAACATCGGTTGTCTCGTGAACGGCGCAGGCCTCGCGATGGCGACGATGGACACCATCAAGCTGTTCGGCGGCGAGCCGGCGAACTTCCTCGACGTGGGCGGCGGCGCCACGACCGAGAAGGTCACCGAAGCGTTCAAGCTCATGCTGAAGAACCCGGACCTGAAGGCGATCCTCGTGAACATCTTCGGCGGCATCATGCGCTGCGACGTGATCGCGGAAGGCGTGATCGCGGCTTCGAAGGCCGTGGACCTGAAGGTGCCGCTCGTCGTGCGCATGAAGGGCACGAACGAGGACCTCGGCAAGAAGATGCTGGCCGATTCGGGCCTGCCGATCATCTCGGCAGACAGCATGGAAGAGGCTGCGCAGAAGGTCGTCGCAGCTGCCGAAGGCAAGTAATTTTCACCGGATACGAATGGCGTAGCGGCGGCGCGAAGGCGGCTTTCGAGGCGGCCCCCGCGACGCGCGACGCCAGGCAAACAGAGGTCAATACATGTCGATTCTGATCAACAAAGACACCAAGGTCATCACGCAGGGCATCACCGGCAAGACCGGTCAGTTCCACACGCGCGCCTGCCGTGAATACGCCAACGGCCGCGAAGCATTCGTCGCGGGCGTGAACCCGAAGAAGGCCGGCGAGGACTTCGAGGGCATTCCCATCTACGCGAACGTGCGTGACGCGAAAGAAGCCACCGGCGCGACTGTTTCGGTCATCTACGTGCCGCCGGCAGGCGCTGCCGCTGCGATCTGGGAAGCCGTCGAGGCCGACCTCGATCTCGCGATCTGCATCACGGAAGGCATTCCGGTTCGCGACATGATCGAAGTGAAGGACCGCATGCGCCGCGAAGGCCGCAAGACGCTGCTCCTCGGCCCGAACTGCCCCGGCACGATCACGCCGGACGAGCTGAAGATCGGCATCATGCCGGGTCACATCCACAAGAAGGGCCGCATCGGCGTCGTGTCGCGTTCGGGCACGCTGACGTATGAAGCCGTGGCGCAGCTGACCGCGCTCGGCCTCGGCCAGTCGTCGGCGGTCGGTATCGGCGGCGACCCGATCAACGGTCTGAAGCACATCGACGTCATGAAGATGTTCAACGACGATCCGGATACGGACGCCGTGATCATGATCGGCGAGATCGGCGGTCCGGACGAAGCGAACGCTTCCCACTGGATCAAGGACAACATGAAGAAGCCGGTGGTTGGCTTCATCGCGGGCGTCACGGCGCCTCCGGGCAAGCGCATGGGCCACGCCGGCGCGCTGATCTCGGGCGGTGCGGACACGGCCGACGCGAAGCTGGAAATCATGGACGCGTGCGGCATCAAGGTCACGCGCAACCCGTCGGAAATGGGCCGTCTGCTGAAGTCGATCCTGTAATTTTCGAAAATCGCCGGCGCCCGCACGGCACGTCGATGCGGGTAGCCGGCGTTTTTTGATATGCTTGCGGAATCCTTTCACGAGGTTTCCGGACAAAAGCGAGGGAGCCAGTCATGGCCCCTCGCTTTTTTATCGGTCCCTGGATCTCTCAATCCGGCCCGTCAAGCCGCCCCATCACATGTTCGAGTTTCTCGCCACGCTCCACTGGGGCGCTGTTCTTCAGATCATCGTCATCGACATCCTGCTTGGCGGCGACAATGCCGTCGTGATCGCGCTCGCGTGCCGCGATTTGCCGGCGAAGCAGCGCATGCGCGGCATCCTCTGGGGCACGGCGGGCGCCATCGTGCTGCGGGTCGTGCTGATCGCGTTCGCCGTCGTGCTGCTCAACGTGCCTTTGCTCAAGTTCGCGGGTGGCCTGCTGCTGCTGTGGATCGGCGTGCGTCTCCTTGCGCCCGCGCATCTCGAGCACGCCAACGTCAAGCCCGCCGACAAGCTCCTCGGCGCGATCAAGACGATCATCGTCGCCGATGCCGTGATGAGCGTCGACAACGTGGTGGCGATCGCGGGAGCCTCCGAATCGGCGGATCCCGCGCACCGGTTCGGGCTCGTGATCTTCGGCCTTATGGTGAGCATTCCGCTCATCGTGTGGGGCAGCCAGCTGGTGCTGCGATTGCTGGACCGCTATCCCGTGATCGTCACGCTGGGCGCCGCGCTGCTCGGCTGGATCGCGGGCGGGCTGATCGTCAACGATCCGGCCGGCGACCGCTGGCCACTGCTCGACACGCCGCTCGCCGAATACGGCATGTGCGTGGCGGGCGCGGTGTTCGTGGTGCTGGTGGGGTATGCACTCAAGCGCCGCAACGCGCGGCGTGCGCAGCCCGCGAATTCGCATTGACGGCAAGACGATTGCACTGAAATCTGCATTGAAACCCGCATTGAAATCGAAAGAAACGCCCGCGCGGCCTATGCCATTCGGCTGACTGCCGCGAAGCCGGACGCGTCGATACGATCAGAACGCCTGCTCGCTGTTGTGAGCAGGCGTTTCTTGTTTCAGGAGCCCTGATGATGATCGTATCCGTTCTCGCCACCAGCCTGCCTGCCGTTACTTCGGGCGGGTTCTTGTTTCAGGCGTCTTCGCGTCTTGCCGCGCTGGCTTCGGCCAGGTTTGCGCGGCTGGTGCGTCGTTTTTCATCCCGTCTTGCCCCCCATGGGTTCACGCTGATCGAGCTGATGATCGTGCTCGCCATCGTCGGTGTGATTGCCGCCTATGCCATTCCCGCCTATCAGGACTACCTCGCGCGCAGCCGCGTCGGCGAGGGACTCTCGCTCGCGTCTTCGGCGCGGCTCGCCGTCGCGGAAAACGCGGCGAGCGGCAACGCGTTCTCGGCCGGCTACGCCACGCCACCGGCCACGCGCAACATCGAATCGTTGCAGATCGACGACGCGACCGGTCAGATCACGATCGCGTTCACCACGCGCGTCGCGCCGTCCGGAAGCAATACGCTCGTACTCGTGCCCTCGGTACCCGATAACGCGGATGCCCCCACCGCGCGCGTCGCGCTCGCGCAAGGCAGCATGCAGTCGGGCACGCTCACGTGGGAGTGCTTCGCGGGCGGCAAGACGGGCTCCTCGCTGGGCGCGCCCGGTGCCGGCCCGGCGCCGGTGGAAGCCGCAACCCTGCCGTCGAATCTCGCACCGCCGGAGTGTCGTGCCTGAAGGGGTGTGACGGCGTGTGAGGCGTGAGGTAGGAAAGCGCCGCACAGGCAGCGGATCGTCACGCGTGGATGCAGGATGACGCGCAGGTTGGGAACGTGCGCCGCCGTGACAGGCGGCGCACGATGCAAGTGAAGGCGCAGCGACACGGATCGGGCGACAAAAACCGCAAACCGGTGCCGCTGCAACAGCCGCAGCCGCAAATGGCGAGCAAAGTCTTGTATAGTGCGCCGGTTGCTGATGCCCCCGCTTACCCATGCCCTCCAATTTTGCGCGCTATCTTACGTTCTTCTTGCTGGCTGTCGCGTTGACGCTGCCTTATGCGGTCGTTGGCCACACGTACCCCATCCCGACGTTCTATGCCGAATACGTATCCCTGACGTTATGGCTGCTGGTCGGGGCGTCGGTCGTGATGCTCACGCTATCGGCGCGGCCCCCGATCGAATTCGCCTCACCCGCCGTCGCGCTGGTGCCGTTCGCGTTCGGTCTGCTGCTGGTGGTGCAGATCGTCGCAATGCCGGTAGCGCAGCCTTCGCTCAACTGGCTGGGTGCCGGCTACCTGCTGGCGGCCCTGATGGTGACTCACGCGGGCTACGGCATTGCGCGTGCGCGTCAGACCGAGACGGCGATGGTCTGGGCCGCCGCGGCGCTGATGGTAGGCGGGATGTTTGCCGTGTTTTGCCAGGTCGTGCAGCTCTTTCACCTCGAAGCGAAGGTCACGCCGCTCGTCGTCGCCTACAACGTTACGGTCGATCGCCGTCCGTTCGGCAACATGGCGCAAGCGAACCACCTCGCCACCTATATCGCGTTCGCAATGGCGGCCGGGCTCTTTCTCGTGCAGACCCGTCGGCTCTCGCTCGTGGTGTGGGCCGTGCTTTCCGCGGTCTACGCCGGCGGCCTCGCACTGACCGTTTCGCGCGGGCCCTGGCTGCAGATGGGGGTGATCGTCGTTGCCGGGCTGTGGATCGCACTCGCGCTCGCGCGTCGCCAAGGCTCGCTGGCAGGCGGGCGCAGCCTGCGCAACTGGCTCCTGCCGCTCGTGCTGCTTGCGATCTTCATTGGCTTGAATGCGTTCGTGCGCTGGGCCAACGTCCACTATCAGCTGCAGCTCGACCAGTCGGCGGCCGACCGCTTCAAGGACGCAGGCCAGATCGCGCCGCGCATTGCCCTGTGGCGCTACGGCATCGCGATGTTCAAGCTGCATCCGCTGCTCGGCGTAGGCTGGGGCGATTTCCCGATTCACCAGTTCGAGCTCGCGCGCGCGCTCGGCGGCGTCGAGATCGCGAACAACTCCCACGACATCTTCATCGATCTGCTCGCGAAAACGGGCGTGATCGGCTGCGCAATCGTGCTGCTGGGTCTGATCGCGTGGTTCGTGCGGGCGCTGCGCGTGCCGCATACGCCCGAGCGCGTGTTCGGTTTCATGTTGATCGGCGTGCTGGTCATGCATGCGCTGGTCGAATATCCGCAGCAGTACATGTTCTTCCTGCTGCCGGCGATGTTCGTGTTCGGCATCCTCGAAACGAAACCCTTGCGCGCCGTGCCGCGCGGGCTGTCGTTCGGCGCCTTTGCGATTGTGGTGTTCGGGGGGATTGCGTCGCTGTATCCGATCCTGCGCGACTATCATCGCGCCGAAGTGCTCTATTACGGCGAGCATCCGGCCGATGAGTACCGCGACGCGCCGTCGTTCCTCTTCAGCGCATGGGGCGACTACGGCATGGCCACGCTGATGCCGATGAATGCGGCGAATCTCGGCGCCAAGCTCGCGGCGCACCAGCGCGCGATCGCGCTGCTGCCGGGAGAGACCGTGCTGCGGCGCTACGCGGTGCTGCAGGCGCTCGACGGCGATACGGCGGGCGCGCTGGATACAGTCGCGCGGCTGAAGATCTTCTCGACCGAGCTGCACGACTGGCCGGCCCAGCAGGCTTCGCTTTATGGCTTGTGCGATGAGCAGCCTCAACTCAAGGACTTCAAGGCCGAGCTGGTGAAGCAGTACGGCGTGCCGGCGAAGGCGGTCGACGAGGACGACGACGATTCGGACGATTGATGGCCGGACGAGGCCGGCTGCCGGGCGGTCGACCTCACAAAGTCATCGCCGGATCACAGTTCGGAGTACTTCGTGGCCTTGCCTCGTGCCTTGTCTGCCGGATAGCGTTCGGCATTGAGCTTGAGCTTCTCGGCGGCCGCATCGAGCAGGTTGAATCCGGCTGTGTTGGCGGTCAGCAGCAGGTAGAGGAAGACATCGGCGCATTCGTGCCGGAGGCCGCGAAGCTGCTCCGGATCGCGGAGCAGGGCTTCGATTTCCGCGTCGGTTTTCCACTGGATCGTTTCGAGCAGTTCCCCGGCCTCGATGCTGGTGGAGACGATCAGGTTGCGCAGCGTATGGAACTGCTTCCAGTCGCGCTCGTCGCGAAACGCCAGCACCTGTTCGAGCAGTTCGTCGATCGTCATATTCCTTTCCCGTCGAGCGGACAAGGTGCGCGGCGCGTCAGCCTTGCGCCACCCAGTCTCCGGATTTCCCCCCATGTTTCTCCATCACCTTCACGTCGGTGATGGTCATGCCGCGATCCACCGCCTTGCACATGTCGTAGACCGTGAGCAGCCCCACCTGTACGGCGGTGAGCGCTTCCATCTCCACGCCCGTGCGGCCGAAGGTTTCCACCTGCGCCGTGCAATGAACGCCGGGCAGCGTTTCGTCGAGCGCGAAATCCACCTTTACGCGCGTGATCGCAAGCGGATGGCATAGCGGGATCAGATCCGAGGTGCGCTTCGCGCCCTGGATGGCGGCGATGCGTGCGACGCCGATCACGTCGCCTTTCTTCGCCGCGCCGTCGCGGATCAGCGCGAACGTGGCGGGCAGCATATGGATGGTGCCGCGGGCGACGGCAATGCGTTTGGTCTCGGCCTTGTCGCCGACATCGACCATATGGGCGTCGCCGGCCGCATCGAAATGAGTCAGTTCTGGCATGGTGGGCTCTCAGTTGCGGTTGCCATCATAGCAGCGCGGTGGGCGGGCGCCGGGCGTGAAAGTCGCTTAATCGGCTTTGGGCGCCGTGCCGTTTGCCTCTGCCGCCGCTGCCTTTTCCGGGCTCGCCACGAAGGCAAAACGCGCAGGCACATCGCCACGCAGGATCGGCGCGATGGGCAGCACGGCGTCGGTGCGCCACGCGAAAGTGCCGCTGCTGCCGTCTTCGGCGAGCGCGGCATGATCGGTGAAGAGATCGAGGTCGTGATCGTGGAGCAAGGCCACGCGCGGCGGCTGGGCATCGGCGAACAGCACCGATCCCGCTTCATCCACCCACACCTGAGCCGGCACGAACGGCTGCCCGGCCTGGTCCGCCAACGCGAGCACACCGTTCGCATCGGCGGACAGCCGCACGACGAGCGGTGTGTACTCCAGTTCGACGTACACCCGCTGTGGGCCGTTCTGGAAATACCACTGGCCGCGCGCATCGCGCTCGTAATTGCGGTTGATGAAGCCGATCAGCGCCTCGTGCCGGATCGCCGTACCCGCGGCGCCGGCGGCCTGGTCGGTCTCGTCGCGCAGGCGCCAGTGGCCGCGCGCGTCGAGCCTCAGCCAGCCGGTGCAATGGGGGACGTTGGGCCAGCGCGCGAGCGCCTGCTTGACGAGTTCATCCATGGGAAACGAAGTCCGAAAGCCAGCGGGTCACGCGCTGAGCGAGCCAGCCGAAACGGCCGGGAAACGGTCCCGTCATGAAGCCGACATGGCCGCCGTGGTCGGGCTGTTCCAGTTCGACCGCGGCGCTCACTTCATGACGGCCGGGCAGTGCATGGCCGGGCAGGAAGGGATCGTTGCGCGCGTTGAGCACGAGCGTCGGCACGGCGATCTCGCCAAGGAGCGGCCGGATCGTCGCCTGGGTCCAGTAGTCCTGCACGTCGCGAAAGCCATGCAGGGGCGCGGTGACGACGTTGTCGAATTCGCCCATCGTGCGGCTCGCGAGCATGGCTTGCGCATCGAAGAGGCCCGGATACTGTTCGAGCTTCTGCATCGCCTTGATCTTGAGCGTCTTGAGGAAGCTGCGCGTATAGACCATGCCGAAGCCATGCGAGAGCATTCTGCCGCCCGCATGGACATCGAGCGGCGCCGAAATCGCGGCTGCGGCCGAGACGATCGCTGCATCTTCGCGCTGCTGCGCGAGCCAGTGCAGCAGCACATTACCGCCGAGCGAGACGCCCGCCGCCACGAGTGGACCGCGATGGTGCGCGGCGAAGCGGCGCAGCATCCAGTTCACTTCGTTGGCATCGGCGAGGTGATAGAAGCGCGGCAGCAGGTTGAGCGGGCCGCTGCAACTGCGAAAGTGCGGTACGACCGCGTGCCAGCCGAGCGCCACGGCGGCGCCCGCCATCGTCCGTGCATAGTGCGAGCCCGAGCCGCCTTCCAGGCCGTGAAAGAGCACGAAGAGCGGCGCGTCCGGTGCGGGACGCGGTTGACCCGGCGCGGGTTCGGCCCAGTCGAGTTCGATGAAGTCGCCGTCCGGTGTGTCCCAGCGTTCGCGCCGGTAAAGAGGCAGCGGCGGACGCGAGAAGAGGGCAGGGACGATGGTTTGCGCGTGCGCGCCGGGCAGCCAGAAGGGCGCACGGTAGGCGCCTCGCGCCGTGGGTGGGAGGGTTTCGATGACTGCTGCCGTCGCTCGCGTGTCGGCGGATGGGTCCCCGGTCGTGCTCATGACGGCGCCTAAAGGTGTCTCTGGATGACTCAGAGGGCGTATCAGTGCAGCGCGCCCTGGCCGTGGCGCAGCTTGGCGGAAAACTGCGTCGCGGCCTCGTCGGGCATGCGGCTCGCGTGAATATGGGCGATGCGCCATTCGCCGCGCTCGTGAACCATCACGTAGGTCGTGAAGACCATGGCGGGGATGGCGCGCGGATCGACCGGGCGATGCGCCTCCACGATGGCATAGACCACGGTGCCGAGGCTGTCGTACACGCGGATGTCGAGCGGCTCGATCGAGACCGGCGCCGCTTCGAGCTGTGCCGAGAGCCCGCTGCGAATGCTCGACAGGCCGTGCAGATGCGAGCCGTCCGCGCAGATGCAGCTCACGAATTCCTCGTCGATCCACAGCCCCATCAAGCTATCGATGTTGACTTCGGCGACGGCCTGGTAATACGCGTTCAGGGTATCCGCGGCGGCTTCGAAGATGTGGGCAAAACGTGGCATGGCTCGTTGATCTGGTGCGCCGGGGCGCGGGTTGGCGAATCGAGACTGGCGGCGCCCCTTCGAGGCGCATCCGCTAGCGCTGGCCGAGCAGCATGCCGCGCAGATCGCCGAAGACCTGCTCCGGGCTCAGTTCGCGCAGGCAGTTCAGATGCCCGAGCGGGCATTCGCGCTGGAAGCACGGGCTGCAATCGAGATGAAGCCATTGTACCTTTGCGAGTTCCGACAAGGGCGGGGTGTGGCGCGGATCCGTCGAACCGTAGAGCGCGACGAGCGGGCGGCGCAGCGCGGCGGCCACGTGCATGAGACCCGAATCGTTGGTCACCACGGCGTTGGCGCGCGAGATCAGCGCGCAGGCTTCGCCGAGCGCGGTCTGCCCGCACAGGTTGCGCACGTTCGGGGTGCGCTCGGCAATGGCCTGCGCGAGCGGTGCATCCTTCGGCGAGCCGAGGGCGACGATCTGCGTGTACGGGAACGACTGACCCACCATCTGCGCGAGCGCCGCGAAGTGCTCGGGCGGCCAGCGCTTGGCGGGACCGTACTCGGCGCCCGGGCAGAACACGAGGAGCGGCACGCGCGTATCGAGATTGAAGCGTGCGGAAACGCGCGAAGCCTCGTTGGGATCCGATTCGAGGCGCGGCATCGGCAGATCGTCGGGCACCGTGGCGCCGGGCGCCCACGCGAGCGCGGCGTAATGCCGGACCATGGGCGGCCGCTCGTCCTTCGGCGGATTCGCGTGACGCACGTTCAGCAGGCCGTAGCGATTTTCGCCGGTGTAGCCGATACGCAGCGGAATATTCGCGAGCCACGGGATCAGCGCGGACTTGAGCGAGTTCGGCAGCACGTAGACGGCGTCGTAGCGCACCTCGCGCAGGTCGCCGGCCAGTTGCCAGCGGCGCAGCAGTTGCAGCTTGCCGTGGGCGAGGTCGGTGGCGTAGACGTCGCGAATCTCGGGCATGCGCTCGAGTACGGGCGCAACCCATGTGGGCGCGAGCGCATCGATCACGATGCGCGGGTGCAGTTTCACGAGCCGCGAAAGAAGCGGCTGCGCCATCAGTGCGTCACCGATCCAGTTCGGTGCGATTACCAGCGCGCGACGCATCGGGTGTCAGAGTCCGGAAGTGGCAAAGGTTCCGCGCGCCTTGAGCGCGGGAACGCGGTTAGCGGAGAAACGCGCCGCAGGGGCGCGTTGGCGGCGATCGCCCGCGGTCGTGTGACAAGCGTGTAGCAAGTGTGTATCAAGCGGGCGGAGCAAAGCGAAACAAGGGCAGAGGCACGGGGCGGGCGTAAGCGGCACTTTCGCGAAACAAGCATGAAGCAAGCGTTCAAGAAGCGCGAAAAAAAACCGGCGCCGCGCTTGCTCAGTGGCCGCGCACGACCTCGCCCTCGCGCAGCTTGTAGCGCGTGCTGCAGTAAGGGCAGCGCGCTTCGCCATGCGTCACGTCGATAAAGACGCGCGGATGATTGCTCCAGCGCGGCATCGACGGATTCGGGCAATACGCGGGCAGATCCTTGGCCGAGAGTTCGACCAGCGGCATTTCCTTGATTTCGCTCATGAGGACAATTCTCGTAATGCTCGTGTTGTAAAGCCGCGGCCGGGGTGCGCGTGGACTGCGCAAGTCACCGTCGGCGGCAAAGCGCACATTTTAGCGTCATTTGGCGTCGGCACGGAGGCTCGCGGGCGCGCATTGCTGCATCGCACAATCGGTTTATGCCAGCGTTGCCCGGGGCTCAGCCGGCATTTTTTGAAAGCGATATGCAAGCAAGGCGGACGTATTCCTCCGGTTCCCGTAAAAAAATACGACAAAAACGTGAAAAAAATCGCGCAACCCCGCAGCAGCCGCCCAAATACGGGACATTCGCCCGAGGCCGTCTCTGATCGACCTGGCTATCGGCTAAAATACCGATCTCGCAATTCGATGCCGGAGTCTGTCGGGTAACGAGCTGGGTAACGAGCCGCGACCCGAGACAGTGTCAGACCGGATCCCGCGCCGTGCCGCCCGAGCCCCGAAGTGCCGCTTCGCATCGCTTTGCCAACGCCTTCCCACCATCACGCACAGTCAAGTCCATGAACAAGGTTCTGCGTCTCTCCGATCTGATCTCCGAAGGCAAACTCAAGGGCAAGCGGGTGTTCATCCGCGCCGACCTGAACGTGCCGCAGGACGATCACGGCAACATCACCGAAGACACCCGCGTGCGGGCCTCCGTGCCGGCCATCCGCGCCGCGCTCGACGCGGGTGCCGCCGTCATGGTCACGTCGCACCTCGGCCGTCCGACCGAAGGCGAGTTCAAGCCGGAAGACTCGCTCGCGCCCGTCGCGAAGCGTCTTGCGGAACTGCTCGGCCGCGACGTGCCGCTCGTCGCGAACTGGGTCGAGAACGGCGTGAACGTCGCGCCGGGCGAGGTGGTCCTGCTCGAAAACTGCCGCGTCAACAAGGGCGAAAAGAAGAATTCGGACGAGCTCGCCCAGAAGATGGCGCAGCTGTGCGACATCTACGTGAACGACGCATTCGGCACGGCGCACCGCGCCGAAGCCACCACCTACGGCATCGCGAAGTACGCGCCCATCGCCTGCGCGGGCCCGCTGCTCGCGGCCGAACTCGACGCGCTCGGCAAGGCGCTCGGCGCGCCGAAGCGCCCGCTCGTGGCGATCGTCGCGGGCTCGAAGGTGTCGACCAAGCTCACGATCCTCAAGTCGCTGGCCGAGAAGGTGGACCAGTTGATCGTCGGCGGCGGCATTGCCAATACGTTCATGCTGGCGGCAGGCCTGAAGATCGGCAAGTCGCTCGCCGAAGCCGACCTCGTGGACGAAGCGAAGACGATCATCGAAGCGGCGCGCGCACGCGGCGCCTCGGTGCCCATTCCGAGCGACGTCGTGACCGCAAAGGCGTTCTCGCCGACCGCCAGGGCCGAAATCAAGGCCGTGGCCGACGTCGCCGACGACGACCTGATCCTCGACATCGGCCCGCAGACCGCGAAGGCCCTCGCCTCGCAACTGGCGCAGGCCGGCACGATCGTGTGGAACGGCCCGGTGGGCGTGTTCGAGTTCGACCAGTTCGGCAACGGCACGAAGACGCTCGCGGATGCGATCGCCAACTCGGGTGCGTTCTCGATCGCCGGCGGCGGCGACACGCTCGCGGCCATCGCGAAGTACGGTATTCAGGACAAGGTCAGCTATATCTCGACGGGCGGCGGCGCCTTCCTCGAATTCCTCGAAGGCAAGACGCTGCCGGCCGTGGAAGTGCTCGAAACGCGGGCGGCTGGTTAAGTGGCGCCGCGCGCCCCGGCGGCAAAGGCAGCCGCAAAGACGGCCCGTGCGCGCGGTGCAGCGCGCGCGGTGTCCGCAGCGGGGCGCGAGGCGCCCCTGGGCACGGTGACGACGGTGGCTGGCGCACAGGATGCGCCCGGACCGGACGCCACGCATGAAACACCCGCTGTGCCGGCGCTCGCCGGCGCGGCACCGTCCGAAGCGCCGGTGGCGGTGCTGGCGGACGCAGCATCCCCGGCGGCAGCCGGAGGCGCGGCGCGCGATGGCGCGCCGGCGACCCCCGCGCCTGCCGCCCCGACGGCGAACGCCCCCGCGGCGCCGTCACACAAAGCGACGCCGGGACTCACCGGCGCGCGTTCCGGCCATACCGCACGTGCGGATGCGCCGGCCAGCCCGTCTCGCAGCAACGCTTCTTCCAGCGATCCTTTCCAGACGAGGAGATTCATGCATCGCGCCACCAAGATTGTCGCCACCATCGGTCCGGCATCCAGCACGCCGGACGTCCTGCAGAAGATGATTCAAGCGGGACTGGACGTGGTGCGCCTTAACTTCTCGCACGGCACGGCGGACGACCACCGCCAGCGTGCCGAAACCGTACGGGAATGCGCCCGCAGGGCCGGTCGCGAAGTCGCGATCATGGCCGATCTGCAAGGCCCGAAGATTCGTGTCGGCAAGTTCGAGAACGGCAAGACCACGCTCGAGCCGGGCCAGCCCTTCATCCTCGACGCCGAATGCGAACTCGGCAACGACGAGCGCGTGGGCCTCGACTACAAAGACCTGCCGCGCGACCTGAAGCCGGGCGACGTGCTGCTGCTCAACGACGGCCTGATCGTGCTCGACGTCACGCGCGTGATCGGCAGCGAGATTCATACGACCGTGAAGATCGGCGGCGACCTGTCGAACAACAAGGGCATCAACCGCCAGGGCGGCGGCCTCACGGCACCCGCGCTGACCGCGAAGGACATGGAGGACATCCGCACGGCGATGTCGCTCGGCGTGGACTTCGTGGCCGTGTCGTTCCCGAAGAACGCCACCGACATGGAAATGGCGCGCCAGCTCGCGAATATCGCGGGCGCGCCGTACGGCATCAAGCCCAAGATGATCGCGAAGATCGAGCGCGCCGAGGCGATTCCGGCGCTGCAGGAAATCCTCGATTCGTCGGACGGCATCATGGTCGCGCGCGGCGACCTGGCCGTGGAAGTGGGCAACGCCGCGGTGCCGGCGCTGCAAAAGCGCATGATCCGCATGGCGCGCGAGTCGAACAAGCTCGTCATCACGGCCACGCAGATGATGGAGTCGATGATCCACGCACCCGTGCCGACGCGCGCGGAAGTCTCGGACGTCGCCAACGCCGTGCTCGACGGCACCGACGCCGTGATGCTCTCGGCCGAATCGGCAGCGGGCAAGTACCCGGTGCAGACCATCGAAGCGATGGCCGCGATCTGCCTCGAAGCCGAGAAGTCGGAGCAAAGCGAGCTCGACAAGGATTTCCTCGACCGCACCTTCACGCGCATCGACCAGTCGATCGCCATGGGCGCGCTCTTCACGGCTTATCACCTGGGCGCCAAGGCGATCGTCGCCTTGACGGAGTCGGGTTCGACGGCGCTGTGGATGTCGCGTCACTGGACCCACGTGCCGATCTTCGCGCTCACGCCGCGTCAGGGCAGCGAGCGCGCGATGTCGCTCTACCGCAATGTCACGCCGCTGCATCTGGACACGAGCAGCGACCGCGACACGGCGCTCCAGCAGGCGATCGAAGTGGTGGTGAGCAAGGGCTACGCGTCGCACGGCGACATGGTCGTCCTGACCGTGGGCGAGCCGATGGGCCAGCCCGGCGGCACCAATACGCTCAAGATCGTCCGCGTGGGCGACGTGCTGTAACGACGCAGTCCTCAACGCTTCTTCCTGCCCGATCTGTGCACAACGGGGCGGGCGGGGGAAGCGCCTCCTTTGCCGGAGCTGGTGCCAGGCCGGTGTCACATTGGTATCGGACTGGATTCAGGAGGGTGCTATCTGAGCGCCAGTTGAGCACCATTTGCACGACGTTCGGCACGCTTGAGCGCTTTTTCGTCTCCAATGCCGCCGGGTTCCGCGAAGCGCCGCGTGCAAGCTGTCAATCTCTTTTGCACCTGCGTGCCGTTTCTGACGCGTTTGTGACACGCGTTTGCGACACCGACACGCCATTTTCGTGCCAATTACGCGGAAGGTCCCGGGAACGGTGCCGCTTCGCGATAAAATCCCGAAATTGAGCCCGCAACTTGTCACGCGGGCGGCGGCCGCCAGGCTGCCCTCGACCGGCCGCGTCAGATGGCCGGCGAAACGCAGGATTTCGTTTCATATCAAAGGAGTAGCACAATGCCTCTCGTTTCAATGCGTCAATTGCTCGACCACGCGGCTGAACACGGCTATGGCTTGCCGGCGTTCAACGTGAACAACCTGGAACAGGTGCAGGCCATCATGGAAGCTGCCAACCAGGTCGGCGCGCCGGTGATCATGCAGGCGTCGGCGGGTGCGCGCAAATATGCGGGCGAGCCGTTTCTGCGCCACCTGATCGAAGCGGCAGTGGAGTCGTATCCGCATATCCCGGTCGTGATGCACCAGGACCACGGCCAGTCGCCGGCGGTCTGCATGGCGGCGATTCGCAGCGGATTCACCAGCGTCATGATGGACGGATCGCTCGAAGCCGACGGCAAGACGGTGGCATCGTACGAATACAACGTCGAAGTCTCGCGCAAGGTCGTCGAAATGGCGCATTCGATCGGCGTGACGGTGGAAGCGGAACTGGGTGTGCTCGGTTCGCTGGAAACGATGAAGGGCGACAAGGAAGACGGTCACGGCGCCGAAGGCACCATGACGCGCGAGCAGCTCCTGACCGATCCGGAGCAGGCCGCCGATTTCGTGAAGCTCACGCAGTGCGACGCGCTGGCGATCGCCATCGGCACCTCGCACGGCGCGTACAAGTTTTCGAAGAAGCCGACGGGCGACATCCTGTCGATCCAGCGCATCAAGGAAATCCACGCGCGCATTCCGAATACGCACCTCGTGATGCATGGTTCGTCGTCGGTGCCGCAGGAGCTGCTCGCGGAAATCCGCGAATTCGGCGGGGACATGAAGGAAACCTACGGCGTGCCGGTGGAGGAGATCCAGGAAGGCATCCGCCACGGCGTGCGCAAGATCAACATCGACACGGACCTGCGTCTGGCCATTACCGGCGCGATTCGCCGCTCCATGTACCAGAACCCGTCGAAGTTCGATCCGCGCGACTACCTGAAGCCGGCTCGCGAAGCCGCGAAGAAGGTGTGCGTGGACCGTTATCTGGCGTTCGGCTGCGAAGGCCAGGCGGGCAAGATCAAGCCGGTGTCGCTGGACAAGATCGCTGAGAAGTACAAGTCGGGCGAGCTCGCGCAGATCGTTCGCTAACCGGCGAGCGGGAACTCCGCTTAGCCGCCCATGCAGGATCGTCGCCGTTTCCGCCAGTTGGGGAAACGGCGACAGGCTTTTTGATTTACCCTTTGATTTACCCTATTGGTCCGGTTTTCATGCCGGTCCCGCCACGCTTTCATAGCTTTCATAGCGAATCACGACGATGTCTACCCTCTACGAATCCACGCTCCGCTCGCTGCCGCTTCTCGGCCGCGGCAAGGTCCGCGACAACTATGCCGTGGGCAACGACAAGCTGCTGATCGTCACCACCGACCGCCTTTCGGCGTTCGACGTGATCATGGGCGAGCCGATTCCGGGGAAGGGCCAGGTGCTCAACCAGATGGCCGACTTCTGGTTCGAAAAGCTCAAGCACGTCGTGCCGAACCACCTCACGGGTATCGCGCCCGAGACGGTCGTGGCGCCGGACGAAGTGGAGCAGGTGAAGGGCCGCGCGGTGGTGGTGAAGCGTCTCGAGCCGATCCTCGTGGAAGCCGTGGTGCGCGGCTATCTGGCCGGCAGTGGCTGGAAGGACTACCAGGCGAGCGGCGCCGTGTGCGGCGTCGAGCTGCCGCCGGGCCTGCAGAATGCGCAGAAGCTGCCCGAGCCGATCTTCACGCCGGCGGCCAAGGCCGAAATGGGTCACCACGACGAGAACATCACCTACGAAGAGATGGAGCGCCGCATCGGCACCGAGCTCTCGCGCACCATCAAAGAGATTTCGATCAAGCTGTACCAGGAAGCGGCCGACTATGCCGCCACGCGCGGCATCATCATCGCCGACACGAAGTTCGAATTCGGTCTCGACAACCACGGCCAGCTCTATCTGATGGACGAGGCGCTCACGGCCGACTCGTCGCGCTTCTGGCCGGCCGATCAGTACCAGGTGGGCTCGAACCCGCCGTCGTTCGACAAGCAGTTCGTGCGCGACTGGCTCGAAACCCAGGACTGGAAGAAAGAGCCGCCGGCGCCGAAGCTGCCCGACGAAGTGGTCGAGAAGACCTCGGCGAAGTATCAGGAGGCGCTCGAGCGCCTCACCGGCCAGAAGCTGGCTTAACGCGGAACGCGGGTTGGCTTGACGCGGCTGGCTCAATGCGGCCGGCGTAACGGCGCGCACGGCCCACATCAAGGCAGGAAAGGAAGCACATGAGTGAAGTACAGACGGCTCACCAGCACGCGGCGCCGCTCGTCGGCGTGCTGATGGGCTCCAGCTCCGACTGGGAAACGATGAAGCACGCGGTCGCGATCCTCCAGGAGTTCGGGCTCGCGTACGAGGCGAAGGTGGTCTCGGCGCACCGCATGCCCGACGAAATGTTCGAGTACGCGGAAAAGGCCCGCGAACGCGGCCTGCGCGCGATCATCGCGGGTGCGGGCGGCGCGGCGCACCTGCCGGGCATGCTGGCGGCCAAGACCACGGTGCCCGTGCTGGGCGTGCCGGTCGCGAGCAAGTACCTGAAGGGCGTGGATTCGCTGCATTCGATCGTGCAGATGCCCAAGGGCGTGCCGGTTGCGACCTTCGCCATCGGCGAGGCGGGCGCGGCCAATGCGGCGCTCTTCGCCGTCTCGATCCTGAGCGGCACCGACGTCGAGTATGCGAACAAGCTGGCTGCATTCCGCGTGCGCCAGAACGAAGCCGCGCACGCGATGGTGTTGCCGGCGCTGTAAGCGTCGCCGTCGGGGCGGCCGCGATTTCGCCGTGCCGCCTCGACGTTGTAGCGCTGCGTTGCCCCCGGCCTGTCCACGCTGCGCCCTGCTGCGCGGCCAGCCGTGACCGACCTTTGAACTGACAAGAACCCCACGCTCGCCCGGCGCGCTTCCCTGGCGGCCCGGCGGAGGCTCAAATGAATCCTGACAACACCCCGGTTTCACCGATCCTGCCCGGCGCCTGGCTGGGCATGGTGGGTGGCGGCCAGCTCGGCCGCATGTTCTGCTTCGCGGCCCAGGCGATGGGCTATCGCGTTGCCGTGCTCGATCCCGATCCCGCGAGCCCCGCGGGCACCGTCGCGGACCGCCATCTGCGCGCAGCCTACGAAGACGAAGCCGCGCTGACCGAACTCTCGCGCCTGTGTGCGGCGGTCTCCACCGAATTCGAGAACGTGCCCGCGGCAAGCCTCGATTTCCTCGCGAAATCGACCTTCGTGAGCCCGGCCGGACGCTGCGTGGCCGTGGCGCAGGACCGCATCGCCGAGAAGCGCTTTATCGCCTCGGCCGGCGTGCCGGTGGCGCCGCACGTGGTGATCGAGTCGTCGCAGGCGCTTGCCGGCATCGACGATGCCGCGCTCGCCGCCGTGCTGCCCGGCATCCTCAAGACTGCGCGCCTCGGCTACGACGGCAAGGGCCAGGTGCGGGTGGGCAATGTCGACGAAGTGCGCGAAGCACACGCTGCGCTCGGCGGCGTGCCGTGCGTGCTGGAAAAGCGCCTGCCGCTGAAGTTCGAGGTGAGCGCGCTGATCGCGCGCGGCGCCCGTGGCGCGAGCGCGGTGTACCCGCTCGCGCAGAACACGCACCGCAACGGCGTGCTGTCGCACACCATCGTCCCGGCTCCCGATGCGAGCCCGGCGCTCGTGCAGCAGGCCCAGCAGGCGGCGCTGCAGATCGCGGCGAAGCTCGGCTATGTGGGCGTGCTGTGCGTCGAATTCTTTATCCTCGAAGACGGCTCGCTCGTCGCCAACGAAATGGCGCCGCGCCCGCACAACTCGGGTCACTACACGACCGATGCGTGCGCGACGAGCCAGTTCGAGCAGCAGGTGCGCGCGATGACGGCCATGCCGCTGGGCGATCCGCGCCAGCACTCGCCGGCCGTGATGCTCAATATTCTCGGCGACGTGTGGTTTCCGGCCGGTGCCGGCGAGGCCAAAGCCCAGAAAGGCGCGGCGCCCGTCACGCCGCCGTGGGACCAGGTGGCCGCCATGCCGGCCGCGCGCCTGCATCTGTACGGCAAGGAAGACGCCCGCCCGGGCCGCAAGATGGGCCACGTGAACTTCACGGCGCCGACGCTCGACGAAGCCCGCACGGCGGCACGCGATTGCGCGCGCCTCCTGCACATCGTCACGAGCTGAAAGCGGGGCGTCATGACCGATCAGCCGCAACATTCCGCTGCCTCGCTGCCCTTGAGCGATGCCGAGATCGACGCCGCCGCCGCGCTGCTCGATGCGGGTGAGCTCGTCGCTTTTCCGACCGAGACCGTCTACGGCCTCGGCGGCGACGCCGCCAATCCCGACGCCGTCGCGCGCATCTACGCGGCGAAGGGGCGGCCGGCCAACCATCCGGTGATCGTGCATCTGCCGCCGGACGGCGACCCCGAGTATTGGGCCGCCGAGTGGCCCGAAGCGGCGCGCAAACTCGTCGCGGCATTCTGGCCCGGCCCGCTTACGCTGATCGTGAAGCGTCATCCGCGCATACCCGACGCCGTGAGCGGAGGGCAGGACTCCGTGGGCCTGCGCTGCCCGTCGCATCCGGTGGCGCAGCAACTGCTCGCGGCGTTTTCGAAGCGTCGGGGCGGTCATGGCGGCGTGGCGGCGCCTTCGGCGAACCGCTTCGGCCATGTGAGCCCCACCACGGCGCAGCACGTGCGCGACGAGTTCGGCGCGGCCGTGCATGTGCTCGACGGTGGCGCAAGCGACGTCGGCATCGAATCGACCATACTCGACCTCTCGCGCGGCTTTCCGGCGCTGCTGCGGCCGGGGCATATCACGCCGCACGATATCGCGCAGGTGCTGGGCGAGGCGCCGCGCTTGCCCGACGGGTCGGATGCCACGGCGCCGCGCGCCTCCGGCACGCTGAAGGCGCACTATGCGCCGCGCACGCCGCTCGCGCTGCTGCCGTTCGAAGCGCTGGAGCCGATGCTTGCGGCAGCCGCTTCGCAGGGCGAGGCGGTGGCGCTGGTGGCACGCGCTTCGCGAGCAGGGGCATGGGCGAGCGCGCCCGGTGTGCATTTCGTTGCCGCGCCTGAGGATCCCCAAGCCTATGCGCGCGAGCTTTATGGCTTGCTGCGCGCACTCGATCGCGCGAATGTCGCGCGCATCCTCATCGAAAAACTGCCGGAGACGATCGAATGGATTGCCGTGAACGACCGGCTTGGACGGGCAGCGGCGGCGTTCGAGGCGCAGGAGTAGGGGGACTGCGGCGGTGTTTGCGAGCCCGGCCTGGATGTTTTCCCTAGTCGCCAGTAGAGTCGCCATCGTAATCGCCATATTTTTCTTGATTATTGGTAAGTGATTGTTATGGATCATTTTTTTGTGATAGATTGCTGTTCTATTCAGAGAAAAATAGTCGCCACAACTTGATATGCCTGCAAGCTGCGGCCTCCGGATTTCATGACGCAGCCTACCCGTCGTTATCCCTACGACAGTCCTCACCAGATGCAGCCACTCCTGCCAGGCGAGCATAAGCTCGACGGGCTGCGTGTCCTTGCTGCCCAGGTGATCGCTGGGGCCGGCGACCTTGCGGCGCATGGGATGCCAAGGCTGCGCACCCTGTTGCGCGAAGCGTTGCGGCCGATGAACTCGTATTACACGAACAAGATCGAAGGCCAGCATACCGAGCCGCTGCTAATCGAGCGTGCCATGCAGCAGGACTTCTCCGGCAAGCCCGATGAAGCCCGCCGTCAACGTATTGCCCTCGCGCATATCGAGACCGAGCGCTGGAGCGAAACAGCCTGGGCATCCTTCGATGCCGGCACATTTTTCGAAGCGGATACCGTACGGGCGATCCATCGTCATTTGCACGATCAATTGCAACCGGATGACCTCTTTCAGCAAGAGGGTGACGGTAAGGTGGCGCAGGTTCTGGCGGGCGAATGGCGTACCGGCGGTGTGCAGGTGGGGCGGCATATCTCGCCCGATCCCGCTTCGATTCCGGCGTTCCTGGATGCATGGCACAACGGCTATCGCCATGCGCGGGCGGGCGAAACAGCGTTGATCGCGCTTGGCGCGGCGCATCATCGCCTGGCGTGGATCCATCCATTCCTCGATGGAAACGGCCGTACGGCACGCTTGCACACGCATATCGGTCTGGCGTCGCTCGGGCTCACACATGGGCTCTGGTCGCCCATGCGTGGATTTGCCCGCTCGCAGCCGCAGTACTACGAAGCACTGATTGCGGCAGATCAGCCGCGCAAGGGTGATCTCGATGGCCGGGGCAACCTCTCCGAGTCTGGGCTCGTTACGTTTCTCGAATATTTCCTGAACGTTTGCATAGACCAGATCACATTCATGGGCAGCATGCTCGATCTCGTCGCGTTCGAAACGCGTCTTGCCCAGATGCTTGCTGCGTTAGGGCAATTGCCGGAAACCCGTTACCTTCGTCCGGGCGCTGCGTTTCCGCTAGCTATCCTCGGGACGGTGGAGTCGATGGAGCGGGCCCAGTTCAAGGCCATGACCGGGTTTGCCGATCGCACGGCCGATCGCGTGCTGGCGGATCTCCTGAAGACAGGTATCCTGACTTCGCGCAGTCCGCGCGGTCCGGTGGAACTCGCGCTGCCGATTTCCCTTTTTCGCTGGCTGTTTCCGCGGCTTTGGCCAGAGGCGGAATCGTCCGTCGTCTGAGTTTCAACACGAATCCGGATTTCCAGCTCCCGAATAAAAAACACCCCACGCACTCAAAGCGCGTGGGGTGTTTCGTTTTGCGCCGGCGCAACCCGGTGCGCGAGCCTTACTGCGGTGCCTTGCCGATACCCGCTGCCGCCAGCTGCGTTTCCACATACGACGCATACTGCACGTGCAGTTCGGTCGTCGGGTGCACGAGATCCGCGAACATATAGGTCGTCGGTGCATTGGCTGCCGTCAGCGTCTGCGGCGAGCAGAACAGCGAGCTTGCGAAGCTGCTGCCGTACTCGGCCGCCGCGGCCTGGAGTTCCGCCGGCGGCGTCGAAGCCGGCAGGCCGAGCGTCGCTTGCGGGTTGGCCAGCGCGAAGTTCGTCGCGTCGGTCTGCATCTGCGCGAGGTTGCAGGCCGTGCTCGTGTTCGTCACCGTGAAGCCGAGGCTCGCGGCGTTCTGGAGCGTCGAATCGAGCCACGAGAACGTATCGATCGGGATGACCTTCTTGGCCGCGATCGACGGCGCGAGACCCTTCAGCAGCGTGAGGTTGTAGGCGGCCGTGATGAGCGAGAGTGCCTGGTCGGGCGCGCTTGCCGAACCCGGCGTGGCGTTGGCCGCCGCATCGGCTGCGATCGCCGCCGGCGTCTTGCCGATATCGGGCACCGTGACGACCGCGACCTTGGGCGTGCCCGCGATCTGCGTGTTGACGATGGTCGCCAGTTCACCCGCCGCGTTGAGGATCGGCATCACCGAGGCGAAGTCGGTGGCGGCGTTCGCATCGCTCTGGATGTACTGGAGCAGCAGGGCAGCCGGCACGAGGGCCTGGGCCTGCGCGGCCGTGAAGCCCTGCGCTTCGAGGCTCGCTACCGCGGCCGCCTGGGCGGTCGGGCTCGCGAGGAGCGCCTGGAACGCCGGGGCGGCGAGCGCCGTGCCGAACGCCGTCAGGCCAGCGCCGTTCGAGCTGAGCAGACCGAGAATTTCGTTCGCGCCGCCTTCGACCAGCACGAGCTGATTCGCATTGAAGCTCGTATGCTGCGCCAGGTACTGGGTCACCTGCCACGTGACCGGCTGCTCGCTCGCGGCCGGAATCACGGCGTTGGTGTTGCTCACGCCGCCCGTATAGACCATCGCGCCGCCCTGGGCGTAGTCGAGGCCGCCCGTCGCCGTCAGCGGCAGGCCGAAGCCGCCTTCGAAGGCCGGCGAGAGCGTGTTGCCGAAGTACTCGGACACCTTCTGCGTCCAGACTTCGCCCGGGTTGGTCGTGAAGCGGCCGCCGCCGAAGCCCGGCCCGATCTGCGGCGAATACGTACCCGCGTCGGAGAGGCTCGTGCCGAAGGCCACCACTTGCATATTGACGCCAGACGGCGGAGTGCTCGAACTGTTGCTGCCACCACTGCCGCCGCCGCAGGCGGCCAGCAGCGCGAAGGTCGCGCTCGCGATGGCGATCTGCGTCGTGCGCAGCAGCGTACGGTGTCCCGGTGCTCGATGCTTCATGTTCACTTCATCTCCTCTGTTGTGGCCTTTGATGCCATGTAATGCCGGTCCGCCCTGTCTTGCGGTTCCCCTTGGGGCAAGGCCGACAGACTACCGAATCTTTCCGGGTTCGCGCGATCCCTGCTCGCCCCTGGTGTTGTTTTGAGGCACGCCGCCGGCGGCAACCGGCACCAGCTGTTGCGCATGAAGTCGCGCGGCCCACTCGGGCGGCGCGAAAACCGCGGCGAAACGCGCGCGCCAGCCGCGCACCCGCGCGAGGTCGCGCGCCATCGAAAGCCACTCGTGGAAGGTCGCCTTCAGCGGGTTATAGGTGTTGAGCGGCTCGACGATGCCGTACACGGGTGGGTCGCCCGCTTCTTCCTCGACGTAGCTGCCGAACAGCCGGTCCCAGATGGCCAGCACGCCGGCGTAGTTGCGATCGATATAGCGATCGTTGCGCGCGTGATGGACGCGATGCATCGACGGCGTATTGAACACGTATTCGAGCCAGCCGAGCTTGCCGATGGCCTGGGTATGCACGAAGAACTGGAACGCGAGATTGACGAGCACGATGCCCACGATCTGCGTGGGCGTGAAGCCGATTACGGCGAGCGGAATCCAGAACACCCACATGCCGGCGATGGGGTACATGAGGCTCTGTCGGAACGCCGTGGAAAGATTGAGCCGCCCCGACGAGTGATGGACCACATGCGCGGCCCAGAGCCAGCGCACGCGGTGGCTCGCGCGATGAAAAAAGTAATAGAGGAAGTCCTGGGCGACGAACAGCACGAGCCACGCGATCCAGCCCGGCTGCCACGAGACGAGGCGGAAATGGCGGTAGACGTAGGCATAGACCGGAATGGCGACGAGCCAGGCGAGCTTGTCGGCGCCCTGGTGCATGAGCGCGAGCGCGGCGTTGCAGAGCGTATCGGGCCAGCTGTAGAGCGCGCCGCCAGGGCGCGTGCGGGCGAGGTGCCAGGCCTCCCAGCCGATGCAGGCGAGAAAGACGGGGGCGAGCGCGAGCAGCAGCCATTGCGCATCGAACTGCATGAGCCTCGTCCTCCTCTTCGTCCCGGTAGCGGCGCTGCATTGCAGCGCGGCGTTGTTGTCCTTGCGTTTGTCCTGTCGCGCCGGCATGGGCCGCAGGCGGTCCGGGGCGCGTGCGCCGCCGGACAATGCTCGTCAGGGTACACGTCTAACGCGCGCGTCTCACGTGGCTTTGCTAGAGGAAAACTTCGGTCCGCCGCCCGCGGGACGGGCGGCGCGAGGGAGGTGAGCCCGGTGCGGACTCAGTGTGCGCTCAGTGTGCGGTATGGCGTTGCGGGTTTTTACGGAGATGCTTCGCGGCCCGCTTGGGATGCGCTTCCACATACACGGGCGCTTCCTCGGGCATGCCCTTGTAGACCCATTCGAGCAGCGCGTCGTGGGCTTCGCGCGCGGCTTCCGCGTGCGAGTCGTTGATGATGCTCACGACGATCCACGTCTCGCCGCTTTGCGCGGCGACGTAGCCCGCAATCGCGCGTACGTCGCGCAGCGTGCCGGTCTTGATATGCGCGTTGCCGCCCACCGAGGCATTGGTCAAGCGGTTGCGCATCGTGCCGTCCACGCCGGCCACCGGCAGCGAATCGATGAACGGCTGCGCCACGGGGCTCGCGTTCGCGGCCTGCAAGAGGCTCGCGAGCGAAAGCGCGCTGATGTGCTCTTCGCGCGAAAGGCCGCAGCCGTTGTCGAGCACGAGCTCGGGCATGTTGAGGCCGCTTCTGCGCAGGAACGTGGTGACGGCGGTGGCTGCCTTCGTCGTGGTCGCGGGCGGCTTGCCTTCCACCGCGCCGAGCGTGAGGAACAGATTGCGCGCCATCACGTTGTTGCTGAACTTGTTGATGTCGTGCACCACGTCGGCGAGCGGCGGGCTTTCGTGCACGGCGACGAGGCGCGCGCGCGGCGGCACCACGCCGTCCTGCACGGTGCCGCCGAAGGTGCCGCCCGCCTGCTGCCACAGCGCGAGGAAGCCGTCGGCGAAGAAGGTGCTGTGATCGACGGGCGCGGCCATGTTGAGCGTGCGCTCGCCGCAGCCGAGCGCATAGTTGCCGTCGAAGCTGGCCGTGACGAGGCCGTTCTGGCCGGGGGCGATCTGCGGCGAAGGCAGCAGGCCGCGGCAGGCGCCGCCGCGCTCGCGGATATGGTTGTCGATCTGCCATTGCGCAACCGGCGGCACGACGTCGATCGACACGCCTTCGCGCGACGGCTGGAACGTGAACGACACGGACTTGAATGCGTACATCAGCGCATCGGGGCCGACGTTGTAGGGTGCGCTTTCGTCGCCGTCGAACGAGGGCAGGTCCCGCGTGGAGGCGTCGAATTCGCTCTTGTCGAGCACGAGTGTGCCTTCGATGCGCGCGATGCCCGCCGCGCGGATCTTCTGCACGAGGTCGATCAGCTCTTCCGGAACGAGCTTCGGGTCGCCTGTGCCCTTGATGTAGAGATTGCCGTGCAGCGTGCCGGCGGCATCGACTTCGCCGTCCGTGTAGGCGCTTGTTTTCCAGCGATAGTCGGGGCCGAGCATCGAGAGGCCGCTCCACGTGGTGACGAGCTTCATCGTGGAGGCGGGCATCATCGGCTGGCCCGCGTTGACGGCGACGCTCGGCTGGCGGTCGCCCACTTTTTCGATCACCACGCTCACCGCCGAAAGCGGTACATGGGCGTGCTCGAGCCCGGCCATCACCGAGGGCGGCAGCGAGGTGCTCACGTTCACCGTGGGCAGGCGCGCGCCCGCGGGCTGCGCGTAGGCGGGCGGCACCGTGGCGAAACTCGCCGCAAGGGTTGCGCAGGCGAAGCGGATCGCGAGCAGCGCGTGCGGGCGGGTCGCCGTGGCGCGCGCGTTGGCAGCGCGGGCGGGGTGGGCGGCAGTGCGGGCGACAGCGCGCTCGACCGCGCGCGGCGCGCGGCGGCGAAGCAGGTAACGAAGACGGGACAGCGCGGAAGGCATCGAGGCGGACAACAAGGCGGCGGGCATGTGGAGCGTCGGACGGAAACGGGCAGTGCAAGGGGCGCGCGCAGGCGCGAAATTGGGGCATGGCACACGACGCGGCGCGATACGCATTTTGTAAGCCTCATGCGCGTCGCGGCGCCGTTCGCCGCAAAAGCGCCCATTGTAAAGACCTCGCGTGGCGCGCGCGCAAACCAGGCAACAAAAGGCTGCGCTCATTCCACCCGGCGATTAAATCGGCGGTCGGATCACGGGTTGAACCGGCAGTTGGATCGGCGGCATGGAATGAGGCGCTAGAATATTCCCATCTGTCGGAACCCGAGCGAGGGCGGCCCGCCGCCTCGCCAATTGAATACGATGCGAATACTGCTAGTCGAAGATGACCGCATGATCGCCGAGGGCGTGCGCAAGGCGCTGCGCGGCGAAGGCTTTGCGGTGGACTGGGTCGAGGACGGCGAGTCGGCCCTCTCGGCCGTGAGCGGCGAACCTTACGATCTCATGCTGCTCGACCTGGGCTTGCCGAGGCGCGACGGGATCGACGTGCTGCGCACGCTGCGCGCGCGTGGCCTTTCGGTGCCGGTGCTGATCCTCACGGCGCGCGATGCGATTGCCGATCGCGTGAAGGGGCTCGACGCCGGTGCGGACGATTACCTCATCAAGCCCTTCGATCTCGACGAACTCGGCGCCCGCATGCGCGCGCTGATTCGCCGCCAGTCGGGCCGCAGCGACTCGACGATCCGCCACGGCTCGATCACGCTCGATCCGGCCTCGCACCAGGTGACTCAGGCCGGCGTGCCGATCGCGCTCTCCGCGCGCGAATTCGCGCTGCTCGAGGCGCTGCTCGCGCGGCCGGGCGCGGTGCTCTCGAAGAGCCAGCTCGAGGAGAAAATGTACGGCTGGGGCGAAGAGATCGGCAGCAATACCGTGGAGGTTTATATCCACGCCCTGCGCAAGAAGCTCGGCGCCGATCTGATCCGCAACGTGCGCGGCCTTGGCTACATGATCGCGAAAGAAGCATGACGCGACTGGCTTTGCATGGGAGACACGCGCGCCGATGAGTTCCATTCGACGACAACTGCTGTTCTGGCTGCTCGCGATCGTGGTGGCGGGCGTGGGGCTCGCCGGCTGGCTGATCTACCGCCAGGCGCTGGCCGAGGCCAACGAACTGTTCGATTACCAGTTGCAGGAGATCGCCGAGGCGTTGCCCTCCGAGCCGTTCAACGAAATCCTCACGTCGCGCGATACGGGCGACGAGGGCATCGTTCTGCAGATCTGGAATCGCAACGGTGTCCTGATGTATTACTCGCATCCGCGTGCGCCGCTCGCGCCGCGCGCCGAGCTCGGCTTTTCGACCGAGCGCACCGATCGCGGCGACTGGCGCGTGTATGGCGCGATCGTGGGCGACAACGTGGTGCAGCTCGCGCAGCCGGTTTCGGTTCGCAACCGGCTGGCCGCGAATGTCGCGCTGCGCACGCTGTGGCCGCTCATCGTGCTGCTGCCTTTTCTGGGGCTGGCGGTCTGGCTCGTCGTGGGCCGCGGGCTCGCGCCGCTTTCGCGCGTGGCGCGCGCGCTCGATACGCGCCATCCCGAGGCGCTCGATCCGTTGCCCGAGCAACGACTGCCGCGCGAAGTGACGCCGCTCGTGCATGCGCTCAATGCGCTGCTGGAGCGTCTCGCGCAGGCGCTCGACACGCAAAAAGCCTTCGTCGCCGATGCGGCGCACGAGTTGCGCACGCCGCTCGCGGCCGTGCAGATCCAGGCGCAACTGGTTGCGCGCGCAAAGGACGATGAAACGCGCCGCGAAGCGCTCACCGATCTGCAGGCGGGCGTCACGCGCGCGACGCGCCTCGCCGAGCAGTTGCTCGCGCTCGCGCGCTCCGAGCCCGATGGGCATGCGCGCGCGCGCAGCGTCGATCTGCACGCGCTGCTCGACGATTGCGTCGCGGCCTGTGCACCCGTCGCGCAGCAGCGCGGCGTCGATCTCGGCATCGAGGGCAGCGTGCCCGCGACCGTGCACGGCGACGCCGATGCGTTGCGCGTGATGCTGAACAATCTGCTGGACAACGCAACGAAATACACGCCGCAGGGCGGCCGGGTGGACGTGAGCCTGCGCGTGGACGACGGACATCCCGTGGTGCGCATTGCGGACAGCGGGCCGGGCATTCCGGTGGAAGAGCGCTCGCGCGTGTTCGATCGCTTTTATCGCGTGGGGGCAGGCGCCGCGCGTGCGCGCACCGACGTGTCGGGCACCGGCCTCGGGCTCGCGATCGTGCGCCGGATCGCCGACCAGCACGACGCCGACATCGTGCTCGACGATTCGGCCGCGGGCGGCCTGCAGGTCGAGGTCCGTTTTTGAGCGCATCGACCGCTTCCGACAAAAGTCAGGGGAACTTTCCCGGGCGTGCCCCGACGTGCTTAAGACTCTTTTAAGCGACACCCCGTAGTCTTCGTATCGTCGTGACAGTACCCCGCTTGAAGGAGTCCGCAATGAACGCAAAAGTCTTTACCCGCAGTGCCGTGGCGATCGCCGTTGCCGTCGCGTTGTCGGCGGGCTACGTGGCGGGGCGCCGGGACGTGCCCGCACCGCAGGTCATCGCGCCGGCCCAGGCCGCGATGATGCCGGCGGAAGCCGCCGCCAAGACCGGTATTCCCGACTTCTCGGGCCTCGTCGAGACCTATGGCCCCGCGGTCGTCAACATCAGCGCGAAGCACGTGGTCAAGCAGGCTGCCATGCGCAGCGGCCCGCAGCAGTTGCCCATCGATCCGAGCGATCCGTTCTACCAGTTCTTCAAGCACTTCTACGGCGGCATGCCCGGCGGCGGCGGCGGCGGTGACGGCGACGGCGGCCAGTCCGACTCGCCCAGCACGAGCCTCGGCTCCGGCTTCATCATCAGCCCGGACGGCTATATCCTGACGAATGCGCACGTCGTGGACGGCGCGAACGTCGTGACCGTGAAGCTCACCGACAAGCGCGAATACAAGGCGAAGGTCGTGGGCGCGGACAAGCAGTCCGATGTGGCCGTGCTGAAGATCGACGCGAAGGATCTGCCGACCGTGAAGATCGGCGACCCGCACCAGAGCAAGGTGGGCCAGTGGGTGGTCGCGATCGGCTCGCCCTATGGCTTCGACAACACCGTGACCTCGGGCATCATCAGCGCGAAGTCGCGCTCGCTGCCCGACGAGAACTACACGCCGTTCATTCAGACCGACGTGCCGGTGAACCCCGGCAACTCGGGCGGCCCGCTCTTCAATCTGCAGGGCGAGGTGATCGGCATCAACTCGATGATCTACTCGCAGACGGGCGGCTTCCAGGGCCTTTCGTTCGCGATTCCGATCGACGAGGCGATAAAGGTCAAGGACGAACTCGTGAAGACGGGCCACGTGAGCCGCGGCCGTCTTGGCGTGGCGGTCCAGTCGATGAACCAGACGCTCGCCGATTCGTTCGGCATGGACAAGCCGCGCGGCGCGCTGGTGAGTTCGGTCGACGCGGGCGGCCCGGCGGCGAAGGCGGGCCTGAAGCCCGGCGACGTGATCCTCTCGGTGAACGGCCAGCAGGTGGGCGACTCGTCCGATCTGCCTTCGATGATCGCGGGCCTGAAGCCCGGCACCAAGGCCGACATCCAGTTCTGGCGCGACAAGTCCACCAAAACGGTGAACGCGACCATCGGCTCGCTCGCCGACACGAAGGTGGCGTCGAGCGACGGGCAGAACGCGCAGATGCAGGGGCGCCTCGGCGTGGCGGTGCGCCCGCTCACGCCGGACGAGAAGAGCAACGCTTCGCTCGATCACGGCCTGATGGTCGAGCAGGCGGGCGGCGCGGCGGAAAACGCCGGCATCCAGCCCGGCGACGTGATTCTCGCTGTGAACGGCCGCCCGGTGTCGAGCGCCGACCAGCTCAAGCAGATGATCGCGCAGGCCGGCAACAGCATCGCGCTGCTGATCCAGCGCGACAACGCGCAGATCTTCGTGCCGGTCGATCTGGGCTGATCGCCGCCTCTCGGGGCGATCCGGCCCGAACGCCGGATCGTTCCCCGCTTCCCGCTTGCCATTTCCCGCTGCCGCCGTTGGCCTCGCGCCCCGGCGGCAGTGTCGTTTTCGGCGTTCGTCGGGCGGGGCGGGCCGGCCAGCCTGCATTTGACACAGAGATCGTCTATATGTGTTCTTGTACCGGACTTCTCGAACGAGGCGGGCACGTGGCTTGCGCCGCTCATCTTCCGAGCAACCTGTCAGGAGCGAACACAATGAAAACATCCTTCTCTACGCGCCCCGTCGCTTCGGCCCTGCTGGCTGCGGCGCTCGCCGTCGGTCTCGCTGGCACTGCTGCGGCGCAGCAAAACGACGCCAACGGCACGGTCGGCGGCTCGACGAGCGACAACACGAGTGCCGGCAACGCCAACGGCACCGGCCTGCCGCAGATCCAGCAGCAGGGCGACGTCTCGTTCGTCTCGGGCGGCGTGGGCCAGGACGAATCGAAGGCGCTGCAGCACGCCGAGCGCCAATGGCCGATCGCGCTGCGCTTCACGGGCCGCGGCGGCGAGTTTCTGGCCGACGTGCGCGTGAAGATCGTCGACGCGCACGGCGCGGACGTCCTCGACACCACCTCGCGCGGCCCCTACATGCTCGTCAAGGTGCCGCCGGGCCGCTACACGGTTCATGTGAGCCATGCAGGCGTGGCGAAGACGGCGGCGGTGACGGTCGGCGCGAACGGCAGCGCCAGGGCGTCGTTCAACTGGTAAACGCTTGCGCAATCGGTCGCGGTTTGGCCGATAATGAAGGCACGGGCCGGGCGTTCATCGGATGACGTCCAGTCCTGCACCGCACGAGGCGCTGGGTTGCCGTGCGGGGAGCGTTGGCCCAGCGGGCAGAGACCGGCTGGCCACGCGGGGGCGCCACGGCGGCGCCGCCGCGAATCCGTCAGGGAGCCGGACATGGCGAACATGTCGAACAGGTCGGACGATAACGACGCCGGTCATCGCATCGGCCTTGCAGCAAACCGTCACCGCATGCGCGTGATTCACGGCGGCATTACGATCGCCGATACGCTTGCGGCCGTGACGCTCTCCGAAACCGGCTATCCCGACGTGGCCTATTTCCCGCGCGCCGATGTCAACATGGCGCGGCTCGAACGCTCCTCTCGCACTTCCCACTGCCCGTACAAGGGTCAAGCGGCGTACTTCCATCTGCGCACCGAGGACGGCTGCGTCGAAGACATCGCGTGGAGTTACGAGGCGCCGCTCGAAAGCGTAAGCGGCATCAAGGGTTATCTGGCGTTTTACGCGTCGCGCGTGGACCGCATCGATCAGACATCCTGACCAGTCACGAGCGTGCATTCGGGGGGAGCCGCCATGGAACTGAACGACGCATTACGTATTCCGCTTGCACCGTCCGCCGTCTGGGAGGCGCTGCAGGACAACGCGCTCGTGCGCGCCAGCATGGAGCACTGCGAATCGTTCAGGCGCCTCGCGCCCGGCGAATATGCGCTCACGCTCACCGTGCCGCTCGGGCCGTTGCGTGCGCGCTACGAAGTGCGCGCTCACATCGCCAACGATACGTCGCAGCTGCCGATTTCGCCGCGCCGCGTGCTGAGTTTTCGCGCGCGCGCCGACGGCATCGGTTCGCTGCGCGGCCAGATCGACGTCGCGCTGCGCGCCGACGACCATCCCGGCGGCCCGGCCGGCATCCGCAAGGGCACCAGCACGCGCATCGACTATTCGGTCTGGGCGACGCTCACGGGGCCGCTTGCCGAACTGCCTTCGCGCCAGCTCGAAAACGCGCTGCACGAAGTCGCCGACGACTTTTTCACCGAATTCTGCGCCGTGATCGAAGCGAAGCACGGCAAGGCGCCGAACCGCGTCGCGGGCAAGGAGCCGCGACGCACGCATGTGTTCCTGCGGCCGATCAGCCTTTCGGGTGTCGCACGGCGCGCGCATCTGCTGCCGCAGCATCACGGCGGCACGCTCTCCGGCCGTGCCGCGAGCACGCTGCGGCACGAACCGACGCCGCATGCGATGCCCAACTGGGCCTGGGCGGCGCTCATCTTCTTCGTCGCGCTGCTGCTTTACGCCGCGCGATTCTTCACCGGCGGCTGACGCTTGCTGCGTCCACTGAGCATTCCGGGCGCGCGCCCGGAATGCTCCGCTACAGCCCGCGGAACTCGCGCCGCCACGACGACGGCGACGTCCTGAACGCCTCCAGAAAGTGTGCACGCAACGACGCGGTCGAGCCGAAGCCCGCGCCCTGGGCGATCGCGTCGATCGGCTGATCCGTCGTTTCCAGCAGATGCTGCGCCCGGGCAAGCCGCTCGCCGAGCAGCCACGCCGTGACCGTCGAGCCGGTGGTCAGCCGGAACTGGCGCGTGAAGGTGCGGCGGCTCATCAGCGCGCGGCTCGCAAGCGAATCGAGCGTGTGCGGCGCGTCGAGGTGGGCGCGGATCCAGTCGAGCAGGCCCGAGAGGCGGTCGCCGCGTCCCCGCGGCGCGACCGGCTGCTGGACGAACTGCGCCTGATTGCCCTGGCGGTGCGGCGGCACGACGAGACGCCGCGCGACGTAGTTCGCCGCCGGCGTGCCGCACAGCCGCCGCAGCAGATGCAGGCAGCAGTCGAGCCCCGCGGCGGTGCCGGCGGAGGTCAGCAGGTCGCCGTCGTCGACGTAGAGCACGTCCGGGTCGAAGCGCACTCGCGGGAACTGGCGCGCGAAGGCGTCGGCCGCGGCCCAGTGCGTGGTGGCGGGGCGGCCGTCCAGCAGGCCCGCGTGGGCGAGCACGAATGCGCCGAGACACAGGCCGACCAGGATCGCGCCGCGCGCATGGGCTTCGCGCAGCGCCTGCACGAGCGCGGCGGGCGGCGGCTCTTCGGTGTCGCGCCAGCTTGGAACGACGACCACTTCTGCTTCGCGCAGCGCCTCGAGCCCGTGCGCCGCGCCGACCGTAAAGCCCGCGGTGGTGGTGAGCGGCCCTGGCTCCGCCGCGCACACGAGCAGCTCGAAGGGCGGAACGCCGCCCTCGCTGCGGTCCTCGCCGAACACGATGCAGGGCACCGAAAGGTGAAACGGGATCATGCGGTCGAAGGCGATCACAGCGACACGGCGCGGGGCCGCCGCCGCCGATAGCTCCGCCGGTGCTGCCCGAGCGTCGGGAGGTGAGGCAGGGGAAGGGGAGGTCATCGCAATCCTCGTGATCTCGGGTGGCCGCCGCGGTGGCTCACGTCGCACAGGCCACCGGGCAGGAATGGCCCAATTCTAGCGAAAGTTGTCGTCCGGGCCACTGTCGAGGGCGGGAGCGTCGCGTGACAATGCCTTCCATCGCAGCCGCGCGGGTTCCGCTGGTCCTTCTCGCGGCGTGACGATCCCCTCAACGCAACGCTCATGGTCCAGGAGGTACACAGTCATGGCTTCGAATCCGCGCCGCGCACTCATCGTGATCGATGTGCAGAACGAGTATGTCACCGGCGATCTGCCGATCGAATATCCCCCGGTCGAGACGTCGCTCGCCCATATCGGCCGGGCGATCGACGCCGCCCGCGCAGCCGCCGTGCCGGTGGTGGTCGTGCAGAACTTCGCGCCCGCGGGCGCGCCGATTTTCGCGCGCGGCAGCGTGGGCGCCGAACTGCATCCGGTGGTGGCCTCGCGCGAGCACGACCACTATGTCGAGAAGTTGCTGCCCAGCGCGTTCGCGGGCACGGGTCTCGCCGGATGGCTCGCCGAACGCGGCATCGACACGATCACGGTGGCCGGCTACATGACCCACAACTGCGACGCCTCGACCGTGTTCGAAGCGACGCACGCGGGGCTCAAGGTGGAGTTCCTTAAAGATGCGACGGGCTCGGTGCCCTACGAGAACGACGCCGGTTTTGCCAGCGCAGAGGAGATTCACCGCGTGTTCAGCGTGGTGATGCAGTCGCGCTTCGCCGCCGTGGTGAGCACGGACGCCTGGATCGCCGCTGTCGAGGCATCGGCCCCGCTCGCGGGCGACAACATCTATGCGTCCAACCAGCGGGCGCGCGCGAAAGCGGTGGCCTGAGTCAGACTGAATCAGCCTGGGTCAGACCGGGCCAGATCGAATCAGCCCGATGCCCGGCCGCCCAGCTTGAGCGCCGGGCTGCAGCGCAGCATGTCGAGCATGGCTTCGACATGCCGCGTGGCGTAGGTGGCGACGTCGAACACGTCGGGCAGGATCGCCATGTCGTGCAGCATGCCCGTGACGAACGAGTGCACGATGCGCGCGCCGCGCGCGGCATCCAGGTCGGCGGGCAACTGGCCTTTGGACATGGCGTTGCGCAGGCCTTCCTCGATGCTCGCGAGGCCCTCTCTCATATTGGACTGGTGACGCGCCATCACCGGTCCCATTTCCTCGACGAACTCGCACTTCAGAAAGAGGATTTCGAACACGCGCCGCCGCCGCGCGTCCGACGCCGTGTCGCGCAGGCACAGCACGCACAGGTCGCGGATGCGCCCGAGCGGGTCTGGCTCGGACGGATCGACCGTGGCCGCCTTGAGCTCGTCGAGCGGCAATACCACGCGGTCGAACATCGCCGTGAAGACATCCCCCTTGTTCTCGAAGTGCCAGTAGATCGCGCCGCGCGTGACGCCGGCGGCCTGGGCAATATCGGCAAGGGTCGTGCGCGACACACCTTTCTCGAAGAAGACGTGTTCGGCGGCGTCGAGGATCTTGCTGCGCGTCTCCAGCGCTTCCTCTTTCGTGCGGCGAGCCATAGGTTCAGGATGGGTGAACTTGCGAGAGTTGTGGGGTTTTTGTAAGCGTTCGCCGCAACGATCCCGGCGCCTGCCATGTGGGACGCGCAGATCCCACTTGAGCGCCCCTTCTATGATGCAGATTCGTTCTTTAACATTCATTCGCGAATGTATCTATAATAGCACCCCGCCGCCTGGGTATCTCAATTGTTGATGTTTGGTTAATATCCGTCACTGGCCCAGGTGGCCGTAACTGGCCATAACAATCCCGATGCACGATGCCGCCTGTCGCGGCGTCGCGTCAAACCAACCGGACGGATGCGCGGAGCGGACCTGCGCATACAGGAAGTCAAGGTTATCCGTCAGGTATTGCCAGATGCTGGCGTGCGTTGACGTCCCGCGCGAAGCGGGCCGCCGCATGCTCTTTTTTGTCAGCTATAGACAGAGGTTGCTCCATGCGCGTCGAACGGGTTCCATTCCGCCTAATCAGTTTCGCGACGGCCGCCATCGTGCTCGCCGCATGCGGACAGAAGCAGTCAGCGCCGCCGCAACAAACGCCCGAAGTCGGCGTCGTGACGGTTCAGCCGACGGCCGTGCCGGTCGTCACCGAACTGCCGGGCCGTACCAACGCCTTCCTCGTCGCGCAGGTACGCGCACGGGTGGACGGCATCGTGCTGCGCCGCGAATTCACCGAAGGCTCGATCGTCAAGGCGGGCCAGCGTCTCTACAAGATCGACCCGGCGCCGTACATCGCCGCGCTCAACAACGCCAAGGCGGCGCTCGCCAAGGCCCAGGCCAACCTTGTCACGCAGAACGCACTCGTGGCGCGCTACAAGGTGCTCGTGGCCGCCAACGCCGTCTCGAAGCAGGACTATGACAACGCCGTGGCGGCACAGGGCCAGGCGCAGGCCGACGTCGATGCCGGCAAGGCTTCCGTCGATACGGCGCAGATCAACCTCGGCTATACGGACGTCATTTCGCCCGTCACGGGCCAGGTCGGCATCTCGCAGGTCACGCCGGGTGCCTATGTGCAGGCGAGCCAGGCCACGCTGATGTCGACCGTGCAGCAGCTCGATCCGATGTACGTCGATCTCACGCAGTCGAGCCTCGACGGCCTGCGGCTGCGCCGCGAAGTGCAGGAAGGGCGCCTGAAGACGAGCGGCCCGAACGCCGCCAAGGTCACGCTCGTGCTCGAAGACGGCCGCAGCTACGGCGAGCAGGGCAAGCTGCAGTTCACCGACGTGACGGTCGATCAGACCACGGGTTCGGTGACGGTGCGTGCGCTCTTCCCGAACCCCGATCGCGTGCTGCTGCCGGGCATGTTCGTGCGTGCGCGCATCGAAGAAGGCATGAACGACCGCGCGTTCCTCGTGCCGCAAGTGGGCGTGCTGCACGACCAGAAGGGGCAGGCTACGGTGCTGGTCGTCAACCAGAGCAACAAGGTGGAAATACACCCGATCCAGACGTCGGGTACGCAGGGCCAGGACTGGATCGTCGATAGCGGCCTGAATCCGGGCGACCGCGTGATCGTTCAGGGCACCGAAAAGGTTCGCCCGGGCGCAGAAGTGAAGGCGATTGCCGCCAGTCTGCCGCCTCCGCCCCCGCCGGGCGCTCCGTCGGCGGACATGACGACGTCGGCCAGCGCCAGCGCGCAGGCCGGCGCAGGCGCCGCTTCCGGCGCCGGGGCACAACCGGCGTCCGCCGCGCCCGCTGCCTCCGCCGCGCAATAACAGGGAGCCTGTTTCATGGCAAAGTTCTTTATCGATCGCCCGATTTTTGCATGGGTGATCGCCATCATTCTGATGCTGGCGGGCGTGGCTTCGGTGTTCACGCTGCCGGTGGCGCAGTACCCGACCATCGCGCCTCCGGCCATCCAGATCTCGGCGACCTATCCGGGCGCATCCGCGAAGACGGTCGAAGACACGGTCACGCAGGTCATCGAGCAGCAGATGAGCGGTCTCGATCACCTGCTGTATCTCTCGTCCACGAGCGATGACTCGGGCACGGCCACGATCACGCTGACCTTCGCCGCGGGCACCAACCCCGACATCGCGCAGGTGCAGGTGCAGAACAAGCTGCAGCTCGCCACGCCGATCCTGCCGCAGGTGGTGCAGCAGCTCGGCATCAAGGTCACGAAGTCGAGCAGCAGCTTCCTGCTCGTGCTCGCGTTCGTGTCCGAAGACCACAGCATGTCGAAGTACGACCTCGCGAACTACGTGGCGTCGAACGTCGAAGACCCGGTCAGCCGGATCGACGGCGTGGGTACGGTCACGCTGTTCGGCTCGCAGTACGCGATGCGGATCTGGCTCGACCCGAACCGCCTGAACAACTACGGCCTGACGCCGGTCGACGTCAGCAATGCGATCGCCGCGCAGAACGTGCAGATCGCGGGCGGCCAGCTGGGCGGCACGCCGGCGGTGGCGGGGCAGTCGTTCCAGGCGACCATCACGGAATCGACGCTGCTGCGCACGCCGGAAGAGTTCGGCAACATCCTGCTGAAGGTGAACCAGGACGGCTCGCAGGTGCGTCTGAAGGATGTGGCGCGCATCTCGCTCGGCGGCGAAACGTATAACTTCGACACGAAGTACAACGGCTCGCCGACAGCCGGCCTCGGCATCCAGCTCGCGACGGGTGCGAACGCGCTGCAGACCGCGAAGCTCGTGCGCGAGAAGATCGACCAGCTCTCGAAGTACTTCCCGCACGGCCTCGTCGTGAAGTACCCGTACGACACCACGCCGTTCGTGCGCCTGTCGATCGAGGAAGTGATCAAGACGCTGCTGGAAGGCATCGTGCTGGTGTTCCTCGTGATGTACCTGTTCCTGCAGAACCTGCGCGCGACGCTGATCCCGACCATCGCGGTGCCGGTGGTGCTGCTCGGCACCTTCGCGATCATGGCGGCGGTGGGCTTCTCGATCAACACGCTCTCGATGTTCGGTCTCGTGCTCGCCATCGGCCTGCTGGTGGACGATGCGATCGTGGTCGTGGAGAACGTCGAGCGGGTGATGGTGGAAGAGGGCCTCTCGCCGAAGGAGGCGACCCGCAAGGCGATGGGCCAGATCACCGGCGCGCTGGTGGGCGTGGCGCTCGTGCTCTCCGCGGTGTTCGTGCCGGTGGCGTTCTCGGGCGGCTCGGTGGGCGCCATCTACCGGCAGTTCTCGCTCACGATCGTGGCGGCGATGGTGCTGTCCGTGCTGGTCGCGCTGATTCTCACGCCGGCGCTGTGCGCGACGATCCTGAAGCCGATTCCGCAGGGCCATCACGAAGAGAAGAAGGGCTTCTTCGGCTGGTTCAACCGCACCTTCGAGACGAGCCGCGACAAGTACCACAGCGGCGTGTACCACGTGATCAAGCGCTCGGGGCGCTGGCTCATCATCTATCTCGCGGTGATCGTCGCGGTGGGTCTGCTGTTCGTGCGCCTGCCCAAGTCGTTCCTGCCCGATGAAGACCAGGGCACGATGTTCGTGCTGGTGCAGACGCCTTCCGGCTCGACCCAGGAAACCACGCAGCGCACGCTCGACAACATCGAGCAGTACCTGCTGGACAAGGAAAGCGGCATCGTCGAATCGGTGTTCACGGTGAACGGCTTCAGCTTTGCGGGCCGTGGCCAGAACGCGGGTCTCGTGTTCGTGCGGATGAAGGACTACAAGGAGCGCCAGCACGACGACCAGAAGGTGCAGGCACTCGTGCGCCGCATGTTCGGCCGCTACGCGGGCTACAAGGACGCGCTGGTGATTCCGGTGAATCCGCCTTCGATTCCTGAACTCGGCACGGCCTCGGGCTTCGACTTCGAACTCGAAGACCGCGGCGGCGTGGGTCACGACAAGCTGATGGAAGCGCGCAACATGCTGCTCGGCATGGCTGCGAAGGATCCGACGCTCGCGCTCGTGCGCCCGAACGGCCTGAACGACACGCCGCAGTACAAGGTCGATATCGACCGCGAGAAGGCGAATGCGCTCGGCGTGACGGCGGCGGCGATCGACCAGACGTTCTCGATCGCATGGGCTTCGTCGTACGTGAACAACTTCCTCGACACCGACGGCCGGATCAAGAAGGTATACGTGATGGCCGATGCGCCGTTCCGCATGAACCCCTCGGATCTGGACATCTGGTACGTGCGCAACGGCTCGGGCGGGATGGTGCCGTTCAGCTCGTTCGCGACGGGCCAGTGGACCTACGGTTCGCCGAAGCTCGAACGCTACAACGGGATTTCGTCGGTCGAAATCCAGGGCCAGGCGGGCGTGGGCAAGTCGACGGGCCAGGCGATGACGGCCATGGAGCAGATCGCGGCGAAGCTGCCCGCGGGCATCGGCTACGAATGGACGGGTCTCTCGTTCCAGGAACGCCAGTCGGGTTCGCAGGCGCCGATCCTGTACGGCATCTCGATCCTCGTCGTGTTCCTGTGTCTGGCGGCGCTGTATGAAAGCTGGTCGATTCCGTTCGCGGTCATCATGGTGGTGCCGCTCGGCGTGCTCGGCGCGCTGCTGGCGGTGACCGTGCGCGGCCTCGAGAACGACGTGTTCTTCCAGGTGGGTCTCCTGACCACCGTGGGTCTTTCGGCGAAGAACGCGATTCTGATCGTGGAATTCGCGCGCGACCTGCAGGTCGGCGGCAAGATGGGACCGATCGAGGCGGCGCTCGAAGCCTCGCGTCTGCGTCTGCGCCCGATTCTGATGACGTCGATGGCGTTCATCCTCGGCGTGCTGCCGCTCGCGATCAGCAACGGCGCCGGTTCGGCGAGCCAGCACGCCATCGGCACGGGCGTGATCGGCGGGATGATTACCGCCACGTTCCTCGCGATCTTCATGATCCCGATGTTCTTCGTCGTGATCCGTGCGAAGTTCGCGGGCGAGAAGGAAGATCCGGCAACGGCGCTCGAGCACTATGAAGCGCACCACGCGCACGACCACGACGGCGAGAACGGCGGCAACGCCGGCGCCCAGGGCGGCTCGGGCGGCAGTAACGGTGGCAGTGGTGGCAGCGGCGGTAGCGGCGATGGCCCGGGCAAGGAAGGACACTGAGATGCAAAAACTATCCACAATTGCAATGGCTGCCGCAGTGGCCACCACGGTTCTGGCGGGCTGCACGATGGAGCCGTGGTATCACCGGCCCGCGGCGCCGGTGTCGCAGTCCTTCCCGGAGGGCGGTGTGTATGCGACGCAGCCGGGCCAGCCCGGCGGCGCGCCGAACGGCCGCAGCGCCAGCGGCGCCGCGGCCACCGACATCGGCTGGCGCGACTTCTTCACCGATCCGCGCCTGCAGAAGCTCGTCGAGATCGCGCTGAAGAACAACCGCGACCTGCGCGTTTCGGTGCTCAACGTCGAGGCGGCGCGCGCGCAGTACCAGATCACGCGCGCGCAGCTCATGCCGTCGATCGACGCCGTGGGTTCGGACTCGCGCACGCGCTCGCCGCGCGACCTGCAGCAGTTCTCCGAGAACCCGTACAGCATCTATAACGTGGGTCTGCAGGCGTCGTGGGAAATCGACTTCTGGGGGCGTATCCGCAGCCTCAAGGACCAGGCGCTGGCGCAGTACCTCTCGACAGCCGAGGCTCGCAAGGCGGCGGAAATCTCGCTCGTCTCGCAGGTGGCCGAGCAGTACCTGACGATGCTGGCCGACGACGATCTGCTCAAGGTCACGCAGAATACGCTGAAGACCGCGCAGGACTCGTACAACATCACGAAGGCCCAGTTCGACAACGGCACGGGCACCGAACTCGACCTGCGCCAGGCGCAGTCGGTGGTCGAAACGGCGCAGGCCAACCTGCAGGCGCAGCTGCGCGCTCGCGCGCAGGCCGAAAACGCGCTCGTGCTGCTGATCGGCGAGCCGCTGCCGGCCGATCTGCCGCCGGGGCTGCCGCTCGGCGCGCAGGACCTGCTGACCGACATTCCGGCGGGTCTGCCGTCCGATCTGCTCACGCGGCGTCCGGACATCATGGAGGCCGAACAGACGCTGCTCGCGGCCAACGCGAACATCGGCGCGGCGCGCGCGGCGTTCTTCCCGAAGATCTCGCTCACCGCGGCCTTCGGCACGGAGAGCCTGTCGCTCGGCGGCCTGTTCCATGCGGGCACGGCGGCGTGGAGCTTCGCGCCGCAGATCACGATGCCGATCTTCGAAGGCGGTTCGAACATCGCGAACCTGCAGCTCGCGAACGTCCAGAAGCGCATCGAGATTGCGAACTACGAGAAGGCGATCCAGTCGGCGTTCCGCGAAGTGGCGGACGGGCTCGCCGCGCGCGGCACGTACGAGCAGCAGATCGCGGCGCTCCAGCGCAACACGTTCGCGAATCAGCGCAGCCTCGATCTTTCGGAGCTGCGCTACAAGAACGGTGTGGACAACTACCTTTCGGTGTTGACCGCGCAAACCAACCTGTACTCGGCGCAGCAGACGCTGGTCCAGACGCAGCTGGCACGGCAGAACAACCTGGTCGATCTGTACCGGGCGCTGGGCGGCGGCTGGATCGAGCATGCGGGCGAGACGCCGCGTCCGGCCGATGCCCCGGTCGACTACGGTGCGGCGAGCGCGCCGGTGGCGGCTTCGGCGGCACCGGCGGGCTGAGCAGCGCGGTAAGGAACGCAGTAAGGAGCGCAGGCAGATCGGGTCGCGAGACTCGATCTGCACCGCCTCGCTACAGACGCAAACGCCACGGTTCATTCAGAACCGTGGCGTTTTTTTATGCCGGTTTCAAAGGGCACCGGGCGCAGCGGGATACCCGCGGCCACAAACAAAAAAGGCGCCACGGTCTCCCGTGGCGCCAAACCAGCAAAAGGCCACGGCGTGGTCGCCGTGACACCTCTCGCGTCAACTCAATGCGCGGCCGAGCGCGGCATTTCGTGGCTCTGGCCTTGCGCGCCGTCGTGCGCGGCCTGGCCTTCGAGGTCGTGGCCCGCGCGGCGGATATCGCGCTCGGCGGCCTTTTCGCTCCGCACGCCGTTGAAGATCAGGTTGAGGATCACCGCCGAAACCGAAGCGAGCAGGATGCCGCTGTGCAGGATCGGGGCGAGGGCGGGCGGCAGCTTCGAGAAGAAATGCGGCGCGACCACCGGCGTGAGACCGAAGCCGATGCTCACCGCGACGATGAACAGGTTGTGCTGGTTCTTCACGAAATCGACGCGCGAGAGCGCCTTGATGCCGTTGGCCGCCACCATGCCGAACATCACGATGCCGGCGCCGCCCAGCACGAAGGCGGGGACCGAGGCGACCATCTGCGCCATCTTCGGGAACAGGCCGAGCAGCACCAGAATCAGGCCGCCCGTCGCGCACACGAAGCGGCTCTTCACGCCCGTGATGCCGATCAGGCCGACGTTCTGCGAGAACGAGGTATGCGGGAACGAGTTGAAGATGCCGCCGATCATCGTGCCGAGACCGTCCACGCGCAGGCCGCGTACGAGCGTTTGCTGATCGACCGGACGATCGACCATGTCGCCGACGGCGAGGAACATGCCGGTGGATTCGATGAAGGTCACGAACATCACGATCACCATGGTCGCGATCGGCAGGATGTGGAACGCCGGCACGCCGAAGTGGAGCGGCATGGGGAAGCCCACCCAGTGCGCGTTCGAGACGCCGTCGAGGTTCACGCGGCCGAGACCGAACGCAATCGCGAAGCCCGCGACGATGCCGAGCAGCACCGAGATGTTCGAGACGAAGCCGCGACCGAACTTGTTGATGAGCAGGATCAGCATCAGCACGAGCAGCGAGAGGCCGAGATAGACGGGGTTGCCGTAGTCGGGGTTGCCCACGCCGCCGGCGGCCCAGTTGATGCCCACTTCCATGAGCGAGAGGCCGATCACCGTAATCACGGTGCCCACCACGACGAGCGGGAAGAAGCGCAGCAGCTTGCCGATCAGCGGGGCGATCAGGATGCCGATCGCCCCGGCGGCAATCGTGGAGCCGAAAATATCCAGAATGCCGAGCGAGGGATCCGTGCCGATGGCGATCATCGGACCGACCGAGGCGAACGTGCAGCCCATGATGACGGGCAGGCGGATGCCGAAGATCCACAGGCCGAGCGTCTGGATCAGCGTGGCGATACCGCAGGCGAACAGGTCGGCGCTGATGAGGAACGCGATCTGGTCCTTCGGCAGCCAGAGGGCGCTGCCGATGATGAGCGGCACGGCAACCGCGCCCGCATACATCACGAGGACATGCTGGATGCCGAGGGTGAGCAGCTGGCCGGTGGGCAGCCGTTGGTCGACTGGATGGACCGGGTCCCTCTCGTTGGGTTGCATGGTGTCTCTCTCCGTTACTCTGGTATGGAATGTGGCCTCCAAGGTATGCGGAACGAAAAACGCCAACAAGACCACTGGGGACTATTTCGTGCTTTCCGGGGGTGATATGCGTGGGCGCATTCCAGTCGTCGCGACGAGGGCCGGAATCCCGGGCGGGGCGTGCCCATGGTGTTCCGCGGGTGGGCCGGCGCCGGTGTCGCGCATGCCGCGCGAGGGCGTAAAACCCCATGTTTCAGGCGTTTATCCGCGGTGGCTGCGGCGCGTGCGCGATGCCGTCGTGCGGGCGGATACCCGAATGGCGCCCAGCTGAGCGGCCCGACGCGCGGCGCGCGTTCGCTGCATCATATGGGCGCAGTCTTATGAACTATATTCCGCAATCTGCATGTGGATGATTTTGCAGCGCGTCGCACTCCACCGGGTTAACCCGCGAATGGCCGGATTTCCTGTCGTTTGCGGGTTTGGCGCGACGCAGCACATGTGCCCGCTATCATGATCGTCTTACGGTCTTTTCCCTACCCCCGATACGCCATGAGTCATCTGCAAGCGCGCTTTCTCGGCATCGATCTCGGCACCGGTTCGCTCAAGGTTGCGATCGTCGACGAGGCGGGCGTCGAACGCGCGGCCGCGAGCGTCCCTTATGCGCTCGATACGCCCCAGCCGGGCTGGGCCGAAATTCCCGTTGCGCGCTGGTGGGATGCGTTATGCGCGGCCTGCGCGCGGCTCGATGCCGGCGAGCGCGCCGCGGTGCGGGCAATCGGCTTTTCCGGGCAGATGCATGGTGTCGTGCTGACCGATGAAGCCGGCGAGGCCTTGCGCTCCGCCATGCTCTGGCCGGATACGCGCGCCCACGCGCTGATGGATGCGTGGCCCGAGCCGCAGCCCAATCCCGTCGCACCGGGCATGGCCGGGCCGCTGCTGCGCTGGGTGATGTCGAACGAAGCCGATATCGCGCAGCGCACGCGCTGGGCGCTGCAACCCAAAGACTGGCTGCGCGTGGCGCTGGGCGGCGCGATCGTCGCCGATCCCTCCGATGCCTGCGCGACCGCGCTCGCCGCGCCCGATGGCGCGTGGGACCACGAATTGATCGCGCGACTCGGCTTGCCGCTGCGCTGGTTCGCGCCGCTCGCGGCCTCGGGCGAGGCGAGCGGCACGCTTTCGGCCGCGGCGGGCGAGGCGCTCGGCCTGAACCCGGGCATCGTGCTCGCGGCGGGCGCGGGCGATACGCCGTGCGCCGCGCTCGGCAGCGGCCTCGCGCTTGATGGCGACGCGCTCATTACCACGGGCACGGGCGGCCAGATTCTGGTCACGGCGCGTAGCGAACCGGCGGCCCGGCGCGGCCTGCATCGCTATCGTTCGGCGAGCGGCGGCTGGTACACGATGGCCGCCATGCAGAACGTGGGTGTGGCGCTCGAAGCAGCGCGCGGCTGGTTGTCATACGATTGGCCCCGCGCGTACGAAGAAGCCTTCGGCGCGGAGCCTTCCGCTACGCTCGCATTCCTGCCGTACCTGAGCGGCGAGCGCTCGCCGTGGCTCGATCCGGCGGCGCGCGGCGGCTGGCTCGGCGCGGGGCTGGGCGACACGCGCGGCACGCTCATGCGCGCCGCTTTCGAGGGCGTCGCGTTTGCCTTGCGAGCCGGGCTCGATGCGATCCGCGAAAGCGGCACCCCCATCGCGCGTCTCAAGCTCGCGGGCGGCGGCTCGGTCGATGCACGCTGGCGGCAACTGCTGGCCGACGCGCTCGATGTCGAGCTCGACGCGATCGACTGCCCGAACGCCGCCGCGCGCGGCGCCGCGATGCTGGGTGCGCTGGCCTGCGGTCACTGGCAGGCGGCCGATCTCGCCGCGCTCGCGCCCACGGCGACGCGGGTGGCGTCGCCGCGCCGCGAGGCCGCGTTTGCTGCACCGCTTGCCGCCCGTTACGCACGCTTCATCGACCTTTATGGCCGCACGCGGACCTGGTTCGCAGCGGCGCAGCCACATCGCAACCATAACGCAGCCATAACGCAGCCATAACGCAGCCATAACGCAGCCATAACGCAGCCATAACGCAGCCATAACGCAGCGAAGCGCACGAGAGTGCGCATGGACACACCGATATACCGATACACCGTTTCACAAGGAGCAGAACACATGAAGACCAAAGCCGCCGTCGCATGGAAAGCGGGTGCCCCGCTGACGATCGAGGAAGTGGATCTCGAAGGCCCGCGCGCGGGCGAGGTGCTGATCGAGGTGAAGGCGACGGGCATCTGCCACACCGACTACTACACGCTCTCGGGCGCGGACCCCGAAGGCATTTTCCCGGCGATCCTGGGCCATGAAGGCGCGGGCATCGTCGTGGACGTGGGGCCGGGCGTCGGCACGCTGAAGAAGGGCGACCACGTCATTCCGCTCTATACGCCCGAATGCCGCCAGTGCAAGTTCTGCCTCTCGCGCAAGACCAATCTGTGCCAGGCCATCCGCGCGACCCAGGGCAAGGGGCTCATGCCCGACTCGACCTCGCGCTTCTCGCTCGACGGCAAGCCGCTCTTTCACTACATGGGCACCTCGACGTTCTCGAACTACATCGTCGTGCCCGAGATCGCGGTGGCGAAGATCCGCGAGGACGCGCCCTTCGACAAGGTCTGCTATATCGGCTGCGGCGTGACGACGGGGGTGGGCGCCGTGGTGTACTCGGCGAAGATGGAGGCGGGCGCGAACGTGGTGGTGTTCGGGCTGGGCGGCATCGGCCTCAATGTGATCCAGGGCGCGAAGATGATTGGCGCCGACAAGATCATCGGCGTCGATATCAACCCCAAGCGTGTGGAGCTGGCGAAGCAGTTCGGCATGACCCACTTCATCAACCCCAACGAAGTCGAAAACGTGGTCGATCACATCGTGCAGCTCACCGATGGCGGCGCCGACTACTCGTTCGAATGCGTGGGCAACGTCAAGCTCATGCGCCAGGCGCTCGAATGCACGCACAAGGGCTGGGGCCAGTCGTTCATCATCGGCGTGGCGGCCGCGGGCGAGGAGATCGGCACGCGGCCGTTCCAGCTCGTGACGGGGCGCCAGTGGAAAGGCTCGGCGTTCGGTGGCGCGCGCGGCCGCACCGACGTGCCGAAGATCGTGGACTGGTACATGGAAGGCAAGATCAATATCGACGATCTCATCACGCATACGCTGCCGCTCGAAAAGATCAACGAGGGCTTCGATCTGATGAAGCAGGGCGAGTCGATCCGCTCGGTCGTGCTCTACTGAAGCGGGGCGACACCATGCTGACCCTGATCGAGGAACACGCGTGCTGCGACGGCGTGCAGCGCATCTATCAGCACGACGCCGCGACGATCGGCCTGCCGATGCGTTTTTCCGTGTATCTCCCGCCGCAGGCGCGCAGGCAGTCTGTGCCGGGGCTGTTTTATCTGGCGGGGCTCACCTCGACCGAAGAGACCTTTCCGATCAAGGCGGGCGCGCAGCGCTACGCGGCGAAGCACGGCCTCGCGCTGATCTCGCCCGACACGAGCCCGCGCGGCGCCAACGTGCCGGGCGAAGCCGAGGCGTGGGACTTCGGCGTCGGCGCGGGCTTTTACGTCGATGCGACGCGCGAGCCGTGGTCGAAGCATTGGCGCATGCACGCGTACGTGCGCGACGAGCTGCGCGAGGCGGTCACGGGCAGTCTGCCGGTCGATGGCGAGCGGCTGGGGATCTTCGGGCATTCGATGGGCGGGCATGGCGCGCTCGTGCTCGCGCTGCGCAATCCGGCGATCTATCGCTCGGTGTCGGCCTTTGCGCCGATCGCCGCACCCATGCGTTGCCCTTGGGGCGAGAAGGCATTCAGCGGCTATCTGGGCGACGATCGCGAGGCGTGGAAGCCGTACGACGCGAGCGAACTCGTAGCGCACGCGGCGCACCGGTTCGAAGAGGGCATCCTGGTCGATCAGGGCATGGCCGACCCGTTTCTCGCGAACCAGTTGAACCCCGACGTGTTCGAAGCCGCATGCCGCGCGGCGGGGCAGCCGCTGACGCTGCGCCGTCACGAAGGCTACGATCACGGCTACTTCTTTATCCAGACCTTCATCGAGGATCACATCGCGCATCACGCGCGGGTGCTGCTCAAGTAAGTCCGGCTGCGCGAGAAAGAAAAACGGCGTTGCGCCTCGCGGTGCAACGCCGTTTTTACATCAGGCACGCCGTTTCAGGTCTGACGCCGCCCGATCAGGCTCACGCCATACACGAGCGCCGAAAGCGCGGTGATCCAGAAGCTCGTGGGCCAGTCGGTGTAGTAGGCGAGCGCCACGCCGAGCCACGCCTGAACGAGCGCGAGCGCGGCGGCGAGCACGAGGCCGCTCGCGAGCCGCGTGGTGAGATTCTGCGCGGCGGCGGCCGGCCCGACCATCAGCGTGAAGACGAGCAGCACACCCACGATCTGCGTGCACGCGGCCACGGCGAGCGCGGCGATGGCGAGGAACAGCACCGAGACGAGTCGCAGCGACACGCCCTTGGCCTCCGCGAGCTCGGGTTGCAGCGAGGCGAACAGCAGGGGGCGCATGATCGCGCCGAGGGCGATGAGGCTGGCGGCGGCGAGCACGGCGAGCGCGCCGAGGGTCTCGCGGTTCACCCCCAGCACGTTGCCGAACAGGAGCGACGTTACCTGCGTGGCATAGGCCGTGAAGAAGTGCAGGAAGAGCAGGCCGAAGCCGAGCGCCAGCGAGAGGATCACGCCGATGGCCACGTCGCGGCCCGCGAGCTTTTCGCCGAGCGCGCCCATCGAAACGCCGGCGGCGAGCGTGAAGCCGACCATCCCCCACATCGGCGAAACGCCGAGCAGCACGGCGCCCGTCGCGCCCGTGAAGCCGACGTGCGAGAGCGCGTGGCCCGCGAAGGTCTGGCCGCGCAGCACGAGGAAATAGCCGACGATGCCCGCGAGCACCGCAACGATGCCCGACGCCGCAAAGGCGTTCACCATGAAATCGTATTCAAGCATCGTGCGTGTGGTCGTGTGCGTTGCCGCCGCGCGCCGGGGCGTGGTCGTGGTGAGGGTGTTCGTGCTCGTGCTCGTGCGCATGATCGTGCTCGTGGCCGTGGTCGTGCTTCTCCACCTCCACGTCGCCCGACATCACGAAGATGCGTCCGTTCATGCGCATCACTTCGATGGGCGAGCCATAGAGCCGCGAGAGCACGGGCCCCGTGATGACCTCATCGACGCTGCCGAGCGCGGCCACGCCGTTGCCGAGATAGAGCACGCGGTCGAGCGCATTGAGGAGCGGGTTGAGCTCGTGCGCTGAGAACAGCACGGCGATGCCGAGCTCGCGCTGCACGCGCCGCACGAGTTCGACCACGCCGCGCTGATGGTGCGGATCGAGGCTGATGAGCGGCTCGTCGAGCAGCAGCAGCTTGGGGTCGCCCAGCAAACATTGCGCGAGCAGGAGGCGCTGACGCTCGCCGCCCGAGAGTTCGGAAAGCGGGCGGTCGGCGAGCTTCGTTGCGCCGACCAGATCGAGCACGCGCGCGACGTCGGCGCGCGTGGCCGCATTGGTGTGCGGCAGGCCCCAGCGGTGGCCGTCGGCGGCCATGGCGACGAAGTCGCGCCCGCGCACGCGGCGGCTGGCGAGCGCGGTGCGCGTTTGCGGCATATAGCCGATCGACGGATTGCCGCGCGCCACCGGTTCGCCCAGCACGCGGATCGCGCCATGCGAGGCCGGCACGAGACCGAGGATCGCGCGCATGAGCGTGGTCTTGCCCGCCCCGTTCGGCCCCAGCACGCCGATGAACTCGCCCTGCTGGATGGCGAAATTCGCGTCGCGCAGGATCGTGCGCTCGCCGAGCGCGAGCGATACGCCGGCAAGCGTGAGCACCGGCTGCGCGTGTCCGTGCTGATGCGGGTACGCGCCCGGGTGCGGGCCGGCGGGGGAGCCGGCCGGGGGAACTGCCATCGTCATCGGGTCATCCTTGCTGCCTCAAACCAGTCTCCATTCAGCTGTGGGCCGAAGCGCCGAGCGCCGCATCCAGCGCGTCGAGCTGCTTGAGCATCCACTGCTGGTACGTCGCGCCCGGCGGCTCGGTTTCGGTGACGCTCATCGACGGCACCTTCGACTGCTTCGCCAGCGCCAGCATGCGGCGCGTGAGCGCCTCGGTCGCCTGGCTGTTGTAGATCAGCACGCGCACGCGCCGCTCGCGCAGATCGCGTTCGAAGGCGGCGATGTCGGAGGCGCTCGCTTCGGTATCGTTCATCGTGGCCATCTGGAAGGGCATGTTGCGCATGTCGAGGCCGATTGCGTCCGACATGTAGCCGAACACCGGTTCGGTCGCCGTCACCGGCTGGCCCTGGTAGCGCGCGCGCAGCGCCGCGACCTTGTCGTCGATCGGCTTGAGCGAGCCGAGGAACGTGGCCAGGTTCGCATCGTACACGCTCTTGTTCGCCGGGTCTGCGGCGGCGAGCGCGGCGTTCACCGCACGCGCGACGGCCGGCATGGTGTGCGGGTCGTACCAGAGGTGCGGATTGTCGCCGGCCTTCTTGCCGACGAGATCCGCCGCGACGATCGTCACGCGCTGGCCGCCCTGGGTGGCGCCGAGCAGCTTCGCCATCCACGGGTCGTAGTCGGCGCCGTTGTAGACCACCACGCGCGCGTGCTGCAGCGCGCGGGCCGTCTTCGGGCTGGCTTCGAAGAGGTGCGGGTCCTGGTCGGGGTTGCTCATGATGCTCGTGACGTCCACGTGCGAGCCGCCGATCTGCTTGACCACGTCGCCATAGAAGTTCTCGGCGGCGACGACGGGGATGGCCGCGTCTGCGGCGAAGGCCGCGTGGGCGAAGCCGAAGGCGGCGGTCAGCGTGGCCGCGAGGCGGACGACGGCGCGCGCGGACCTCTGCGTCAGGCGCGCACGCGCCGGGTTCAACGTGATCATGAGTTCTATCCTTGATAGGGAAGGGAACGGCGGGAGCATTCTGGCCCCAGGGACGGCCGGGTCCGGATGAGGCGAAGGCGCAATGATATAACGTATCGCAATTGATGGCGAGCCGGGTCAGCGCTCGCGCCCAGCGCTGTTCCGCCGTGCGTAGCCGTATGCGTGGTCGGAGCTTGCGCGTTGCACCATCGAAATCTCGTTAAATCGCGTTTGCCCGCCTTGACATGCGCCCATGCGTGTCCGATCATTCGACCACCGACAGAGCAAATGCTCACACGTTGGGCGTTCGCTCACTTGACCCTGGGAGCAGCGGCCCGAGCGACGGCACGAACGATATGGGAGACAACCCTGTGGCACATACCGCGAATCCGGCGGCAGGACGTTTGCAGGACAAGGTGGCGGTGCTGACCGGTGCGGCGAGCGGCATCGGCGAGGCGGTGGCGCGCCGTTATCTGGAAGAGGGTGCGCGCTGTGTGCTGGTCGATGTGAAACCTGTGGACGCCATCGCGCCGCAACTCGCCAGCGACTACCCGGGCCGCGTGCATGCGGTTTGCGCGGATGTGACCCGCCGCGAGGACATCGAGCGCATCGTGACGCAGACGCTCGAGCAGTTCGGCCGCATCGACATCCTCTTCAACAACGCGGCGCTGTTCGACATGCGCCCGATCCTCGACGAATCCTGGGATGTGTACGACCGCCTCTTCGCCGTCAACGTGAAGGGCATGTTCTTCCTCATGCAAGCCGTGGCGCGCCGTATGGTCGAGCAGGGCCAGGGCGGCAAGATCATCAATATGTCGTCGCAGGCCGGGCGCCGCGGCGAAGCCCTCGTTTCCCATTACTGCGCGACCAAGGCGGCGGTGCTGAGCTACACGCAGTCGGCGGCGCTCGCGCTCGCGCATCACAAGATCAATGTGAACGGCATCGCGCCGGGCGTGGTCGATACGCCGATGTGGGCGGAGGTCGATGCGCTGTTCGCGCGCTACGAAAACCGGCCGCTCGGCGAAAAGAAACGGCTCGTGGGCGAGGCTGTGCCGCTCGGGCGCATGGGGCTGCCCGGCGACCTCACCGGCGCCGCGCTCTTTCTCGCGTCGGCGGATGCCGATTACATCACCGCGCAGACGCTCAACGTCGATGGCGGCAACTGGATGAGTTAAGGCGATACGACGCGTTTCGACCGGCAGTGCCTATATAGATGTAACCGCGACTAGATGTAATCGCGACGCAGCAACGAAGCCATAACCCACGCAGCAAACAACGCAACAAACACAGGAGACAAGTCATGAAACCAGCCTTCCGCACCGCATTGCGCATGCTTGGCGCGGGCGCCATCGCCGCCGCGGGCGCAAGCGCCGTTCACGCACAGACCGTGACGATCGCGATGTTGAACAACCCGGACATGATCGAGCTGAAGAAGCTCTCACCGGCCTTCGAAAAGGCCAATCCGGGCATCAAGCTGAACTGGGTGATTCTCGAAGAGAACGTGCTGCGCCAGCGCGCCACCACGGACATCACGACCAATAGCGGCCAGTTCGACGTGATGATGATCGGCACCTACGAGGCGCCGCAGTGGGGCAAGCGCGGCTGGATCGTGCCGATGACGAACCTGCCCGCGAGCTATGACCTCGACGACGTCGTGAAGACGGCGCGCGACGGCCTCTCGTACAACGGCACGCTCTACGCGCTGCCGTTCTACGTCGAAAGCTCGATGACCTATTACCGCAAGGATCTGTTCGCGGCGAAGGGCCTCACGATGCCCGAGCAGCCGACCTACGACCAGATCCGCGACTTCGCCGACAAGCTCACCGACAAGGCTAACGGCACCTACGGCATCTGCCTGCGCGGCAAGGCCGGCTGGGGCGAAAACATGGCCTACGTGACGACGGTGGCGAACACCTTCGGCGGCCGCTGGTTCGACGAGAAGTGGCACGCGCAGCTCACCACGCCCGAGTGGAAGAAGGCCGTGAACTTCTACGTGGACATGCTCAAGAAGGACGGCCCTCCGGGAGCGAGCTCGAACGGCTTCAACGAGAACCTGACGCTGATGTCCTCGGGCAAGTGCGCGATGTGGATCGACGCGACCGTGGCGGCGGGCATTCTGTACAACAAGCAGCAGTCGCAGGTGGCCGACAAGATCGGCTTCGCCGCCGCGCCGACCGAAGTCACGCCGAACGGCTCGCACTGGCTGTGGTCGTGGGCGCTGGCCGTGCCGAAGTCGTCGAAGTCGCAGGACGCCGCGAAGAAGTTCATCGAATGGGCGACCTCGAAGGACTACATCGAAATGGTGGCGAAGGACGAGGGCTGGGGTTCGGTGCCGTCGGGTACGCGTACCTCGACCTATCAGCGTCCCGAGTACAAGGCCGCCGCACCGTTCTCGGACTTCGTGCTGAAGGCCATCACGACGGCGGACCCGAACCATCCGACGGCCAAGCCGGTGCCGTACACGGGTATCCAGTTCGTCGGCATTCCTGAGTTCCAGTCGTTCGGTACCGTGGTCGGTCAGAGCATCGCCGGCGCGCTGGCCGGGCAGATGAGCGTCGATCAGGCGCTCGCGGCCGGCAACGCCGCTGCCGACCGCGCCGTGACCCAGGCCGGCTACCAGAAGTAAGCCGGGACCGGATTCAGCAAGCAGTCCGTAGCCTCTGCAGTAACGCGACGCGACAGCCGAGCCGCCCGCCCCGCTCACCCGGGCGGCCGGCCCGCGTCACACGAAGTAGCGCCGCTCCCCGCGGCGCCCAAGCAAAGGGTGGTCACGATCATGCGTCATCTCCATCTCCCCATGCCAGTTCTCCATCGAGCCCGTGGTCCCCAGTCCCAGCAGGTCGAGTCGCGAAAATCGGCCTCGCGCTGGCTGGTGTCGCCTTCCGTTGCCGTACTGCTGCTGTGGATGACGATACCGCTCGCGATGACGATCTGGTATTCGTTCACGCGCTATAACCTGCTCAATCCCGACCTGAAGGGATTCGCCGGTCTCGACAACTACAAATTCCTCGCGACCGATCCGTCGTTCCTGCCTTCGATTGCGCACACGCTCGAACTGATCGTGTCGGTGCTCGTGATCACCGTGGTGGGCGGCGTACTGATGGCCGTGCTGTTCGACCGCAAGTTCTACGGCCAGGGCGTGGCGCGTCTCTTCGCGATCGCGCCGTTCTTCGTGATGCCGACGGTGTCCGCGCTGATCTGGAAGAACATGATCCTGCACCCGGTGTACGGGCTCGTGGCCATCGCGATGCGCGCAGTGGGCCTCACGCCGATCGACTGGTTCGCCGACTATCCGCTCACCGCGGTCATCATGATCGTGGCGTGGCAATGGCTGCCGTTCGCGTTCCTGATCCTCTTCACGGCGATCCAGTCGCTCGACCAGGAGCAGAAGGAAGCCGCGAAGATCGACGGCGCGGGCGCCATCTCGCTGTTCTTCTACATCACGCTGCCGCACCTGCGCCGCGCGATTGCCGTGGTGGTGATGATGGAAACCATCTTCCTGCTGTCGATCTTCGCCGAGATCTACACCACGACCGGCGGCGGCCCCGGCAACGCGACCACCAACCTCACTTACCTGATCTACTCGATGGGCCTGCAGCAGTTCGACGTGGGCATCGCTTCGGCGGGCGGCATTCTGGCTGTCGTGCTGGCGAACATCGTGTCGTTCTTCCTCGTGCGCATGCTCGCGCGCAACCTCAAAGGGGAGTACGAAAAATGAGCCAAATCACCGCTTCTTCCGCCCGCGCGCCCGAGTCGCCGCACGCGGTCAACCGCTCTTCGCCGCTGCAGTTCATCGGCCGCGTGGTGCCGGGTGTGCTGGCATGGATCATCGCGCTCGCGCTCTTCTTCCCGATCTTCTGGATGGCCATCACGGCGTTCAAGACCGAGCAGCAGGCCTATGTGCCGTCGATCTTCTTCATGCCGACGCTCGACAGCTTCCGTGAAGTGTTCGCGCGCAGCAACTACTTCGCGTTCGCCTGGAACTCGGTGCTGATCTCGGCCGGCGTGACGGTGGTGTGCCTGCTCTTCGCCGTGCCGGCGGCCTATGCGATGGCGTTCTTCCCGAACCAGCGCACGCAGAAAGTGCTGCTGTGGATGCTCTCGACGAAAATGATGCCTTCGGTGGGCGTGCTCGTGCCGATCTACCTGCTGTGGAAGAACACGGGGCTGCTCGACACGGTGAGCGGACTCATCATCGTCTATACGCTCATCAACCTGCCGATCGCGGTGTGGATGGCCTACACGTACTTCAACGAGATTCCGCGCGACATTCTCGAAGCGGGCCGCATGGACGGCGCCGCGACGTGGCAGGAGATCGTCTATCTGCTCATGCCGATGGCGGTGCCGGGACTCGCCTCGACTGCGCTGCTACTCGTGATCCTTTCGTGGAACGAAGCATTCTGGAGCATCAACCTGTCGAGTTCGAACGCCGCGCCGCTCACCGTGTTCATCGCCTCGTATTCGAGTCCCGAGGGGCTCTTCTGGGCCAAGCTTTCCGCGGCCTCGCTGCTGGCGGTGGCGCCGGTGCTGATCGTCGGCTGGCTTTCGCAGAAGCAGCTCGTGCGTGGCCTCACGTTCGGGGCGGTCAAATGACGGGGATTGCCGCACTGATCTGCGATTGCGACGGCGTGCTGATCGACAGCGAAGCCGTGGCGGCGCGCGTGCTCGTGCGCGAACTCGAAGCACGCTGGCCCGGCGCCGACGTCGCGCCGGTCGTGATGCCGCTGCTCGGCCAGCGCATCGAACGCGTGCTGGGCGGCGCCGGCGAAGCACTCGGGCGCACGCTCACGGCGGCCGATGTCGCGGCGATCGGCGTGGCGGCCGAGCGCGAGGCCCAGGCCGCGCCGCTCTTTCCGGGCGTGGCCGCGGCGCTCGCCGCCATCACGCTCACCCGGGCGTGCGCGAGCAACAGCTACACGGCCGTGGTGCGGGCGGTGCTCGCGCGCAACGACCTCGACCGGTTCTTCGGCGAACGCGTGTATTGCGCCGATCAGGTGGCGAAGCCCAAGCCCGCGCCGGATGTCTATCTGGCCGCGGCGCACGGCATGGGCGTGGCGCCCGAGGCGTGCATCGTCGTCGAGGACAGCCTCGCGGGCGTCACCGCCGCGCGTGCGGCGGGCATGACCGTGCTGGGTTTCGTGGGCGGCACGCATGTGGGCGAGGCGCACGACCAGGAGCTGCGCGAAGCCGGCGCAGTGGAGATTTTCGACGACATGAGCACGCTGCCCGCGCGGGTGGCGTACTGGGTGCAAAAGGCGCAAGCCACGTCGCATTGAGCGGCGCGGCTTGCGCCGGTAACGGATGATGGCGGGCGGGTGCCGGGTAGGCGCCCTCCCACATGAGCAATGAACGGAGACACATCATGGCAAGCGTGATCCTGCGGGACGTGGCAAAGCGCTACGACGACAACGAAGTGCTGCGCAATGTGAACCTCGATATCGGCGACGGCGAATTCGTCGTGTTCGTCGGCCCGAGCGGCTGCGGCAAGACGACGCTCATGCGGATGATCGCGGGGCTGGAGGACATCAGCGCCGGCGACCTTGCCATCGACGGCACGCGCATGAACGACGTGCCGCCCGCCAAGCGCGGCATTGCGATGGTGTTCCAGTCGTACGCGCTTTATCCGCATATGTCGCTCTACGACAACATGGCGTTCGGCCTGAAGCTCGCGGGTGCGAAGAAGCCCGAGATCGACGCGGCGGTGAAGAACGCCGCGAAGATCCTGCACATCGACCATCTGCTCGACCGCAAGCCCAAGCAGCTTTCGGGCGGTCAGCGTCAGCGCGTGGCGATCGGGCGCGCGATCACGCGCAAGCCCAAGGTCTTTCTCTTCGACGAACCGCTCTCGAATCTGGACGCCGCGCTGCGCGTGAAGATGCGCCTCGAATTCGCGCGCCTGCACGACGAGCTCAAGACGACCATGATCTACGTGACGCACGATCAGGTCGAGGCCATGACGCTCGCCGACAAGATCGTTGTGCTTTCGGCGGGGAACGTCGAGCAGGTCGGGAGTCCGAACCGTCTTTATCATGCGCCGGCCAACCGCTTCGTGGCGGGCTTCATCGGCTCGCCGAAGATGAATTTCCTCGACGGTCTCGTGCAGCAGGTGGCGAGCGACGGCATCGTGGTGCGCTACGCGACGGGCGAAACGCAGACGGTGGCGGTGGAGCCGCGCGGCGCGCGCGAGGGCGATCAGGTGACGGTGGGGATCCGCCCCGAGCACCTGCAGGTGGGCACGAGCGAATATGGCGTGAGCGCGAAGGCGATGGCCGTGGAGTCGCTCGGCGATGCGGCATATCTCTATGCGGAGTCGTCGGTGGCGCCCGATGGGCTGATCGCGCGCATTCCGCCGCTCGAGCGCCACGAGCGCGGCGAACTCCTGCGGCTGGGCACGACGCCCGATCACTGCCATCTGTTCGATGCGAACGGCCAGGCTTTCGAGCGGCGCTTTGCGCAGGAACTGGCGGCTTGAATGCCTTGATCTGAGCGATCGTTGTGGATTTGAGCGCCGCCGCACCGTAGTCGAAAAGTGGCGGCGCCGTACCGTGTTTGACTGTGGTTGCCCTTCTTTGCCCGCTTATGCGGGCTATTTTTTGGGCGCGGGCGTTTTGAACGCGACCAAGGCCAGAGTCAAGGCAGGCAAACGCTAGACTTCGAGTGCCGCCCTCGCGGAGGCCTCGTCGGTCACGAGCCCCGACAGCCACCCGCCTTTGAGCGCGGCAATCACTGCATCGCGTTTCCTCGCCCCGCCCGCAAAACCGATGGTCGGCCGCTTCGGCGGCGAGTCGAGGTGCACGCTCGTCACGCGCCGCCCCGTGGGCGAATCCACGCGCCGGCCCGCGGCGTCGATCGGCAGTCCGAGCATTTCGGCGATGGCGCCAAGACCCATCAGCTCGCGCACTTCGTCGGCCGTAATGAAGCCGTCTTCATGCAGCGGACAATGCTCGCCGATATTGCCGATGCCGACGAACGCCACGTCGGCGTCGCCCGACAGCGATTCGACGATGCGATAGAGCCGGTGATTGCACCACTGCGCGCGCTCGGCCTCGTTGTCGGCAATCAGCGGTGCAGGCAGCAGGAAGTGTCTGCCGCCGGTTTTCTCGGAGATGTGCAGCGCCACGTCGTAGCGATTCGACGAGCCGTCCTGCGCGATCGCGCCCACCATCGAAACGAGCCGGTGTTGCGGACGCTCGAGCTGCGCGATCTGGTCGACGGCCGCCTTGAGGGTCCGGCCGCTGCTCACCGCGACCACCATCGGCCGTTCTTCGGCCAGATAGCGCTCCATTACCTGGGCGCCGGCCACGGCGAGCTTGCGATCGACTTCTTCGGGCGTGTCGTTGTCGAGGGGGACGACCTCGCACACCGACAGCCCATAGCGCTTCGAAAGCCGGTCCGCGAGCGCGAGGCAGTCCGCCAGTTGATGATCCACGCGCACGCGTATCAGATTCTTCTCGACGGCGAAGGCAACGAGCCGCTGCGCGACGGGCCGCGAGACCTGCAGCTTCTCGGCGATTTCGTTCTGCGTATTGCCGGCCACGTAGTAGAGCCACGCGGCGCGGGTGGCGAGATCGAGTTTTTCTGTGGACTTGGGCACGGTGTTCTCAGGCGTCGAGGCGAAGGGGCGGGGCCAGTCGGGTACGGGACCGCATGCGGCGAAGGCTCAGGCAAGCCGCTCGCGCGAGCGCTCGAAGAGCGGCCTCACGTGGCGATAGAGCGCGCGGTACGACTCCAGCCGCTCGCGCAGCGCGGCGTGACGCGCGGCGTTCGGCGTGTATTCGGCCACGACCGGCGGCTTCGTCAGCACTTCGCCCGGGGCGCCGCCCGCCGCGAGCCAGCCCAGCCGCGCCGCGCCCAGTGCCGCGCCCGTTTCGCCGCCGCCGTGCTGGCGCGTGGGCGTGTCGAACGCATCGGCCACGAGCTGTGCCCAATACGCGCTGCGTGCGCCGCCGCCGAGCATCGAGAGGGCGCCGACTTCGGTGCCCGCTGCCGCGAGCGCGTCGAGGCCGTCGGTGAGCGCGAGCGTCACGCCTTCGAGCACCGCGTAGCCGAGTAGCGCGCGATCGGTGGCGTGCGTCATGCCGAAGAACACGCCTTGCGCATAGGGGTCGTTGTGCGGCGTGCGTTCGCCCGAGAGATAGGGCAGAAAGAGCGGAGCGTCGGCGAGCGCCGCGGCCGGAAGTTTCTCGACTTCGGGCAGCAGCGTGGGCTCGTCGGTGCCGGTGAGCTTGCAGACCCAGCGCAGGCAGCTCGCGGCCGAAAGCACGACGCTCATCTGGTGCCAGCGGTCGGGAATCGCGTGGCAGAACGCGTGCACGGCCGAAGCGGGATTCGGCCGGAAGCGGTCGCCCACCACGCACAGCACGCCCGAGGTGCCGAGCGAGACGAAGCCGTCGCCGGGCTGCGTCGCGCCGATGCCGATGGCGCTCGTGGCATTGTCGCCGCCGCCCGCGGCCACGATCACATCGTCGCGCAGGCCGAACTCGCGGGCGATTTCGGGCAGCAGCGTGCCGGACGGCGCGCTGCCTTCGGCAAGCGTCGGCATCTGCGTGCGCGTCATGTTGCAGGCGTCGAGCAGCGCGTCGGACCAGTCGCGCTTCGCCACGTCGAGCCACAGCGTGCCCGCCGCGTCCGAGGGATCGGACACCTTGCCGCCCGTGAGGCGCAGGCGCAGATAGTCCTTTGGCAGCAGCACGCAGGCCGTGTCGCGGAAGATCTGCGGTTCGTGGCGCGCGACCCAGAGCAGCTTGGGCGCGGTGAAACCGGGCATCGCCAGATTGCCGGCGATGCGATGCAGCTGCGGCGCGCGCGCGGTGAGTTCGGCGCATTCGTCCACGGCACGCATGTCGTTCCAGAGGATCGCGGGGCGCAGTACGTTGTCGTGCCGGTCGAGCAGGACGGCGCCGTGCATCTGCCCCGAGAGGCCGATGCCGCGCACCTGCGCGAAGTCGGCGGGATGCCGGTCGCGCAGCGCGGCGAGCGCGCGGCGCGTGCCGTCCCACCAGTCGGCGGGATTCTGTTCGGCCCAGCGCGCATGGGGGCGCGAGACCACGAACGGCGAGCCGGCAGTGCCGATCACGCGGCCATCGGGCGCGAGCAGCAGGACTTTTACTTCGGAGGTGCCGAGGTCGATGCCAAGATACATGGGCGCGAGCGATGTCGTGGAAAAGGATGCGCTACTTTAGCCGTGCCGGCGCCGCCGCGCCATGCGCGGCGACCCGGGGCGCGAAGGCGGGTCGCGGCGCGGTCGTCATGCGAAGGTGTTGAGCGCGCGTCACCGTCAAAACATTAGGGGCGAGAGACTAGCTGCAGGGGGTGCCGCGTCAGGACGTCGACTCGGCACATCGCCCCGGCACATCGCTTCAGGACGCCACCGGCCAGCCGCGCGCGGCCAGCCAGCCGTCGACGCGCGCGAGGGCTTCGCGCAGTGCGGGCGCGAGCGCCGGATTGCCCGCCAGACGGCCCCACAGCAGCTTGTCGGCACAGAAGACCGCGAGCGGATCCTGCGCTTCGAGCATGCGGTGCGTGGCGGCTTCGTCCATCACGCCGTCCTGGTAGCGATAGGGCAGCGTGCCTTGATGCCAGCGTTCGAGAAAGCGCAGGAACAGCGCGGGCAGGATCGCCGTGGCGGCCGGCGTGGCGCCCGCCGCGATGCGCTGCGCGAGCGTGGGCGCAATGAAGCCGGGGATCTTCGAAAAGCCGTCGGCGGCCACGCGCTGATTCGTGTCCTGGATATACGGATTGCTGAAGCGGTCGAGCACCACGTCGCGGTATTTCGCGAGATCGAGCGGGCTGGGCGTGAGACACGGAATCACGTCTTCGGTCACGTATTCGCGCGCGAAGGTGCGGATATCGGCGTCGTTCGTGCCTTCGTGGATGTAGTCGAGGCCGATCAGCGTGCCCGCCCACGCGATGCAGCTGTGCGTGGCGTTGAGGATGCGGATCTTGGCCTCTTCGTAAGGCATCACCGATTCCACCATTTCCGCGCCCGCGCGCTCCCAGGCGGGGCGTCCCGCGCAGAAGTGATCTTCGATCACCCACTGGATGAACGATTCGCCCATCACCGGGCAGGCGTCGTCGAAGCCGGTGGCTTCTTTCACGCGCTCGCGCACGTCGGGCGTGGGGCGCGGCGTGATGCGGTCGACCATCGAGTCGGGGCAGGCCGTGTTCGCGTCGAACCAGTCGCGCAGTCCGGTGGCGCCGCGCAGCGCGAGGAATTCGCGCATGCCCGCGTGAAAACGCTTGCCGTTGCTGCGCAGGTTGTCGCAGGTCTGCAGCGTGACGGGGCCCCCGTTGCGTGCGCGGCGCGCTTCGAGGATCGCCGCGAGCGCGCCGTAGATGGTCGTGCGCGCACCGTTCAGATCGGCGGCGATGTCGGGGTTCGCGGTGTCGAGGCGGTCGTGCTCGTCGAGGTAATAGCCGCCTTCGGTCACGGTGAACGAGATGATCTTGCATGCCGGGTCGGCGCCCGCTTCGATCAGGCCCGCGAGGTCGGCCGACCACGGCAGCACGCGCGTGATCGAGCGGATCGTCTCGTAGTGGCGCTCGCCCTGCGGCGTTACCGTTTCGAGCGTATAGACGCCTTGCTGGGCGGCGAGGGCGTCGAGCACGGCGTTCATGTCGGAGCGGATATTGCCGACCGTGAGCGACCAGGGCGCTTCGTTGGGCGCGCGCGAGAGGTTGACGCGGTGCAGATACCACGCCTGGTGCGCGCGGTGAAACGAACCGGCACCGATGTGCAGGATCACGTTTGCGCCGCTTTGTTCGCTAGTCATGTGTGTCTCCAGAGAGGCGGAGTGCGCGCATTGCCTGCGCGTCTGTCTGTGATGGATGGTGACTGTGGATTCGGATAGAGCAATTGCTCTTGCAATGAACGAATGATCGTATCGCGCTAAACGAAAGTCAAGACGGGCAGGCCGAGTTTCCGTGGCGCAGCGCGGCGCGAGCGCATCTGCGCGCAGCGCGCGAGCGGGCACGCGGCGGGCGGTTGCGCCGATGTTGTGGTGCACAAGCGGGATGGCCCGGCCGGCGGCGGGGCGCCGCGGACGAGCGCGAGAGGACGGCGGCGGCGCTCAGCCGCCGATGCGCGCCACGGCCGCGAGCGCCTGGGCGGTCGCATCGGGCGCGCAGCAATCGACGACGATGCGCTCCGGCATCGCGCGCAGCCAGGTGAGCTGGCGTTTGCAGAGCTGGCGCGTGGCGAACACGCCCTTGTCGCGCATCGTGTCGTAGTCGATGGCGCCGTCGAGGTATTCCCAGACCTGGCGGTAGCCCACGCAGCGCATCGAGGGGAGGTTCGCGTTCAGATCGCCGCGCGCGCGCAGCGCCTTCACCTCGTCGATGAGGCCGGCGGCGAGCATCGCGTCGAAACGCTGCGCGATGCGCGCGTGCAGCACGCTGCGCTCGGACGGCTCCAGCGCGACGGGCACGAAGCGGTAGCGCGCGGTTTCGTCGTCGCGTGGCGAAGGTGCTGCCAGCAGTGCCGACATTGGCTGGCCCGTGAGCCGGTAGATTTCCAGCGCGCGCTGGATGCGTTGCGAGTCGTTCGGCGCGAGGCGCGCGGCCGTTTCGGGATCGACGGCGGCAAGGCGCGCGTGCAGCGCGGGCCAGCCGTCGCGGGCCGCCTCGGCGTCGAGCGCCGCGCGCACTTCGGCGTCGGCGGTCGGCAGGTCGTTCAGGCCCTGCGTGAGTGCGCGGTAGTAGAGCATCGTGCCGCCCACCAGCAGTGGCACGTGGCCCCGCGCCACGATTTCGCCCGTCACGCGCAGCGCGTCGGCGCGAAAGCTCGCGGCCGAGTAGGCGTCGGCGGGATCGACGATATCGATCAGGTGATGGACCGCGGCGGCGCGCTCTTCGGCCGACGGTTTGGCCGTGCCGATATCCATCTCGCGATAGACGAGCGCCGAATCCACGCTGACGATCTCCACCTCGCGCCCGCGCGCGGCCGCTTGCGCGGCATAGGCGAGCGCCGCCGCCGTTTTGCCGGAGGCGGTCGGGCCGAGCAGGCAGGCTACGGGCAGGGGTTCGGGCTCGCTGCCGCTCCGGGATGTTGCGACCGGGTTCATGGACCGCGTCATTGACCGCGCATGAAGAGCCGATCGAGGTCGCCGAGCGTGAGCTGATACCACGTGGGCCGGCCGTGATTGCACTGGTCGGCGCGTTCCGTGGCCTCCATCTGGCGCAGGAGCGCGTTCATCTCGTCGAGCGTGAGGCGCCGGTTCGCGCGCACCGCGTGGTGGCACGCGAGCGTGCCGAGCATTTCGTGCTGGCGCTCGGTCAGCACGCGCGAGCCGCCGTACGCGTGCAGGTCCGCGAGCACCGCGCGCGCGAGTGCCGTGAGATCGGCGTCCTTGAGCAGCGCGGGCACGGCGCGGATCGCGATCGAGGTGGGCGAGAGCACGGCAAGGTCGAAGCCGAGGGCTTCGAGTGTCGCTTTCTCTTCTTCGACGGTGCCCGTTTCCACGGGATCGGCCGTCATCGAAACCGGAATCAGGAGCGGTTGCACGGCGAGCGAGCGTTCGGCGAGCGCTTCCTTGAACTGCTCGTAGAGGATGCGCTCGTGCGCGGCGTGCATGTCGACGATCACGAGGCCGCGCGCGTTCTGCGCGAGCACGTAGATGCCGTGGACCTGGCCGAGCGCGAAGCCGAGCGGGTGGTCGTCGCCCGCTTCGAAGGCGCTCAGCGGGGCGCGGGGCGTGGCATCGGCGCCGCTGTCTTCCGCCTGCAGCATCGTCGAACCCTGCGAGGTGCCGGCGCCCACGTCCTTGCGCCCGAATAGGGCGTCGTAAAGGGCGAGCGGCTGCGCGACGGGCAGCGAGCCCTGGGTCATGCGCGACTGGCGCCAGGTGTTCGACGCACCGCCGCCTGCGCCGCTGCCGCCGCCCGTCAGGAAGCCCGACGACGAACGCGCGCCGCCACCGGCGCCGCCGGCCGAACCCGAACCGCCAAAGCTGGTGGCCACGCGTGCGGTGCCGAACCCGCCTGCGCTACCCGAGGCACCCGACGACAACCCCGCAGACGCTCCCGATCCCAGCACGCCCGCACCCGGCGCGGGCCGCGGCTCGATGAGCGCGGCGTGACCGCCCGAGGTGGTTTCGGGCGACGCCCCGGCATGCCGCGCGAGCGCGCGCTGCACGGCATGAAACACGAACTGGTGGATCGAGCGCGAGTCGCGAAAGCGCACCTCGATCTTCGACGGATGCACGTTCACGTCCACCGCTTCGGGCGGCAGATCGAGGAACAGCACATAAGACGGATAGCGGTCGCCGTGCAGCACGTCTTCGTAGGCGGCGCGCACCGCGTGCGTGAGCAGCTTGTCGCGCACGAAACGGCCGTTGACGAAGAAGTATTGCTGATCGGCGCGATTGCGGCTCGCGGTGGGCAGGCCGGCGCAGCCGTACACGGCGAGCGGGCCGGCGCGCTCGTCGAGCGGCAGGTGGGCCGTGGCGAAGGTCTCGCCGAGAATCTTCGAAACACGCGTGGCCGGATCGCTCGCGTTCCAGTGCTCGACCGCGCGGCCGTTGTGCAGCACCGAAATCGCGACATCGGGCCGCGCGAGCGCACTGCGACGGATCATCTCGAGGCAGTGGCCCAGTTCCGTCTGCTCGCTCTTGAGGAACTTGCGCCGCGCGGGCGTATTGAAGTACAGCTCGCGCACTTCGATGGTCGTGCCCTGGCCGCCCGCGGCGGGCGCGAGCGTGCCCGTATTCGCGTCGATCTTGACGGCGTGCGGCGCGTCGGCCGGCCGGCTCGTGATCGACATCTCGGCCACCGAGGCGATCGAGGCCAGCGCTTCGCCGCGAAACCCGAGCGTCGCGACGCTTTCGAGCTCGGAGAGCGAGCGGATCTTGCTCGTGGCGTGGCGCATCAGCGCGAGCGGCAATTCGCGCTCGGGAATGCCGTAGCCGTCGTCGGCGATGGAGATGCGTTTGACGCCGCCCTCGTCGAGCAGGATGCGCAGCGTCGCCGCGCCCGCGTCGAGTGCGTTTTCGAGCAGTTCCTTGACGACCGAAGCGGGCCGCTCGACCACTTCGCCGGCGGCGATCTGGCTGATGAGCTGGTCGGGCAGGGGCTGGATCGCGCGGGCGGGCTGCGCGGCGCGCATCGCGCTCGCGGGGGCCGCGGCGGTGGCGTCGTCGCCGGCCGGGGTGGGCCCGGCAGCGTCGGTGGGATCGATGTGCGAAGACATGCGCGCCATTATAGCGATTCGGCATGCGCGGCCCTGGCCGCCTTGCTTCATGGGATTTTCTCGTGACGCCCGGGCACTTTCGGTATGATGGCGCGGTCAATTTTCCTTCTCGCCCATCCGCCCACCATCCGCATAAATAAGGGACGCCTTTGGACACGCTGCTGCAGTTCGCCAACCTTGTCTTGCACATCGACAAGTTTCTCGGAGTCTTCATCCAACAGTACGGAGCCTGGGTCTATGCCGTGCTGTTCCTGATCGTGTTCTGCGAAACCGGTCTCGTGGTGCTGCCTTTCTTGCCTGGCGACTCGCTGCTCTTCATCGGCGGCGCGTTCGCGGCCACGCACGAGATGAACCTCGGCGCGCTCGTCGTGCTGCTCATCGTGGCGGCGGTCACGGGCAATACCGTCAACTATCTGATTGGCCGCCGCATCGGGCCGGCTGTCTTCAACACGCATATTCCCGGGCTCGAACGCTTCCTCGACCGCGCCGCGCTGCAAAAGACCCATAACTTCTATGCGCGCCACGGCGGCAAGACCATCGTGCTCGCGCGTTTCATTCCGGTCGTGCGTACCTTTGCGCCGTTCGTCGCGGGCGTTTCGCAGATGAGCATGCAGCGCTTCCAGCTCTTCAACGTGGCGGGCGCGCTGCTGTGGGTGCTGCTGCTCGTACTGCTCGGTTACTTCTTCGGCAACATCCCGTTCATTCGCCAGTACCTGAACGTGATCGTGCTGGTGGGGATTGGCGCGGCGATCGTGCCGGTGGTCATCGGCGCCGTGTGGAAGATGCTGAAAAGGGGCTCGCGCAACGACGGCGTGCGCGGCACCAACGGCAACCGCTGATCCGCGGGCCGGCTGGTCCGGCGCGCCCAGGCAACTGGCCACGGTCAAGAAAAAACGGCATCGCGAGCCTGGGCTCGCGATGCCGTTTTGCTTTGGGGCGGTTGCGGCAGCGTGCGTCAGGTGCCCACGCGGCGAATCAGCGAGGGCGTTTCGGGCGTCGGGTAGCCGGCTGCCTTGAACGTTTCGATGATGGTGCGGTTGGTGTCGAAGTACACCTGCCAGTAATTGTCGTTGCTCGTGTAGGGCCGCACGCACAGCAGCGGGCCTTCGGGCGTGAACGAGAGCACCTCGACGTCGGGCGCGGGCTCCGTCACCACGTTGGGGATCTTCGCGACGGCTTCGCGCAGGCGCGCGGCCGCATCGACGGGATCGACGCCGTTGGCGATCTTCGCGGTCAGCTCCACGCGCCGCACGGGCGTTGCGCTGTAGTTCGTGATGGTGTCCGAAAAGATCTTGTTGTTGCCGACGATGTTGACCAGGTTGTCGGGCGAGATGATGGTCGTGCCGAAGATGCCGAGTTCCTTCACGGTCCCGGTCACGCCGCCCGCCGAAACGAAGTCGCCCACCTTGAACGGGCGCAGCACCTGCATGAACACGCCCGCCGCGAAGTGCGCGAGCAGGCCGCCCCAGGCCGTGCCGATGGCGAGGCCGAGGCCCGCGAGCAGTGCCGCGAACGAGGTGGTCTGCACGCCGAACACCTGGAGTATCGCGAGCACCAGCAGCAGGTTCAGCACCGCGGCGAGGATCGAACTGAGGTAGTGCGCGAGCGTGGGATCGACCCGGTCGTTGCGGCCGAGCACCTTGCGCACGACGCCCGCGACCAGGTTGATGGCCCAGCGGCCGATGATCCATAGCACGATCGCCGCAACGACCTTGGTCCCGAAGTCGATGCCCCGGGTCATGATGAATGTGCGGATGGTTTCGAGATCCAAGATGCCCTCGCTTGAGTCGGTGATTGAGTCGGTGTGATTCGAAGAATTCTGCCGATACGACCGGGGGGCGAAACTGGCGGGGGGCAGGAAGGCGGTTCTTGCGGTCCCCGTCCCTCGTCGGATCCGCATGTTGTTTCGCGTGGATCGCGAGGGCGCCGCTGCCCGGCAGGCCCGGCGGCGACAGCCTGCGAACTCGACGATACGTACCGCTTCAGCGCGAAAACCAGGGCGGCAGATGCGCCGCGCAAGGGGATTCAACGGTATCGTTTCGCCTGCGACATTCATACGACAACGAGGCCCGGTCATGATACTGCCGAACATCGATCTGCATCTGATTACTGTACAACTGGAGGATCTGCGGCCGACCCAGATCACGGTCGGCTTTCGCGAGGTGAACGCCAAGCGCGCGCACTGGGCGGCGCTCGACAAGACCCACCGCGCGGCCGCCATCGAATCGCACTGGTTTCCGGCCGTGCTGGGCCCGAAAGGGCGCTACTACATCGTCGATCACCACCACCTGGGCCTCGCCTGGCTCAAGGAAGGCGTGAAGGCCGTGAAGGTCACGGTGCTCAAGGACCTTTCGTGGCTCGCGCCGACGATCTTCTGGCGCATGATGGAGCACAGCCAGTGGGTGCATCCGTTCGACGCGGCCGGCGCGCGCTGCGAGTACGAGAACCTGCCGAAGGATCTGCAGGGACTCGACGACGATCCCTATCGCAGCCTCGCGGGCGAGTTGCGCGTGGCGGGCGGTTACGCGAAGGACACCACGCCTTTCAGCGAATTCCTCTGGGCCGACTATCTGCGCCAGAAGATCCCGGCGGCGCGCCTGCGCAAGAACTTCGACGCGGCGCTTACCGACGCACTCGCCCATGCACACGATCCCGACGCGCGCTATCTGCCGGGCTGGTCGGGCGTCGTGCCTCCGGCCAACGGCGGGGCCGCCCAGGCCGCGCCGGTGCCCAAGAGCAAGAAGGCATGAGGGCATGAGGGCAGGCGCGCTGCGGCTGCCGTGAGGGCGCGGCCGCCGCGGCCGGTGCGCCCCGGTCACATCGGCAAGGTGGACTTGCTGTAGGGCGACGTTTCGATCTCGAGCGGCCGGCTCGCTGCCGGTTGGCGCGCCGCGGCGCGGCGCTTCACGAAAGAAGCGCTGGCGGGTGCGAGCAGCGCGGCTAGCCCGTAAGCGGCCGCGCGAGCGGGAAAGGTCGGTCGCGGATCGTACTGGCGCCATACGCCGCCTGCATCGGCTAAGACGAGGAAGGTGAGGGCGGTGTCGAAGGCGAATGCCGTCGACAGCAGCGCCAGGAAAAGCCGGGTGCCGCTCACTGCGGGGGCGGGACGCAGTTGCCGCGCGGTCCAGCAGGCAACATGGGTCAGGGCGAACAGGCCAAGATTGGAAAGCAGGCAGTCGATAAACAGGCTCATGATGGGGACGCGCGGTGCGAAGATCGGCCCGTCGCGGTGCGCTCGGACCAGAAAGCGGCATCCGGCATGGCCGGTTCCGCGGGCGGCGCGATCATGGCATGGGCATCTATCTCAATAAATGGCGCGTGCGCAACATGCGGCGACCCGCGCCGTGTACGTGGGCCGGCGTGTCCCGTATGGCGCGGGTTGCAGCGGAGTGTGAAGAATTGTCAGGCGCGATCCGGCGGCGCTCAGCGCGCGTCGGGCGCGGGCATGGCCGGCGGTGTGCCGCCCGAAAGATAGTTGCAGAGCCATTCGCTGGCGGGGCCCTGCGCAGCATCGGTGCGGTGGATCAGCGAGACGTTGTAGTTCACCGAGCGGCGGTCGGCGAGCGCGATCTGCACGAGCCGGCCGGCTTCCAGATCGGCTTCCACGAGGTGCCGCGGCATCGATCCCCAGCCGAGGCCCGCGAGCAGCAGGCGGTGCTTGGCGCCGAGGTCGCCCAGCTTCCAGGCGCGGTTGCTGTAGACGCCGAAGGTCTGTCCTTCGGTGAGGCGGCTGCGGTCGGTGAGCACGAGCTGGGTGTGCTCGCGCGCATCGGAGATGCGCACCGGATGACCGGCCCCGGCGAGCGGATGGGCCGGCGCGGCCACCAGCACGAGCTCTACGGAGCCGATGAGCTGCGCCTCGATGATGTGCGGCCAGTTCTGGTTCGGCCCGCTGATGCCGATCGCGCAATCGCCGTCCAGCACCAGCTTGAGCACGCCGCCGAGCGCTTCCATGGTGAGGTTGAGCGCGACGGTGGGAAACGCCACTGCAAACGCCTGCAGGGCCTCGACCAGCCGCTGCGAGGGAAACATCACGTCCACGGCCACCGACACCTCCCCCTCCAGCCCGCGCTGCAGCCCGGCCGCCTTTGCGTTGAGCTGGCCCATCAGCAGATCGAGGCGGCGGGCGTCGGCGAGGATCGCGCGGCCGGCCGCGGTCAGCTCCGGCTTGCGCTTGCCGCGCTCGAACAGGGCGACGCCGAGGAGCGCCTCCAGATTGGCGATCGTGTAGCTCACCACCGACTGCGCACGGTCGAGCTGCCGCGCGGCGGCCGAAAAACTGCCGGTTTCGGCGACGGCGATCAGGGCACGCAGTTGTTCGAGGCTGGGTGAGCGGTCCATAGGCGAGGTAGCGGCGAATTATCGAAAAACTCGATGATAACGATCCATTTTATGCGATTGTTTGAATAAGCATCGGCGGGTACAGTGCGCCTCTCTACCGACCCGAATTCGCCCTGCGATGACCCGACCCGCTTCCGCCCCGCGCCGCTACAGCGGCGTTGCCATGCTGCTGCACTGGCTGATCGCCGCACTGATCGTGTGGGGCTTCGCGCTGGGCTGGGTGATGACCGACATTCCCGGCATCACGCCCACCAAGCTGCGCTACTTCTCGTGGCACAAGTGGATCGGCGTGACGGTGCTGGCCCTCGTGCTCGTGCGCATACTCTGGCGCGCCACCCATGCGGCGCCGGCGCTGCCGGCCTCGATGCACGCATGGGAGCGCCTCGCCGCGCATGCCGGACATGCCGCGCTCTATGTGCTGATGGTCGCGATTCCGGTGACGGGTTATCTGTACAGCTCGGCGGCGGGCATTCAGGTGGTGTACCTCGGCATCTGGCCGCTGCCTACGCTGATCGGCCCCGACGATGCGCTCAAGCACCTCTTGCGCAACGTTCACGTCACGCTCAATTACACGCTGCTCGCCGTCGTGGTGCTGCACGTGCTCGGAGCGCTCAAGCATCAGTTGCTCGATCGCCAGAACATCCTCGCGCGCATGCTGCCGTTCGGCACGCCGCGCGATTAATCCGAACGCCTCTGCGCTGGACGCGCCCGCACCCGGACACCCCAGCGACCCCATTCAATCCGAACCGACCGCCATGATTCAACGACTCGTCCATACCGCTTCCGTTGCCGCACTTGGCGCGGCGCTTGCCGCAAGCGCGGCCTTCAGCCTGACCTTCAGCGCGAGCGCCGATGCCGCCGACAGCGCGAAGAATTCCGTCACCGCCGTGTTCAAGCAGATGAACGTGCCGGTGGAAGGGCACTTCAATCATTTCACGGCCGACGTGCATTTCGATCCGGCCAACGTCGCGGCAGCGAGCGCGAAGATCGACGTCGATGTCGCGAGCTTCGACATTGGCGCGCCCGAATACAACAAGGAAGTCGCCGGCGACGAATGGTTCGACGCCGCGCACTTCCCGCATGCCACCTTCGTTTCGACGCAGATCAAGCCGGGCGCCAACGGCGCGTACTCGGTGGCGGGCAAGCTCACGATCAAGGGCAAGACCACGGATGTCGTCGTGCCCGTGCAGTATCACAAGGACGGCGCGAACCAGGTGTTCGACGGCGCGCTGCCCATCAAGCGTCTCGCCTACGGCATCGGCACGGGCGACTGGAAGGACACCTCCGTCGTTGCCGACGACGTGCAGATCAAGTTTCACATCGTAGCCGCCGCACACTGACGCGACGGCACGAAGCCTCAACGTCGATCACACCGATCACTTTCGTTTTATCCGCCCAGGACACACGCCATGAAGACCACGCTCATCGCGGCAGCCGCGCTTGCCGCTGCCATTGCCACGCCCGCTTTCGCGGCAGGGACCACCTATAACCTCGATCCTACGCACACCTATCCGAGCTTCGAGGCCGACCACTTCGGCGGCGTTTCGGTGTGGCGCGGCAAGTTCACGAAGACCACGGGTTCGGTCGTGCTCGACCGTGAAGCGAAGACCGGCACGGTGGACGTGACCATCGACGCATCGTCGATCGACACCGGCAACGCGGCGCTCGACAAGCACGTGCGCTCGGCCGAATTCCTCGATATCGACAAGTACCCGACGGCCACCTACAAGGGCACCTCGATCCGCTTCGACGGCGACAAGCCCGTGGAAGTGATCGGCACCTTCACGCTGCATGGCGTGACGAAGCCGCTGAACCTGAAGATCGATTCGTTCAAGTGCTTCCAGAACCCGATGCTCAAGCGCGAAGTGTGCGGCGCCGACGCGACGGCCGAATTCAACCGTTCGGACTACGGCGTGAACTGGGGCGAGAGCTACGGCTTCAAGATGGCGACGACGCTGCAGATCCAGGTGGAAGGCGTCAAGGCGGACTAATCGCCTTGGGGCGCCGGCGGGATGGCAGTTCCGGCGGCCGCTTTACCCTGGTTTCGATGCGAGCCCGTGCATGTGGTGTGCATGGGCTTTTTTGCGTTCTGGTGGGGTTGCTTGCGTGTTCAACGACATACTACCCGGGCAGTTGACGCTCGGAGAGCCGCTACCGGTGAGCAGCCGGTTGCGATGCCTGAGCCGGTTAGGGTTGCTTTTGTGAGGTGAGGCTGGAGAATGTGATTCGGCGCGGGTAATAGAAAACTCAATTACACAAGAATTGCACAGGAAAAATGCGTGCACATTCGGCTTCCAGTCGGACCGCGCCGTCCGATGATGTAAGCGCGGGCATTGCAATCCCAACCGGAGTCGCGTTACTTCGACGGTTATGGGATACCAGGCTTCATCGTGATCAATTCGAAACCTGCTTACGCCAGTATACGGATCAGCGACAGTAGTCTATATCCTCACAGCGGAGCCATTTTTCTGTTCTTCGACCATGCGACGACACATAGTCTGCGAGCCAATATCGGCCATCAGCTGATTTTTTGACCAAACTCACCGCGTCCCCTTTAATGAGATACGCTGTATCGACGGCTGACGAAATGGGGGCGCTAAAAAAATGCGCTCTATTGCTAATAACGGTTTTTTTACTTGATATGGCGGAAGTTTCAGCGTCTTTATCACCGGGGTCGATCACTTTTTTGAGTGCCTGTAGCAAAACTGGGTCGTCAATTATTTCTTTATTTCTGTAAACAACCGATAAAATTAGATCGTCTTCCGGAGTCAAAAATTTTCCTTGACCAAGGAGTAGCAACGTCGCCGCGGAATACGGATTTAACGATTCCGACAGCGCAGGGGGATTAAATTTTACGATCTGCCTTATTAAATAATTTATTTTGGTCCTTGTTAAATTTTTGTTTGGTTGTGCGTCGATATTTTCAATTTTTCCAAGATGGAGTGTTGTTTGAACAGTGCCAATCGATACCAATATTCCATTGATTATAATCACGTAGTCATACGTGACACTTCCTTCCATTCCGCCTGAATTGGTAATGATTGACAGGAAACCCATATCATTTGCTCTTATCGTAGGAAGGTCGTCCGCAACGTATGTATACAGTAATGGATTCTTTTCTCCGTTGATCGTCAGCCGTATGGTCACCGGGTTGACCCGCATTCCATCTGAATTGCTGCTTTCCGAAATGGAGTATTCTCCACTGTACTCTTGCCCAGTGAAAAACTTCCCGTTTACCGACTCTGCCCGCGCGGCGTTAGACACAACGAACACCCCAATAGCGAGTGCGAGCAAAAATTTCATTACGAGATCAAATTTTTGTTTTTTTGGCATCAACTGCCTCCACAGCTTCGTTAACGCGATTTATATGGGTCTTGTAAAAATTGGTACCGTACAGCGAGCTTTTCTCCATCAGGTAGTCGTTGAATATAAGTCCAGGGTTCGTTGTGCATCGTTCTGCCTTAAGCGCTTTTGCCAATTTGTTCAAAGCAGCAAATCGGTCATCTACATGATTGAATCCACCATTAACTGCAACCGTGATTGCATAAAAATCATTGCTATCTGCTTTGGGGTTGATATCTCCCCAATGACTCCCATGTCTCCAGTACCAACACGCAGAGTGTGTGGTGTGATCAATATTGTCGCTGACTTGATCTGGGTTGGTTCCGATAGTTTTATCGCCGACATAATTTCCGTAGGCGATGTAGTTTGTATCATGAGTGAGCTGAATTAAGCCGCGGCCATGGAATTTTTCCCCGCCGTGATAGTTATTCCAACCTGAAGGGATCGATCCATCTTTATTACGATATTCTTCGTTCGTTCTGAGTTCATCACACTCATGAGACATTTGGGAAAGAAAATGCACCTTCCTGACGCATGTCATCATGTCATTTTCGCGCATGTACTTATTCAGCAGTTCAAGAAATTTACCTTTATCAAATCCATGAACCGACTGATCGTGAGCAGCATGAAAGAGCCCCTTGGACTTGACATCTAGCGGCAAGAGTAAATCCAGCTCTTCCTCAGTAATATCTTTATTGCAGGAGCAGGTTTGCAGGAAATTCCCAACCAATCCGATTGGATTGATGTGATAGACGTCCGGCCCCGGGAAACCCGCCACCCCGGCCTGCACCTCGTCCCACCAGGCGAGCTTCGCGATGCGCTTCTTTTCCTCTTCATGCTCCGGCTTCGGCCCGGTGCGCTGCTCGATGGCGCTGACCAGTGCCTGCCACTTCACGGGGTTGGCCCATTCGCTTTCGTGTTTCACGATGAGGCGCGACGCCCGGAAGGCGGCCCATGGAAAGCCTGCGCCCGGGGAGTTCTGTCCCAAAGCGCGGAGTTCGTCCGCCGCTTGAGCACCGTCACCGCCCGGATACAGGACGCGGTAGATGGCGGCCATGAGCGGACTCAGTTTGCCAAGCGAACCCGCGCCGGGTGTATTGCTGCCGAGCGCGTAGTCCACATAGTCGTTTGTGGTCGCAAAAATGGTGTGCGCCGGATCGTGGTCTTCGTCGAGGCATTCGAAATCGATCCAGCTTTGCGAAAACTCGCGGGTTACGCGGCCACATTCGTGGCTCTGCTCGCGCACCCAGCCCGAGATGGAATTGCGCTGCCTGTCCGCACTGTCCACCTTCCACCAGCGCCGCTTCGCACTGTCACTGCCGGGTGCTGTCTCCGTGAACAGATGCGCCGCGTCCTGCGGCAGGGCGGCGAACTGACAGGTCTGGATGACATCGCTCTGCTTCGCGTCCTGCCCCTGCTGGCCATGATCGTGATAAAGCGTCGTTCCGCTGCCTATGCGCAGTATCGTCGGGTCTGCGGACAAACCAAGCTGACTCCATTGGGTCGTGTTCGCGCAGTTGGCGTCAACCCACGCGCGCCCGGCCTCGATGAACGGTTTGATGTCCCCGTCGCAGAACACCTCGATGTGCGCCATGCGCGTTCCAGCCGT
>NZ_CAJMZC010000014.1:0-184520 GCF_905220215.1 Paraburkholderia sp. J12
TCGGGGACCCCAGTGTTGTATCAATCGCGGCGTTCCGGTTACGCCGCGTTCTCCGACTTCGACTTCGCTCTGTCTCGATCCCGCTCATGGCCGGCGGTCTTGCTGCCGCCTGTCATTTGCTAATGACCAAAACAGATATCCATATTGGAAAAGTTGGGGAAATGGTAATAAACTCGCCTTATATTTCAAACGACCAAAAAATCAGGTTGATATGCGACCAGGTTATAAGGGGTATCGATGAACCTGCACCAGTTCCGGTTCGTGCGCGAAGCCGTGCGCCAGAATTTCAATCTCACGGAGGCCGCCAAGGCCCTGTACACCAGCCAGCCCGGCGTTTCGAAGGCGATCATCGAGCTGGAGGACGAACTTGGGGTCGAAATCTTTACGCGCCATGGCAAGCGCGTGCGCTCGCTCACGGAGCCGGGGCGCATCATCCTCGCCTCGGTGGAGCGCATTCTGCAGGAAGTGGAGAGCCTCAAGCGCGTCGGCAAGGACTATGCGGCCCAGGATCAAGGCAATCTGGTGATCGCGGCCACCCACACCCAGGCGCGCTACTCGCTGCCGGCCGCCATCGCCGAGTTCAAGCGGCGTTTTCCCAAGGTGCACCTCTCCATTCTGCAAGGCAGCCCCACTCAGGTAGCGGAAATGGTGCTCCACGACCAGGCCGACCTCTGCATCGCCACCGAGGCGATCTCGGGCTACAAGGAACTGGTGTCGCTGCCCTGCTTCACCTGGCACCACGTGGCGGTGATGCTGCCCGACCACCCGCTGCTGGAACGCAAGCCGCTCTCGCTCGACGATCTGGCCCAATATCCGCTCATCACCTACGACAACGCCTTCGCGGGCCGCACCAAGATCAACGACGCGTTCCGCCTGCGCGGCCTCTCGCCCGATATCGTGCTGGAGGCAATCGACGCCGACGTCATCAAGACTTACGTCGAGCTCGGCATGGGCGTGGGGATCATGGCCGACATCGCCTTTAACGCCGAGCGCGACCGCCATCTGCGCGCCGTGCCCGTCGGCCACCTGTTCGGCAGCAACGTGACGCGCGTGGCGCTCAAGCAGGGGGCGTATCTGCGCAGTTATGTATACACACTCGTCGAACTGCTCTCGCCGAGCCTGAACCGCAAGCTGATCGAGCAGGCGCTCAAGGGGGAGCACGAAACCTACGAACTGTAAGGGCCGGACGGCGGTAGATCGCTACCCATCACAAGAAGACATTCCACGCCAACTCTGGCCGACAGGAGACCCACCGCATGAAGCCGCACCGCTTTCCGCGCCCGCTCGCCCTCGCTCTCGCTGCGGCGGCTACGCTCGTCGCCACCGCCGCACCCAGCGCCTTCGCCGACCTGAAGGTCGGCGTCGACCTCTCGAGCACGGGGCCGGCTGCCGTCATCGGCATCACCAGCAAGAACGCGATGCAGATGTGGCCCGACACCATCGCGGGCCAGAAGGCCGACTACATCGTGCTCGACGACGGCTCCGACCCGGGCGCGGCCGTGCGCAACATCCACAAGCTCATCAACGAAGACCACGTCGACGTGATCGTCGGCCCGAACATCACGCCGGCCGCGCTCGCGGCGCTCGATCCCGCGGCCGAAAGCAAGACGCCGATGATTACGCTGGTGGGCTCGGCCTCCGTGGTGGAGCCGCAGGAAGGGCCGCGCGTGTGGGCGTTCAAGATGGCGCAGACCGACGCCGCCATGGCCGACGTCATGACGCGCTACATGGCCGCGCACAACGTAAAGACGGTGGGCTTCATCGGCTTCGCGGACAGCTACGGCGACAGCTGGCTCAAGGAATTCACGAAATTCGCCGCCGAACGGCACATCCAGATCGTGGCGACCGAGCGCTTCAATCGCACCGACGCGAGCGTGACGGGCCAGGTGCTCAAGCTGATCGCGGCGAAGCCCGACGCGGTGCTGATCGCGGGCGCCGGCACGCCCACCGTGCTGCCGCAGCGCACGCTGGTGGAGCGCGGCTACAAGGGGCCGATCTACCAGACGCACGGCATCGCCACGCCCGAATTCATCAAGCTGGGCGGCAAGGACGTGGAAGGCACGCTGTTTCCGACCCAGCCCGTGGTCGTCGCGCGCACGCTGCCGGCCGGCGAGCCGGCGCAGAAAGCGGCGCTCGCCTTCGTCGACGCCTACGAGGCGAAGTACGGCCCCGGCACGGTCACGCAGTTCGCAGGCGATGCGGCGGGCGTGTATCCGCGCCTGCAGGACGCCGTCGCGCGCGCGCTCAAGACCGCGCAGCCCGGCAGCGAAGCGTTCCGCGTCGCATTGCGCGAAGCGCTGGAGCAGGCCCACGAGGTGGTCGTGCCGAACGGCTTCGTCACCACGAGCCCGGCCGATCACGTCGGGCTCGACCAGCGCGCAAGCGTGATGGGCACGATCCGCGACGGCAAGTTCGTGTATCTCGGGCAGTAAGCGCGCCGCCACCCTGCGGACCCGCAAGCCCCGCCGCAGGGGCCTTTGGTACAATCTCGCGGTTGCCGGTCACCTTTTTCCGGCGCTGCTGCGAGCGCGCCTGGGAGCGTACTTCCGAGCGCATCGACACGCGAGCGGCACGCCAGGCCGCCTGCTCCGAATCCGAACCACAACGCCCAGTCACCATGAACATCGAACAAGCGCGTTTCAACATGATCGAACAGCAGATCCGCCCCTGGGAGGTGCTCGACCAGGACGTGCTCAATCTGCTGTCGATCGTCAAGCGTGAGCAATTCGTCCCCGCCGCCTACGCGGACATCGCGTTCGCCGACCTGGAGATTCCGCTGCCCAACGGCCAGCAGATGCTGGCGCCGCGCATCGAGGCGCGCGTACTGCAGGAGCTCGCGGTGAAGAAGCACGAAAGCGTGCTGGAGATCGGCGCCGGTTCGGGTTACATGGCCGCCCTCCTCGCCCATCGCGCCCAAAAAGTGCTGACGGTCGAAATCGACCCGGAACTCGCGGAGTTCGCGCGCGCGAACTTCGTCAGGAACGGCGTGCTCAATGCCGAAGTCGCGCTCGGTGACGGCGCGCGCGGCTGGGCCGCCAATGCCCCCTACGACGTGATCTGCGTCTCGGGCGGCCTGCCGGTCGTGCCGCAGGAGCTGCTGGAACAGATCAAGGTGGGCGGCCGCATCGCCGCCTTCGTCGGCACCGCGCCGGTGATGGAAGCGCAGATCATCACCCGCATCGACGAAAAGCAATACCGTATCGCAAGCGTGTTCGAGACGTATGTCGAGCCGCTCGCAAACGCCATTCAACCGCCGCGCTTCAAGTTTTAAGCTCACGTTCCCGGCGCTTTCACGACTTCGAGTTTTCCATGCAGAACCTGACCGCTCCCGCCCTCGCCGAATGGCTCGCCGATACCTCGCGCGCCGCCCCCGTCCTGCTCGACGTGCGCGAGCCCTGGGAGATCGAAACGGCGAAGATCGCCGGCTGCGTGTCGATCCCCATGCGCGAGATCCCCGCACGCAGCGAAGAACTCGATGACGAGGCGCAGATCGTCTGCGTGTGCCACCACGGCGGCCGCAGCGCCCAGGTGGCGATGTTCCTCGAATCGCGCGGCTTTACGAAGGTGTTCAACCTGCAAGGCGGCGTTGACGCGTGGTCGCGCCAGGTCGACCCCAAGGTGCCGACTTACTGAGCGACGGCCGAGCCGCTGCGGGTACGCGCCCGCGACGGCCGGTTGCTCTTGATGGCTGTTGATTGTTACTGATTGCTCTTGAAGAAGGGCGCGGCTCCTGCCGCGCCCTTTTGCTTTGCCGCTCCCGCCCGCTCCCCCACCACCCTGCCTCGCAGAGCGCCCGCCACGCACAAGGGTGCAGCGCCCGCACCTTTCATGCACCTGTGTGCGCCTCGATGTACCGGTTGCCACACCTTGGCGCATCCGCGTACATCGCTGTGCGCGATCGCGCCTCCGGACGCACTGAGACGATGCAAAGCGCCCGAACATGCGCCTTCATGCACCACATTCGTCTGCACGCGCCGGCCAGCGCGCGAGCGCGCCGTCACGTCCCTGCCTTGATGAGCAGGCACGACGCATATTCGCAGCCCGTCGTCACAACTGGCATAGCGCTTGCAGAAGCAGACGCGCAAGACAGGCCATAACAAGGGACGGCGCGTCACCACATGCGCCGCATCCGCGACCTCACCCTCCCACCGTCAAGGGGAACTGAATGAAACGTCGTAGTCTGTTGAAACTGGGGACGATGTCCGGCGCGCTCGCCGTAGCGGGACGCATACCGTTCGCGCACGCGGACACCGGCAGCGGACCGATCAAGGTCGGCGTGCTGCATTCGCTGTCGGGCACGATGGCGATTTCCGAAACTTCGCTCAAAGATACGGCGCTCATGACCTTCGCCGACATCAACGCGAAGGGTGGCGTGATGGGACGCCAGATCGAGCCGGTGGTGGTGGACCCGGCCTCCAACTGGCCGCTCTTCGCCGAAAAGGCGCGCCAGCTGCTCACCCAGGACAAGGTCGCCGCCGTGTTCGGCTGCTGGACTTCGGTGTCGCGCAAGTCCGTGCTGCCCGTGTTCGAGGAACTGAACGGCCTGCTCTACTACCCCGTGCAATACGAAGGCGAGGAGATGTCGCGCAACGTGTTCTACACGGGCGCCGCGCCGAACCAGCAGGCCATTCCCGCCACGGAATACCTGATGAGCAACGAAGGCGGCGGCGCGAAGCGCTTCTTCCTGCTCGGCACCGACTACGTCTATCCGCGCACGACCAACAAGATCCTGCGCGCGTTCCTCAACTCCAAAGGCGTGCAGGACGCCGACATTCAGGAGGTCTACACACCGTTCGGCCACAGCGACTATCAGACCATCGTCGCCAACATCAAGACCTTCTCGCAGAGCGGCAAGACCTGCGTGATCTCGACCATCAACGGCGATTCGAACGTGCCGTTCTACAAGGAGCTCGGCAACCAGGGGCTGAAGGCCACCGACGTGCCCGTCGTCGCATTCTCGGTCGGCGAGGAAGAGCTGCGCGGCATCGACACGAAACCGCTCGTCGGCAATCTCGCGGCATGGAACTACTTCATGTCGCTGCGCAATCCGGAGAACACGAAGTTCAAGGCGATGTTCGCCGACTGGGTGAAGAAGAACAATCTTCCCGGCGGCAGCAAGCGCGTGACCAACGATCCGATGGAAGCGACCTTCGTGGGCATCCACATGTGGAAGCAGGCCGTGGAGAAGGCGAAGAGCACCGACGTCGACAAGGTGCGCGTCGCCATGATCGGCCAGGAGTTCGCCGCGCCGAGCGGCTACACGCTCAAGATGGACGGCAATCACCACCTGTGGAAACCGGTGATGATCGGCGAAGTACGCGCGGACGGCCAGTTCAACGTCGTGTGGCGGACCAAGACGACCGTGCGAGCCCAACCGTGGAGCCAGTACATCCCCGGCGACAAGGACAAGCCCGATGTCGTCAGCTCGATTCCCGACTTCCTGCGCCGTCGCCGCATGGCGTGAGCTTGCCCGCTTTGCTTCGAAAGGACGCGGCCCGGGGGCCGTGTCCCCACGATCCCTCCGGTCGACTTTTCAGGTTCCGCCCATGACATTCCGCCCCTTTCTGCGCACGTTCCTCGTGTTCGCATGGCTTGGGTGCGCCAGTTCGGCCGCGCTCGCGCTCGATGCCGCCGACGTCACGCCGCTCGGCGGCGACGACTTCGACGCCAAGTCCGCGGCCATCGACAAGCTCATCGCCACCCGCGACGCCGCATCGCTCGCCCTGCTCAAGGCGCTTGCGAACGACAACGTCACGGCCACCGACGCGGGCGAAGTGCTCCTGCAGGACGGCGACACCGCGCGCGATGCGATCACGGGCAAACCGGTCGCCGCCGATGTGGCGCAGGCGGCCCAGCCCGTCACGCTCAACAACCTGCTGCGCTCGAAAGTGGCCGGCGCGGTCTCGGGCCTGCAACTCGATTCGCCCGACCTCGAAACGCGCCGCGCCGCCATCGCGGAGCTCCTGAAGAATCCCGACCCGTCGATGAAGCCGATGATCGACGCGGCCCGCGCGAAGGAAACCGACCCCACGCTCAAGCGCCGCCTCGACACGCTCTGGGCGATGACCGCACTGCATAACCCCGACGCCGCCCTGCGGCTCGAAGCCGCGAAGCTCGTGGCCGCGCGCCACGATCTCGACATGTACGAACTGCTGCGCCCGCTCGTCGCGAAGACCGCCTCGGGCGCCTGGGCCGAACCCGACGCGCGCGTGCGCGCCGCCGCGCAAGCGGGCATCGAGGCGCTCGATTCGATCCAGCGCCGCAGCGAAATCCTCGGCACGCTGTTCGCGGGTCTCTCGCTCGGCAGCGTCCTGCTGCTCGCCGCGCTCGGCCTCGCCATCACGTATGGCCTCATCGGCGTCATCAACATGGCGCACGGCGAGTTCCTCATGATCGGCGCGTATGCCACCTATGTCGTGCAGACGCTCGTGCAGCACTATGCGCCGGGCGCGTTCAACTGGTATCCGCTCTTCGCCATTCCGGTGTCGTTCGTCGCCGCCGCGCTCGTGGGCGCCGTGATCGAGCGCCTCGTGATCCGCCATCTCTACGGGCGGCCGCTCGAAACGCTGCTCACCACCTTCGGCATCAGCCTGATCCTTATTCAGGCCACGCGCACGATCTTCGGCGCACAGAACGTGGCAGTGGAAAATCCCGCGTGGATGAGCGGCGGCGTGACCGTCATGCCCAGCCTCATCCTGCCGTACAACCGGATCGCGATTCTCGCGTTCTCGCTGATCGTGGTGGGCATTGCCTGGACCGTGCTCACGAAGACGCGCCTTGGCCTCTTCGTGCGCGCCGTCACGCAGAACCGCCGCATGGCGGCATGCGTGGGCGTGCGCACCGCGCGCGTCGATGCCTGGGCGTTCGCGTTCGGTGCGGGCATCGCGGGACTCGGCGGCTGCGCGCTCTCGCAGATCGGCAACGTCGGACCGGATCTCGGCCAGAGCTACATCATCGACTCGTTCATGGCCGTGGTGCTGGGCGGCGTGGGCCAGATCGCGGGCACCGTGATCGGCGGCTTCGGGCTCGGGCTCGTCAGCAAGGCCATCGAGCCGTTCTGGGGCGCGGTGCTCGCGAAGATCGTGGTACTCGTGCTGATCGTGCTGTTCATCCAGAAGCGTCCGCAGGGCCTGTTCGCCTTGAAGGGCCGCAGCGCGGAGGTATGAGATGACCACCGCCACGCATGACACCACCCACGCGCCCTACGGCGCCCCCACGCCGCAGCGCGGCGACGGCCCCGAGACGTTCGCGCTCGGGCTGCCCGCGCGGCCCGCGCTGCTCTCGCGCGGCGCGTGGCTCGCGCTCATTGCGCTCATCGTCGCCATCGGCGTGGGCGTGCCGCTTTGCGCGCTCGTACTGCCGCAATCCAGCGCGCTCCATCTCTCGGCCTATTCGATGACGCTCGTCGGCAAGCTCATGTGCTACGCGATCGCCGCGCTCGCGCTCGATCTCGTGTGGGGCTACTGCGGCGTCCTGAGCCTGGGCCACGGGCTTTTCTTCGCGCTGGGCGGCTACGCCATCGGCATGTACCTGATGCGCGAGATCGGCCACGACGGCGTGTACGGCAGCGATCTGCCCGACTTCATGGTGTTCCTGAACTGGCACCAGCTGCCGTGGTACTGGCAAGGCACCCAGCATCTCGGATATGCGCTCGCGCTCGTGGTGCTCGTGCCCGCCGTGGTGGCCTGGGTATTCGGCTTCTTCACGTTCCGCTCGCGCGTGAAGGGCGTGTATCTCTCCATCATCACGCAGGCCATGACCTTCGCGGCCATGCTGCTCTTCTACCGCAACGAGACGGGCTTCGGCGGCAACAACGGCTTTACCGACTTCAAGCGCATCGCGGGCTTTCCCATCACGCATCCCGGCACGCGCACGGTACTGTTCCTCATGACGTTCGCCACGCTCGTGCTCGCGTTCCTCGCGGCTCGTGCGATCGTCACTTCGAAGCTCGGGCGCGTCGTGACCGCCGTGCGCGACGGCGAAACGCGCCTCATGTTCCTCGGCTACAGCCCGCTCGGCTACAAGCTGTTCGTGTGGACCGTTTCGGCCGTCCTCTGCGGCATCGCGGGCGCGCTGTACGTGCCGCAGGTGGGCATCATCAACCCGAGCGAGATGTCACCCGGCAACTCCATCGAAATGGCGATCTGGGTGGCCGTGGGCGGGCGCGGCACGCTCATCGGCCCCATCATCGGCGCCTTCGCCGTGAACGGCGCGAAGAGCTTCTTCACCGCCTACTTTCCGGAGTACTGGCTATTCTTCCTCGGCCTGATCTTCGTGCTCGTGCCGCTGCTTTTGCCCCACGGCATCATGGGTCTCATCGAGCTCGCCCTGAAGCGGATGAAGGGCGCGAAAGGTACGAAGAGCACGAGAAGCCCGCAAGGAACCCGCAAAACATGAAGCCGGAACACGAGGCGCGCATGAACGGACACGCGATACTGCACGACCCGCTCGGCCACAACCCCTTCGACAACGCCATCGAGCACGACGAACTCACGCTCTCCGGCGTGGCCGGTCTCGGGCACGTGGTCGAGCCCGGCGCGATCGACACTTCGCACGGCACGATCCTCTATCTGGAAGACGTGACGGTGAGCTTCGACGGCTTTCGCGCGCTCAACAAGCTCACGCTCTCGATCGACGTGGGCGAGTTGCGCTGCGTGATCGGCCCGAACGGCGCGGGCAAGACGACGATGATGGACGTCATCACGGGCAAGACCGGGCCCGATTCGGGCAAGGTCTTCCTCGGCCAGACGCTCGACCTCACGCGCATGAACGAGCCCGCAATCGCACGCGCGGGCATTGGCCGCAAGTTTCAGAAGCCGACGGTGTTCGAACAGCACCCCGTGTGGGAAAACCTCGAACTCGCGATGAAGGCGGACAAGGGCTGGTTCGCCTCGCTGCGTGCGCGGCTCGACCGCGAGGCGCAGGCGAAGATCGAAGAAACGCTCGAGGTGATCCGGCTGGAAGGCGACGCGCGGCGACTCGCGGGCGAGCTCTCGCACGGCCAGAAGCAGCGGCTCGAGATCGGCATGCTGCTGATGCAGCGCCCCGCCCTGCTGCTGCTCGACGAACCGGCCGCCGGCATGACCGACGACGAAACCATGGAGCTCGCGGCGCTCCTCAACCGGCTGCGCGGCGGCTGCTCGATGATGGTGGTGGAACACGACATGGAGTTCGTCGCGGCGCTGGCCGGCGAGAGCGGTCGCGTGACCGTGATGGCCGAAGGCAGCGTGCTCGCCGAAGGCACGCTCGATGCCGTCAAACGCGAAGAAGCGGTGATCGAATCGTATCTGGGCCGCTGAAACGCATAACGACGAACCTACCGACAGGCATCGACATGCTGACTATCGACTCGCTGAACCAGTACTACGGCGGCAGCCATATCCTGCGCAACGTCTCGATGACGGTGCCCGAGGGCAAGCTCACCGTGCTGCTCGGGCGCAACGGCGTGGGCAAGACCACGCTGCTGCGCTGCCTGATGGGTGTGGTGCCGACGAAGAGCGGCGCCATCGCCTGGAACGGCGAAGCGCTCACGAAACTGCCCACGTGGGCGCGCGTCGCGCATGGGCTCGCGTATGTGCCGCAGGGGCGCGATATCTTTCCGCGCCTGACCGTGGAAGAAAATCTGCTCGTCGGCGCGGCCAGCAAGAAGCGCGCGCCTTCGAAGGTGCCCGCGCATATCTACCGGCTCTTTCCCGTGCTGGAGGACATGAAGGCACGGCGCGGCGGCGATCTCTCGGGCGGCCAGCAGCAGCAGCTCGCGATCGGCCGCGCGCTCATGAGCGAACCCAGACTCCTGATCCTCGACGAACCGACCGAGGGCATCCAGCCTTCGATCATCCAGGACATCGGCCGTACGCTGCGCCAGCTCGTGGAAGAGATGCAGATGACCGTACTGCTCGTCGAGCAGTACTACGATTTCGCCAAGGCGATTGCCGACCGCTACTGGGTGATGAGCCGCGGGGAAATTGTCGCCGGCGGCGAAGGGGCGGACATGGATGCCGATGGCGTGCGGGCGCTGATTGCGGTTTGAGGAGCGCGCGGCGGTCCGGCTGTCACAGAAAGTGAAAACTGCGCCAGGTCAGTGAAAAACCGCCGATCTCAATCGCGGCAAATCGAGCGGCCGGTGTGCGAACTCAACCGGCTAACCGGCCACCTCGCCCAGATCGGAACCGGCGCCCCCATGCGGAGGCAACGCAAGCACCGGCTGGGCAATAGATGGCCGCTTGCTTCAGCCCGACTGCCTGGTTGCCCGGCAGTGGCCGGTCAGTAGCGCTTTTTCGGCGGCAACGAACGTTTGATCTGCTTGCGCAGGCGTGCCACGGCAGCAGCCTTTTTGCGTTTGCGTTCTGCGGTAGGTTTTTCGTAGGCGGTCCGGGCACGAAGCTCCGGAATCAAACCATTGCGCTCAATCGCGCGACGGAAACGGCGCAATGCAACTTCTACGGGCTCGTCGGGTTTCAGAATAACGGTAGTCAATTTTTTCCTTCGTTGAGGTCCAGCCGCAATGGCGAATGATGAGGGGGATGGCGCGCAGCGTCGTCACAGGCAAAGGTCACAGACGACGCCCGGGTATCGCGTCATCAACGACGGCGAAACGCGGCTCTTTGCGTTGCGCCGCCGCTGCGTTCATCCTTGTGCCGAAAATTGATTCGCCCCTTCGTCAGGTCGTACATCGAGAGTTCCAGCGTTACCCGATCGCCCGCAAGGATACGAATGTGATTCTTCCGGATACGACCGGACGCATACGCCCCTACCACCACGCCATTGTCGAGCGTGACGCGGTAGCGGCTGTCTGGCAGCACTTCGTCAACGATACCGTCGAGTTCCAGCAGTTCTTCTTTGGCCATTCAAGGTTCCTGATCAATTGGCGGGACATGGGCTCGGATGTCGCGCCGAGGAAGAAGCCGCGGGCGTTGGCCGGCACGCGCTCCCGCGGTAGTGGGAAGCATGAAATTTGCTGGGCAGCCCTCGTGCCCGGGATGTCTTGGACACCGCCCTGCCCGGGCGGCGAATCAGGTACACGAGGGGATTGTCCAAACGCGGCGGCTCGCAATACCGGTCCGATGCGAGTCGGGGCGTGCAGTCCAGCGAGCCCTGTTATCGCTGGCCTCACTGGAATCGATCAAAGGAAGATTCGCGACCAGCGACAGGCTTTTTTCTGCGTTGTGCAAAGCAAACCAGCCTTACATTGTAACCGAAGGCCGCCATCTGCACTGCCATTATCGGTGGGGCCAGAAAGAAGGCGGCTCAGAATACATGCCGACGATGCGCAGTTCGGGATCCCGCGTGATGTGGGCACTTCGAACCGTGACCTCGTTTTTAACCGCGCGTGTCGACCCAGTTGCGTGCCCAGTGGGTCGAGTGCTGCAACGCCTGCTCTTCACTCTTGAAGTAATCGAGCGAATAGAACCAGTAGCGGCCTTCGGCTCGCGCGTTATCGATACGTTCGAGCAGCAGGTTGGATGAAAAGCTACCGTCGGGCAAGCGATGCGCCGAGGGTTGGACGGCATAGCCGTTGTATTGTTGAATTTGTTTGTTCTGCATTTTAATTTTAATAATATTTGAGTGCGCGCGTGCCGTGCGAAAAGGGCACGGGTGCGCCGATCCAGCGCCATTCGAGCCGAATTCTCAAGCGATCGAAAAGCGGGAAATGACGTTGAAGCCTGAGGGGAAATGAGGTGCAACGAGGCGTATGGCGCCTGGCAAGCTGCTCAATAACAGATGCCAACCAGAAACGGGTGCGCCAACTGAGGGAGACAAAGCTCCGCGAGGGTGTCGCTGCAACCCGGCATCCGTGGCAGGAGGCCGGGTCCTTCAACTTTACAGCGGCTTGATGTTAGCCGCTTGCAGACCCTTCGGGCCTTGCTTCGTTTCGAAGCTCACCTTCTGGTTTTCAGCCAGCGTCTTGAAGCCGTCGCTGCGGATTTCGGAGAAGTGAGCGAACAGGTCGTCGCCGCCCTTGTCCGGGGTGATGAAGCCAAAGCCCTTGCTGTCGTTGAACCACTTAACGGTGCCGGTATCCATGAAGAATCCTTGATGAAAAAATATGAAAAAAAGCTCTATTAAAAAAGAGAGTATGAAGCTTCAAGGAGGGAGAGGACAACGAATACCGCCGAGGAGCGAGCAATTGATGAACAGCAATCGAGCTTCTTGAACTTCGAGCTGCACGATACCTGCCAGGCGGCCCAGCGTCAATACCTATCTTGTAACTATTTCAACAGGCGGCCCGTTCTGCAGACGAAGTGATGCGGCCCCGCGGAGCTGCGCCCCCTTACTTGGCACGGTGCGCTGGCATGGCGCGCAAGCTAGACAGAGGGGGCGGGCAGGCCCAGGGCGGCACCGCACCTGCTGCGACGGAATCGACCCGGCGGAGATGCGCACCACCCCCTTAAATTTGTGTCGGATCGGCGGATCGGTGGATTGACGGGCCGCTTCCGGGGTCGCAGGCGTTAGCGCTTGAGTGCGAAGGTAGCCAAAAACGTTGGAAGGAAGTTGTCGATGACGAACCATGGTTTGGGTTGTTGATCTTCGTAGAATCCCTTGAGCACAAATCCCGCTTCAAGTTGACCGCCGATCTGCTCACTCAGGCTGTGACCGAATACCAGGGCCTCTCCGCCCGCCTGCTTCCGGGCCAGTTCTGCTGGTGAGAGATCGCGCATGTCCGAATAGGGAATCTTGAAGCGCGGGCGAATCAAGCCCTGCTCGGCAAACTCAGGACTCCGATCGGCAACAAACACGACGGGATTGAAGAAGCTGGCAAGCAATCGTCCTCCCTTCGCCCGCAATACCCTGAAGCATTCGTGCCACACGGGACGCACATCCGGCACATACAGGTTGGAGATCGGATGAAAAACGATGTCGAACGATTCATCCGCAAAAACGGACAGATCGCGCATATCGCCTTGCACGATTTTAATGGCGAGGCTATCTCGACGAGCGACCCTCTCGTCTTGCGTGAGTTGCATCGCAGACGCGTCGAACACCGTGACGTCGGCACCGGCTGCCGCGAGAATCGGCGCTTGCTGACCACCGGCAGAGGCGAGGCAGAGAATACGCCGTGTCCGGACATCGGGCAGCCAATCCGGAGGAAGCGCATTGGGCGTCACACAGGTGCGTCGTAGGTGCCACGATAAGTGAAGAGGTCCGATGAATTCAGCGCCCCGGTTTTCACCTTCCCTGGCGTCCGATAGCGGCGATCCGGCAAGCACCGGCCACCTTGCACGAAGACCATAAAAAATCTATATTCGGACCGGTTCAGCCTTCCAGGAGCGCGGCATGCGCTATTCGTCCCAGGTCAAACCCATCAGCTACCTCAAGGCCAACGCGGCCGAAGTGCTGGCGCAACTGGCCGAGCAGCGGGAACCGCTCGTCATCACGCAGAACGGCGAGGCCAAAGCCGTCTTGCAAGACGTCGCTTCGTACGAGGAAACCCAGGAAACGCTGGCGCTGCTGAAGATACTGGCGCTCGGCAACCAGGAGGTCGCGGCGGGCAAGGTGAAGCCGGTGGCCGACGTGGTGGCACGCCTGCGGGCCAAACGGTCCGCGAGCTGATGCGGGGCCGAACCGAGCGCTTCGCCGTCGTGCTCACGGCCGGCGCGGAGCAGGACCTGGCGTCCCTATACGGCCACATCGCCGAATTCGATTGCGTGGCCAATGCAGACTACGTGCTGAACCGACTGACGACCGTGGTAGCAGACCCGTCGCGCTTGCCGGAACGAGGCCACTACCCGAAGGAACTGGCCGCACTCGGGATCAAGGAGTACCGGCAAGTCTCGTTCAAGCCCTGGCGCGTGATCTATCGCGTCCTGGACCGACAAGTGGTGATCTACCTGATCGCCGACAGCCGGCGCGATATGCAATCGTTACTCGCCCGCAGACTGCTCGGCGCCTGATGCGCCGGCGCCGCGCCTTCCCCAAGCTCCTTTCGCTCCCGCATGTCGCTTCACGAAAATCACCCGGCACTCGCCACCCGCACCGCCACCGCCCAGGAATGGCGCGCGCGCCTCGAACTCGGCTTCGTGCGCCACGGCGAGCGCACGACGCTCGCCCATCGTCTGCACACGGGGCCGCTGCGCGTGCAACGGCCGCTCTATCCCGAAGGCGATGCGATCTGCCATGCGGTGATCGTGCATCCGCCCGCCGGCATCGCGGGCGGCGACCGGCTCGACATCGAGGTGAACGTCGGCGCGCACACGCATGCCGTACTCACGACCCCCGGCGCCACCAAGTGGTACAAGTCGAACGGCCGCGTGGCGCGGCAGCGCATTGCGATCGCCGTGGGCGAAGGCGCGAAGCTCGACTGGCTGCCGCAAAACAATCTCGTCTTCGATCACGCGCACGCGGAACTCGAATTTGCGCTCACGCTCGGAAGCGATGCCACGGCCATCGGCTGGGACGCCGTGCAGCTCGGCCGCCAGGCGGCGGGCGAGCGCTGGTCGGCCGGCATGCTGCGCTCGGTCGCGCGCATTGCACGCGTCACGCGCGAGGCCGATGAAGGCGGCGACCTGCTGTGGTTCGAGCGTGCCCTCATCGACGCCGCCGATCCGCTGCGCGATGCGCCGCAGGGGCTGGCCGGCTATCCGGCGTTCGGCGTGCTGTGGGCCGTCGGCCCTGCCTGCACCGATGTCCTCGCGCAGCAACTCGCCGCCACCCTGCCGTTCAACGATGCGCTGCGCGGCGGCGCAAGCTGCGTTTGTCCGGGCGTGCTGGTGGTGCGCGTGCTCGCCCGCTCGATGGAGCCTTTGCAGCAGGCCCTCACGCGCTGCTGGACCGGCTTGCGGCCCATCGTGCATGGCGTCGAGGCCACCCCGCTGCGTCTCTGGACAACCTGAGCAACGCCTTCGCTCACGAACAGGCACTGTGGTGGGGCGATTGCGCACTGCCGCGCGTCGACGCATTCCATAAAAACACCACAACAGTGCGAAAACATGCCGAAAGTGGTGCAACCAGCCCTGTCCCCTTCATTGGCACATACCTTGCTGTGAGCTTGCAAACCCGCGCGTGGATCGCCCACGCCATTGCAATGGAACCGTAAATGGGCTCCGGTATGCTGCGGCAGAACGACTCCGGCCTACCGGCGTCGGCGCTGCGCGCCTGCCGCACCCCCGACGTCCCAACCGACTCAGAACGATGAAGCTCACGCCACGCGAGAAAGACAAGCTCCTCATCTTCACCGCCGCGCTGCTCGCCGAACGGCGCCGTGCACGCGGTCTCAAGCTCAACTATCCGGAGGCCGTGGCGTTCATCAGCGCCGCGCTCATGGAGGCCGCCCGCGACGGCAAGACGGTGGCCGAGGTCATGCACTACGGCACGACGCTGCTCACGCGCGACGACGTGATGGAGGGCGTGCCGGAGATGATCCCCGACATTCAGGTGGAAGCGACGTTTCCGGACGGCACGAAGCTCGTCACCGTCCACCACCCGATTCCGTGAGTGAGCAAGCGAGGCAGCCATGATCCCAGGCGAAATGCTGATCGACGACGGCGAGATCGAACTGAACGCCGGCCGCGAGACCGTCACCGTCACGGTGGCGAATACGGGTGACCGGCCGGTGCAGATCGGCTCGCACTTCCACTTCTACGAAGTCAACGACGCGCTCTCGTTCGAGCGCGAGGCCGCGCGCGGCTTTCGCCTGAACATCGCGGCGGGCACCGCCGTTCGCTTCGAGCCGGGCCAGGAGCGCACCGTCGAGCTGGTGGCGCTGGCAGGCGATCGCGCCGTCTACGGCTTCAACGGCAAGGTCATGGGGCCGCTCTGAGCGCGCGGCGCTCGAGCCCCAGGCGACGAATTCATCAGGAATCCTGATATGACATTGAAAATCGGCCGCCGCGCCTATGCGGAGATGTTCGGCCCCACCACCGGCGACCGCGTGCGCCTCGCCGACACCGAACTCGTCATCGAGGTCGAGCGCGACTACACCGTCTACGGCGACGAAGTGAAGTTCGGCGGCGGCAAGGTGATCCGCGACGGCATGGGCCAGTCGCAGCGCCTCGCGGCGGAGGTGGCCGATACGGTCGTGACGAACGCCGTGATCGTCGATCACTGGGGCATCGTGAAGGCGGACATCGGCATCAAGGACGGGCGCGTCTGGCGCATCGGCAAGGCGGGCAACCCCGACGTGCAGCCGGCCGTGACGATTCCCATCGGCGCCTCGACCGAAGTGATCGCGGGCGAAGGGCAGATCGTGACGGCGGGCGGCATCGATACGCACATTCACTTCATCAGCCCGCAGCAGATCGACGAGGCGCTCGCCTCGGGCGTGACCACGATGCTAGGCGGCGGCACCGGCCCCGCCACCGGCACCAACGCCACCACCTGCACGCCGGGCCCGTGGCACATGGAGCGCATGCTACAGGCCGCGGACGGCTGGCCGATCAACCTCGGCTTCCTCGGCAAGGGCAACGTGAGCCTTCCGAAGCCCGCCGAGGAGCAGATCGCCGCCGGCGCGATCGGCCTCAAGCTGCACGAGGACTGGGGCTCGACGCCGGCCGCCATCGACAACTGCCTGACGGTTGCCGACGCCACCGACACGCAGGTCGCCATCCACACCGACACGCTCAACGAATCGGGCTTCGTGGAAGCGACCGTGGGCGCCTTCAAGGGCCGCACGATCCACACGTACCACACCGAAGGCGCAGGCGGCGGCCACGCCCCCGACATCATCAAGGTGTGCGGCGAACCGAACGTGCTGCCCTCCTCGACCAACCCCACGCGCCCGTACACCATCAACACGCTCGACGAACACCTCGACATGCTGATGGTGTGCCATCACCTCGACCCCTCGATTGCCGAAGACATTGCCTTCGCCGAATCGCGCATCCGCCGCGAGACCATCGCCGCCGAAGACATCCTGCACGATCTCGGCGCGCTGTCGATGCTTTCATCGGACTCCCAGGCAATGGGCCGCGTGGGCGAAGTCATCATCCGCACCTGGCAGACCGCGCACAAAATGAAGGTGCAGCGCGGCACGCTGCCCGGCGACAGCGCGCGCAACGACAACTTCCGCGTGAAGCGCTATGTCGCCAAGTACACGATCAACCCCGCCATCACGCACGGCATCTCGCACGAAGTGGGCTCGGTCGAACCCGGCAAGTGGGCCGATCTCGTGTTCTGGGAACCCGCGTTCTTCGGCATCAAGCCCTCGCTCATTCTCAAGGGCGGCATGATCGCGCTCGCCCAGATGGGCGACCCGAATGCGTCGATCCCCACGCCGCAGCCGGTGCACTACCGCGAGATGTTCGCCACGCGCGGACGGGCTCTCGGACAGACGTCGCTCACCTTCGTCTCGCAGCTCGCGCTCGATCATGGCGTGGCCGGGCGCTACGGCCTGCAAAAGCGCGTCGTGGCCGTGCGCGGCTGCCGCAACGTGACCAAGGCCGACATGATCCACAACGCGTGGCAACCGGCGATCAGCGTCGATCCCGAGACCTACCAGGTGGTGGCGGACGGCCAGTTGCTCACGTGCGAACCCGCCACGGTGCTGCCGATGGCACAGCGTTATTTCCTCTTCTAGAATGAAACTGCCGCCGCGCCGCACAGCGGTCGCGGGCCGGCAGGAACCGATATGCGCACGATCGACAAACGCCTCAACGCGAAGCTTGCACCGGTACTGGTGAAGCGCGCCCCCACGCTCACGCTCCCCTACGACGCGCGCTGCAAGAGCCGCCTCGCCGCCACGCTCGACACAGGCGAAGAAGTGGGCGTGGTGCTGCCGCGCGGCACGGTGCTGCGCGACGGCGACATGCTGGTCGCCGACGACGGCGGCCTCGTGCGCGTGATCGCCGCCGCCGAAAGCGTGCTGCTCGTGCGCGCGCCCGACCGGCTCACGCTCACGCGCGCCGCATACCACCTCGGCAACCGCCATACGCCTGTCGAAGTCGGCGCCGACGAACTGAAGCTCGAAGCGGACCCCGTCCTCGAAGACATGCTCAGGCGCCTCGGCGCGCAGGTCGAGCGCGCGACGCTGCCGTTTCAGCCGGAAGCCGGCGCGTATGGCGGCGGGCATCGTCACGGCCACGACGAAACCTTCGCCGACGACTACGCTTTGGCCCAGCGCGTGTATGACGAACACCACGGCCATGCACACGATCATGCGCACGGCCACGATCATACGCACGACCACGACCACGTCCACGGCCCCGATTGCGGACACGATCACGGCCACGACCCTCACGGCCATGCGCATCGCTGAGCTGACCGCGCTGCTGCACCTCGCGTCGCCGGCGCTGCCGATCGGCGCGTTCAGCTACTCGCAGGGGCTCGAGGCGGCCATCGACGCCCACCTGATCGAAAACGCCGACGACGCCGCGCGCTGGATCGAAAGCGGCCTCGCGAACGTGCTGGCGCCGGGCGAACTGCCGTTTGTCGCGCATCAGCTCGAACGCTGGCGCACGCATGACGCCGAGGCACTCATCGCGGCGAATGCGGAGTTCATCGCGAGCCGCGAGTCGGAGGAATTGCGCCGCGAGACGGCGCAGATGGGCTGGTCGCTGCGGCAGCTCTGCACCCAGCTCGAATGGGGCGACGCCGCGCGCCGCGCCACGCTCGAACGCATGACGCCCGTCGCGCAGCCGAGCGCTTACGCCCTCGCCGCCTGGGCGCACGGCGCCGCGCCCGACGCAGCGCTCGCGGCCTATGCGTTCAGCTGGGTCGAGAACCAGACCGCGGCGGCGCTCAAAGCCGTGCCGCTCGGCCAGGTAGCGGGGCAACGCATCATCGTCGCCTTGCGGCCCGTGATCGAAGCGGCCGTTGCACGCGCGCTCGCCACGCCGCCCGATGCACTCAACACCTTCGCGCCGCAGCTCGGCATCCTTTCGGCGCGTCACGAATCGCAATACTCGCGGCTATTCCGCTCCTAGCACTTCACGAGAATCATGAACAACACCAAGCGCACGAAGAAACTGCCGCCGCTGCGCGTCGGCGTAGGCGGCCCGGTGGGCTCCGGCAAGACCACGCTGCTCGAAATGCTCTGCAAGGCGATGCGCGAGCGCTACGACCTCGTCGCCATCACCAACGACATCTACACCAAGGAAGACCAGCGCCTCCTGACCGTGGCGGGCGCGCTGCCCGCCGAGCGCATCATGGGCGTGGAGACGGGCGGCTGCCCGCACACGGCGATCCGCGAAGACGCTTCGATCAATCTCGAAGCCGTGGACCAGATGCTCACGCGCTTTCCCGATGCGGATATCGTCTTCATCGAATCGGGCGGCGACAACCTCGCGGCCACCTTCAGCCCCGAGCTGTCGGACCTCACGATCTACGTGATCGATGTGGCGGGCGGCGAGAAGATTCCGCGCAAGGGCGGCCCCGGCATCACGAAATCGGATCTGCTCGTCATCAACAAGACCGATCTCGCCCCGCTCGTGGGCGCGAACCTCGACGTGATGGCTTCCGATGCGAAGAAGATGCGCGGCGAGCGCCCCTTCGTGATGTGCAACCTGAAAGCGCTCGACGGCCTCGATCAGGTGATCGCGTTCATCGAGAAGAAGGGGTTGCTCGCAGCGAACTGAACCGGCTGAGCGGAATGAAAGAACAAGGGCGCGGACGATCCGCGCCCTTCGCATTCAGAGGTCGAGCGAAGCCGACGAAGGCGACGACGCAGCCGATGCGCCAGGCTCCGGCAACAGCGTCATGAGCACATCCACCGTGCGCTCCGTGGCACCGCGATGGCGCGCCGCGAATGCGGCCGCGGCCGCACCCATCGCCACGCGGCGCGGCTTGTCCTCGAAGAGTTCGCGCAGGGCGCGCGCGAGCTCCACCGGATCCTGGACCTGCAGCGCAGCGCCGGCCGCGACGGCATCGGCCGTCGCCTGGGTGAAGTTGAACACGTGCGGACCGATCAGCACCGGCACGCCCACGGCGCACGCCTCGATCAGGTTCTGGCCGCCCAGCGGCAGCAGGCTGCCGCCGATGAACGCCAGGTCGGCGGCCGCGTAATACGCGCCCATCTCCCCCATCGAGTCGCCCAGCAGCACGTTCACGTCCGGCGCCAGCGCGCGCGGCCCCGCATGCGCCGAAGCGGCCGATGCAGCCGATGCAGCCGATGCAGCGGCACTGTCGGCCCATTGCGAGCGGCGCACGAGCTTCAGGTTCCTGCGCTCGACAAGCGCGGCAACCTCGTCGAAGCGCTGCGGATGGCGCGGCACGAGAATCAGCAGCGCATCCGGGATACCGAGCGCCGCGAACGCCTGCAGCACCAACTCTTCTTCGCCCTCGCGCGTGCTGGCCGCCACCCACACGGGCCGCGCGCCGAACGCGCGGCGCCACTCGCGCCCGCGCGCAACCAGCGCAGGCGGGCTCGCCATGTCGAACTTGAGGTTGCCGAGCACCGCCACGTTGCGCGCGCCCAGCTCGGTGAGCCGCCCCGCATCGGCCGGACTTTGCGCGAGCACGCGCGTGAAGCCGCCGAACACTTCCTTGACCGCATCGCCGAACTTCGCAGCGCGCTTGTACGAACGCGCCGACATGCGCGCATTGGTCAGCACGAGCGGCACGTCGGCGCGCCGGCACTCGTCGATGAGCGTGGGCCACACTTCGGTCTCCATCACGAGGCCGAGCGACGGGCGCCACGCGCGCAGGAAACGCCGCACGGCAGACGGCGTGTCGTAGGGCAGATAGCAGCGCAGCACGCGATTGCCGAAGAGCTGCTCGCCGGCAGCGCGCCCGCCGGGCGTCATGTGGGTGAGCAGCACGCGGGCGTCGGGGCGCGCGGCGAGCAATGCGTCGACGAGCGGCTGCGCCGCGCGCGTCTCGCCCACCGACACCGCATGCACCCAGATGAGCGGCGTGTCGTCCTCGGGCAGGCGCCCGGCCGAGCGACCGAAGCGCTCGCCGATATGCTCGCGATAACCGCGCTCGCGCCGCGAACGGATGAAAAGGCGCAGCACCGCGAGCGGCGCGACGAGCCACCAGGCCGCACGATAAATGGCCCTCAGCATCGGGCCTCCGCGGGCAACGCGCGGCGGCGCACGAAAAGTCGCACGAAAGCGAACGCGCTCAAACCAGTTCCTTGCCCTTGAGGCGTTCGAGTATGCCGAGCGGCGCCCAGTCCGGATGCACCATGTCCTTGAGCGGCAGGAAGAAGGTCTGCTCCATCATGAACTGGCCGGACATCACCGCATGCGAGGTGTGATCGGAGAAACACACCCACACGCTGCCCGGCGGAAAACCGATGGTCTCCTGCGGACTCGTCTTCTGGTAGTCGAGGTCGGCCTTCATGCCGTCGTGCAGATTGAGCATCAGATGGTCGTACTCGCTGCGCGGCGACTTCGTGATGTGCAACAGATGCTGCAGCCAGGCCGAGCCCGGCATCTGCGGCTTGATGTTGGGGAGAAAGCGCCGCGCCATGTCCTCGAAGGGCTCGCCCACGCGCCACACGCGCGGCACGCCGTTCGGGTTCACGTTCGTGAAGACGCGCAGGATGCGCTCGCCGTAGTTGGGGCGCGAGGGGAAGGCGTCCACGTGCAGGCGCGAATCGTCCTTGCGCCACGAAGTCTGGCGCGTTTCCACCTGGTGCAGGCGCAGACTCGTGGGCGCGACGCGCAGCTTGCCGTCGTACTCGGGAAACAGGCCGTCGACGAGCGTGCGCGCGCAGCTCTGGTAGCGCGCGATGAGCGCGCGCACCGCCGACTGCGTGACGGTGTCGCCCAGCACGCCGTGCAGCGCGCCGCCGTTCGGATCGAGGCTGATGTTCTTGCGCTTGGGGTCGGCAATGGCCGGGTCGAGCAGCGCGCGCTCGCCGCCTTCCACCGGGAAGGCCAGGTTCGGGAAGTACAGCACCTTGCCCTGCTCGACGGCGTCGAGCAGCGTTTCGCGCGGCTGCGAAAGCTGCTGGCCGTGCCAGTCGGCGGAAGTGATTTCGATGATCTGGGATTCGTTCATGGTCGCCCCTGGAAGCGATGGATCGGGTTGCGTTGCGCATGGCATTGCCGGCAACCCTTATACCTGCCTGTCTGACCTGCCGCCTTGATCTGTCTTGAGCCGTGTCGATCTGCCTGGGTCTGCCTGGGCCGGCCTCGATCTGCCACAGCGCAGCGGCCGGCCCTGCCCGCGACACCGGGTCGCGTGCCGGGCGCGCTAAAGCAGCCCGAAGCCCGCCAGCGCGGTCTTGACCTGCGCGAGCGTGGGCGGCTGGCCCGCGGTGCCGAGATTGACGACGTTCGGCGACCAGTAGCCGCCCGTGCGCCACGCGGTCGCGAAATTGTACAACTCGACGGTCGGCCGCTTCAGCGCCGCGGCAATGTGGACGAGGCCGGTATCGACGCCCACGGTCGCCGCCGCGCCGTCGATCAGGCCCACCACGGCGGGCAGCGAAAGCCGCGGCGGCACGATGGCCGCCTCGCCGAACTCGCGCGCGAGGCGCTCGCTCGTGGCCCGCTCGGCGTCGCTGCCCCAGGGCAGCACGAGCGAGGCGCCGCGCCGCACCAGCGCCTGGCCCAGTTCGATCCAGTGGGCATCGGGCCATTGCTTGTCGGCGCGCGAGGTCGCGTGCACGAAGACCACATAGGGCACCGGCAGGTTCAGGCCGAGGGCGGCCAGCGCCTGGCCGGCGCGCACGGTGTCGAGGCCGAATTCGATGTCGTCGGTGGGCCGGGGCGGCGGCTCGTTCAGCGCCGCCGCCACCAGTTGCCGGGTGCGCTCGACCACGTGGGTGCGCGGCTCGATGCGGATCGCCCGGTCGTAGAAGAAGCGCACCGGCCACTCGTAGCCCGCGCCGTCCGTGCGGTTGCCGAGGCCCACGAGCGGGCCGCGGGCCCAGCTCGCCACCCAGGCGGTCTTGATGAGCCCCTGGCAGTCGATCACGAGGTCGTACTTCTCGGCGGCGAGCGCGTGGCGGAATGCCGAAATTTCGCGCCAGTTGGCCGCGGAAAAGAGCCGCTTGCGCCAGCGGCGCAGCGAAAACGGAATCGCGCGGCGCACGCCGTGCACGAGCTCGACGAGCGACTGGAAGCTTTCCTCGACGAGCCAGTCGATCTGCGCGTCGGGATGCCGCCGGCGGATATCGGCGATCGCGGGCATGTTGTGGACGACGTCGCCCAGCGACGATACGCGCACGATGAGGATTTTTTGTACGCTCAAAAGAGGATTGGCGGCGATCTGCGCCCAAAGATGCGTTAAAGGTTCGTGATTTTAACGCGGCGCGGGGCCGGGCGAGGAAAAGTCGCAGCCCGCGGCCGGCCCCGCAGGCAACGCGCCCGCCGGGGCCACCGGGGCTACCGGAGCCATCCGAACCATCCGAACCATCCGAACCATCCGAACCATCCGAACCATCGGAACCCCCGGAACCCTCCGAACCACCAACGCGGCTCAGGTCGCGCCGAGCGGAATCAGGCGCGGCTTCGTGAGGCTGTAGGTGATCTGCGTGAAGATGGTGCCGAGGCTGGACGTGCCGCCGGCGTTCGAGCAGGTGTCGGAGTAGAAGTAGCCCGAGCCCGAGGAGATCGACTGCATGGTGCCGCACGGCGACCACGGCGTGGTCGCGTCGAGCCCCTTCGCGTTGCTGGAGGCGTCGCTGCACGGCTGCGTGGTGTTCGCGCCCGACTCGCCGCCGATATAGGCGATCGTGTAGATCAGCGTGGCGGTGGTGTTGGGCGACTGCACGCTCGATTTGATCGAATTGGCGACGGTGACGGCGTCGGCGCATTCGCTGCCGACGATCGAACTGGCCGTCACCTTGCTGCCGCTGCTGCCGGGCGCAAGCAGACTGCCGCTGCCGAGCTGCTTCGACGAAGACGACGCATCGCCGTCGCTCAGCAGGATGATGGCGTTCTGCCCAGGCGGGCTCTGCGTGTTCGAGAGGGTCAGCAGCGCCGCCTGCGCGGCGTACAGCGCATCGCCGTAGAACGTGCCGAGGCCGCCCGGCGCGCTCATGCCGCTGCAACTGCCGCCGCCGAGCGCCTGCACGGTGGACGAACTCGTGTTGAGCGTGGTCGAACTGCTGCCCGAGGTGCCGCTCGTACTGAGAAAGCCCGTGGACAGCGGCGAGATCTGGTAGCTGAGGCCCGACGCCGAGTAGCTGCCGGCAATGCCGGGCGACTTCTTCGAGCACGAGAAGTTATAGGTGGACGAGAGCGGCGGAAAAACCATCAGCCCGACGTTGTCGCCGGCGTTGGTCAGCCCCTGCAGCAGCGACTGTGCGCCCGCTTCCGCACACGCGAGGCGCGTTTGCGTGACGCCGTTGATCTTGCAGTTGCTGTCGGTGGTGTTCATCGAGGCCGTCGTGTCGAGAATGATCATCACGTTGTACGGCGCCGGCTGCGAGCCGCCGCCCGCCGCCGCCTTCGAGGTGGCCGAGATCGGCACGGTCTTCACGCCGAACACCTGCGCGAAGAAGAGCGGCACGCTGGCCTGCTGCTGCACCTGGATGCCGTTGTAGCCCGAGGCCGCCTTCGCATAGGGCAGCGGCGAGGACGAGCTCGAAAGCTGCTGGCCCGTGATGGTCGTGGTCGTCACCGTCACGCTGCCGGGCAGGCCGTTGCCGGTCGCGCCGCTCTGGCCGGCGGCATAGGACTGGGCGTCGGTTTTCGCGGTGCTCCAGCTCTGCGTCCACAGGTCCACGGCGCCGGCCAGCGCGGCGGCGTCGGTGGCCGCCTGCAGACGGCGCTGGCTATACACCACGTAGCCGATGTCGGTGCCGAGCGCGACAAAGCCGAGCAGCATGAGCGTCGAGATTGCCACGAGTATCGCCACTGCCCCGCGCTGACGGGCAAGGCGCGTTCGCCGCTGGTTCCGTCTCATGATTTCTCCTCCCTGGTGGGTGCTCATTGGGTGCCCGTTGGGTGCCCGCTGTTATTTCTGTGTGAGCTCCGTGGATCCGCCGCCGTCACTCCACGCGCGCGTTGACGCTCACCGACGCGGTGATCATCGACGAGGCGCCGCTCGCGAGCCCGAATGCGAAGCTCTTCAGGAACGGCGCGAAGCTGTAGGTCACGGTGACGGTGGACGAGCCACCCTGGGCCGCCGAAAGCGCGGTGGCGCAGGTGCTGTCGCCCGTGCTCGCGCCCGACGCGCCGATCGCCATGCTCGCGCACTGCGTATCGTTCACGAAGCTCGTCACGACCACGTTGCCCGTCACGACGCTGAGCGTGGCCATCGTCGCCGAGACGGTGGACTGCGTGAGCGAGTACGGCTGGCTCACGCCGCGCTGCGCCGCGAAGTAGCGCGCGCCGGTGGAGGCGGCGCTCGCCACCACCGCGTAGTTCGCGAGATACCAGCCGAACTGCGCCACGCCGATCACGAGCATGACGATGAACGGCGCAATGACGGCGAACTCCACGACCGCCGCGCCCCGCTGCTTGCGCCGCGCTCGCGCGGCGCCCGACCGGCCTCGTTCCATGACACGACTCCTCTTCGCCACGACGCGCTGCGCCCTGCGCGCGCTCATTGCACGAGCTCCGACATCGAGACGGTCAGCTTCCTCGCGAGGAAGCTGCTGTTGGCGTACGACGTATCCGTGAACGGCACGCCGAACGTGTAAGTGAGCGTGACCGTCGCCATCGTGCCGGCCGCGGGCGTGGCCGTGCTCGACCCGAGCGCCGTCACGCAGGCGCTGTCCGACGTGCAGGTCGTGTCGCCCACGGTGAAGATCGCGGCGATGAGCCCCGAGGCCTTACCGCACAGCACCGAGCCGGACAGCGCGCCGCTGAGCGGCGTGCCCGTGGCGGCCTGGGTGCCGACCTGCTGGATCGCGGTCTGCGCGTCGCTGCACGGAGTGGAGAAACCGCGTTCGGTCGCGAGCGTATGCGCCCCGGCCGCAGCCGACTGCACCATCACCACATAGTTGTTGAAGAGCCAGCCGAAGTACACGATGCCGAGCACCACCAGCACGAGGAGCGGCAGCACGAACGCCATCTCCACTGCCGCGGCGCCTCTTGCACGCGATCGACGCAAGCGTTTTGTCCTGTTCATATCGTCTCCTCGCCGCTCACTGGTCGCTTACTGGCCGCTCACTGGCCGCCCGCCATGGCCGGCAGCAGCACGCGATAGACGTGGATGAACGCCGGGCCCATCAGCACGACCATCAGCGCGGGAAAGATGCAGAACATCAGCGGAAACAGCAGCTTCAGAGCGATCTTCGCGGCTTGCTCCTCCGCTCGCATGCGCCGGCGCACGCGCAGCGTGTCGGAGAGCACGCGCAGCGACGAGCCGATGCTCGTGCCGAAGCGTTCGGCCTGGATCAGCATCGTGCTGAACGAGTCGATGTCTTCCACGCCGGTGCGCAGCGAGAAGTTGCGCAGCGCCTTTTCCTTGGAGAAGCCGGAGCGGATCTCCAGCAGCAGCAGTTCCAGTTCGTCGGCCACCGCCGGGCTGCGCAGCCGCACTTCCTCGGCGACCTTCATGAGCGCGGCGTCGAGCCCGAGGCCTGCTTCGACACACACGGTCATGAGGTCGATGGCATCGGGGAAGTCTTCGAAGATCGTGCGCTGGCGCTTCGCCACACAGCGCCCGACGACCAGGTTCGGCAGGTAATAGCCCGCGCCGCCCAGCGAAATCAGCAGCGCCGTGAAGCCGACCGTGCTGCCCGTCACCGGACTGCCGATCAGCCAGACGGCGGCCAGCAGCGGCAGCGCGAGCGCGAGCGAGGTTTTCGCGGCGAAGTACACGGCTACCGCGCCCGGCTGGCGCCAGCCCGCGTTCATGAGCCGCACGCGCAGCGCCGAGACTTCCCAGCCTTCCTTCGGCACGGACAGCCGCGAGATGGGTTTGGACAACTCGACGAGCTTCTCGAACCAGACGCTGTCGTCGCGGCCGCCGGTGTCGCCAAAACGCGGCTCGAAGCGTGGTTCGAGGCGCGGGCCCGCCGGCTGCTCGATCCGGTGGCGCATGTCGCGCGGCGAGAGCAGGTGCATGAGCCCGAACGCGAGTGCGAATACCAGCGCGAACACGCCGCCCAGCACCAGCATCGAGGTCGTATTGAGGAGTGCCATCGTTTTTCCCCGTTTGTTTCTCTTCTCTTCGCGCGGCTAGACCCGGATCGCGATCGTGCGCCGGATCCAGAACACGCCGATCACCATCAGGAGCCCCGCGGCCTGCACGACATGCACGCCCGCATCGTCCTGCCACAGCACGTCGAGAAAGCCGGGATTGAGCACCGACATCAGCCCGGCGGTCACGAACGGCAGCAGGATCAGGATCCACGCCGAAAGCTTGCCCTCGGCCGAGAGCACCCGCACCTTGTCGAACAGCTTGAAGCGCTCGCGCACGAGCGCCGTGATGCCGTCGAACAGTTCGGCCAGGTTGCCGCCGGTCTCGCGCTGGATCAGCACCGCGATCACGAAGTAGCGCAGATCGTGCACCGGCACGCGCTGCGCGAGGTTGGCGAGCGCGTCGTTGACCGGCACACCGTAGTTGATCTCGTCGAAGGTCGCGCGGAACTCGCCGCCCATCGGCTCGGCAAACTCGTCGCCCACCATCTGGATCGCCGCCGCGAAGGCGTGGCCCGCGCGCAGCGAACGCGCGAGCATGTCGCACGCGTCCGGCAGCTGCCGCTCGAACTGGTAGAGCCGGTGCGCGCGGCGGCGTCGCAGATAAAGCACGGGCAAGAGCGCGGCGAGCGCCGCCGCCGCACTCACATAGCCGAAGGGCACCGGCAGCAGGTAGCCCGCCAGCAGCACGAGCGGCGGCAGCGCCACGCACAGGCCGAAGAGGCGCGCGACCGACCAGCGCAGGCCGGCCTGGCGCAACTGGCGCTCGATGGCCTGGAAGAACGACAGGTTCGCGAGGCCGCGGCCCAGCGACGATGCGTTGCCATTAGCGCGCGACTTGAGGATCGACAGCGTTTCGCGCGGAATGCCGCTCGCCGCCGACACCGCCTGGATGCGCGACTCGAGGCGGCGCGCAGCCGCCCCGTGGCGGCTGTTCCAGAACATCCACGCGCCCTCGATCGCCAGCACCACGGCGACGAACACGAGGACGACGGCAGCGTAGAAGATCGGGCTCATGCGTGTCTCCGCTCAGTCTCAGTTCGTCTCGAAGCGGCGCGCCGGATCGTAGATGTTCTCCGGCAGCGTGACGCCGAACGCCTCCAGCCGCTCCGAAAACTTCGGCCGCACGCCGGTCGCGCAGAAGTAGCCGCGCACCGCGCCCGTCGAATCAATGCCCGTGCGGCGGAACGTGAAGATCTCCTGCATGTTGACCACGTCGCCTTCGAGGCCCGTGATCTCCGAAATGCTCATGATCTTGCGGCGCCCGTCCGTGAGACGCGCGGCCTGAACGACCACCGTGATCGCCGAGGCGATCTGCTGGCGCATCGTTTTGGGCGGCAGCGCGAGGCCCGCGAGGCTGATCATGTTTTCGAGCCGCGTGAGCGCATCGCGCGGCGTATTCGCGTGGATCGTGGCAAGCGACCCTTCGTGGCCCGTGTTCATCGCGTTGAGCATGTCGAGCGCTTCGGCGCCGCGCACTTCGCCGAGGATGATGCGATCGGGCCGCATGCGCAGCGCGTTGCGCACAAGCGAGCGCTGCGTGATCTCGCCGCGCCCTTCGATGTTGGGCGGACGCGTTTCGAGCCGCAGCACGTGCTGCTGGCGCAGTTGCAGTTCGGCGGCATCTTCGATCGTCACGATGCGCTCGTCGTTGGGAATGAAGCCCGAGAGCACATTGAGCAGGGTGGTCTTGCCGCTGCCCGTGCCGCCCGAAATCAGGATATTCACCTTGGCGCGCGCCAGCCCGTCGAGCACTTCGGCCATCGGCGGCGTGAGCGTTTGCAGCGAGATGAGGTCCGGCACCTGGAGCGGATTGACGGCGAAGCGGCGGATCGAGACGAGCGGGCCGTCCACCGCCGAAGGCGGAATGATCGCGTTCACGCGCGAGCCGTCGGGCAGGCGCGCGTCCACCATCGGGCTCGATTCGTCGATGCGGCGGCCCACGCGCGAGACGATCTTCTCGATCACCTTCATGAGGTGCGCGTCGTCGTAGAACGTGATGTCGGTGAGCTCGAGCCGCCCGCGCCGCTCCACGTAGGTCTGCTTCGACGTGTTCACGAGAATGTCCGACACGGTGGGGTCGCGCAGCAGCACTTCGAGCGGGCCGAAGCCAAACATCTCGTCGTACACGTCGACGGTGAGCTGGCGACGTTCGAGATCGTTCGCAGGTTCCTTGCGCTCGTCGAGAATGCGCGCGATCAAGAGGCCAATCTCGCTGCGGATCTGTTCTTCAGGCATGCGCACGAGCCGCTCCAGTTCCACGCGGTCGAGCACCGTGAGGTGCGTCTCGCGCTTGAGCCGCTGATACGCCTCCGACTTCGTGCGCACCGCCAGCGCCGCGGCGGCGCCTTCATCGCGCTCGCCCACGAGCTGCAAGCGGTTTCCTGCAATCTGGTCACGAAGCGACATGATGCTGCTCCCCTCTCAGTACAGCGGGTTCGTTGCCGGCAGATTGATGACCGCTGCCGTGCGAAGCAGCGGCACGGCGTCCGACCAGACGCCTCAGGAGCGACTCGCGCTTTCCGCTCTTCTCGTCGCCGCCCGCCGCACCGCTTGCGAGCTTCGCCGCAAGGCCGCGCAGGCTGCGCGCCACGGCGCTCTTGCGCGCCGCCTCCGAGACCGGCAAACCGTGATTCACGGCCTCGCTCGCGGCGCGCGGATCTTCCGGCACGACGTGAAACGGCGCGTGCCCGAGCGTGCGCTCGATCGCCTCGCGAGCCCGCGCGCCCTCCTTCGCGTAGCGGTTCAGCACGAGGCGAATGCGCTCGTTGCCGTAGCCGAGCGAGCCGAGAATCTCGAGCAGGCGCCGCCCCGCGTGCAGATGCGGCATGGTCGCGTGCAGCACGACGTGAATGTGATCGCTGCGATCGAGCGCGAGCATGGAAAGCTGGTTGATCGTCTGGCCGATGTCGACCACGACGAAGTCGTAGCGCGGCGTCGCCACGCCGAGTATCCATTCGAGCCGGTCGGCGCGAATTTCGGCAGCCTTCACCGGGTCGCCGGCGCCTGCGAGGATGTCGAAGTTCTCGGCCGCGTGAATCACGCTCGCCTCGAAGAACGCCGCATCCATGCGGTCGATCTGCGCGCTCATCTGGTCGAGCGTCGAAGGCGCCGACGACGAACTGATGAGGAACGCCGCGTCGGCGAACTGCTGGTTCAGGTCGACGAGCAGCACGCGCTTTTTCTCGATCTGCGCCATGCCGTGCGCGACGTTCGCGGCGATGAAGCTCGTGCCCACGCCCCCGCGGCTCGACATGAAAGCGGCAATCGGCGTCCTGCGCGACGCGTCGGCCGGGCGCTGGCCCGCCGCGCGACGCAGCGCGTCGCCGAGGCCCTCCGTATCGAGCGGCCAGTTCAGCACGTCGCGCACGCCTGCGCGCATCGCGGCGATCACCATGGCCGAGCTCGTATCCGCCGTCACGAGCACGCAGGTGAGGCGTCGATGGCGGCGGCACAGCTCCGCAATCGTGGCGAGCTCGGTGCTGCCCGGCGACGGCACGTCGACGATCAGCACGTCGAACGCGCCGAGCATGTCGCCGCGATCGAGCAGAAGCGCCGGGCTGCCGGCCGCGCGCGTGGTCCGGTAGTTGCCGCACGCGGCGATCAGGCGTCCGACCTGGTCGAGCCGCTCCGGGTCATTCGAAAGGGTGAGGATATCGATCATGATGGTTGCCCCGCCGGTCCTTACTGCCCTGTTGCGCCGCTCGTGCCGCTGCTCACCCCGATCGCGTAGGGGTTCGTCGACACCACCGGCTCCTTGAACGACTTGTCGTAGAGATCCATGGCGGACACCGCCGAATTGCCGTCGATGCCCTGCGGCGACGGCGCGTTCTCGCCGGCGTGCGGATCGATGATCTGCACCTGCGCCGAGGTGCGCGCGGCTTCGCCGAAGTGCGCGTCCCAGATCGGCGTGCTGGTCATGCAGCCGCCGAGTGCCGCGCAGGCGGCGACGAGCAGCGCCGCGCGGCGGGCCACAACGATAGTCTCGAGTTTCATGTCGGTCCCCTCGGCTCGCATCAGTGATCCGTGGCGGCGGCCTGGGCGACGGCCGTCACGACTTGCTTGTTGGTCAGATCGACGCGCGCCAGGTACTTCACGTGGGCGGCGTCGCTCTGCGCCGTGGCGTCGGGCGCGGCCTCGCGGTCCGGCTCCTGGGCACTGCCATTGCGCAGCGAGACCGGCGTGCCGGGCGCCGCGGGCACAGCAGGCGTGGCCGGGCCGCTAACCGGCTGCCCCGCGGGCTGGGCCGGTGGCATGGGCTCGCCGGGCTGCGCGGGTTGTCCCGGCATGGCCGGCGCCGCCGGCGGCATGGGCGCCGCGCCGCTGCCCTTGTTCGCGAACGCCGCGGCGGCGGCACGCCCTTCCATGTCGCCCGTTGCGTACACATCCGCTTCGTTCGGCTGCGTGAAGCTGTCTGTCGGCAGGCGGTACTGGGCCGTCTGCACCGGATGCACGAGATGCGGCGTCACGACGAAAACGAGCTCGGAGCGGTCCTGCTGGAACGAGGTGCTGCGAAAGAGCGCGCCGAGCACCGGCAATTCGCCGATACCGGGCAGCGCCTTGAGCGAGCCGGTCACGTTGTTGCTGATGAGGCCGCCGATCGCGAACGACTCGCCGTCGCGCATCTGCACCGTGGTCGAGGCGCGCCGCGTCGTGATGAGCGGCAGGATCGAGGTGCCGCTCACGTTGGCCGCGCTGATCGTCACCCCCGTGGGCGAGAGTTCCGACACCTCCGGCGAGACCTTCAGGTTGATGCGCCCGTTGCCGAGCACCGTGGGCGTGAACTTGAGCCCGACGCCATACTCCTCTTCCTGCAGCACGATGGCCGTGGCGCCCGTGCCCGCGCTGCTCTGCGGCACGGGAATGAACACTTCGCCGCCCGCGAGGAAGGTGGCCTCCTGGCCGCTGATCGTGACGAGATTCGGTTCGGCCAGGATTTTGACGAGGTTGTCGGTCTTCTGTGCGTCGACGGAAAGCTGGAACGGCTTGTTGTTCGCCTTGCTGATGCCGATCGCACTCGACACCCCCGCGAGCAGGTTGCTCACGAGCGCGCCGGACCACGAGCCGAAGCCGCCCTGGATGTTCACGGCCGCGCCCAGCTGGTCGATGAGCGTCTTGTCCACCTCGGCCACCTTCACTTCGAGCATCACCTGTTCCGGCGAATCGACCGTGAGCATGTTGAGCACGCCGCCCTTCGTGCCATTGCCGCTCTGGCCGTGCGCCACGCTGTAGACCGTCGCGATCTGCGCCGCTTGCTGCGCGGCCTGTGCGCTCGACACGTGGCCCATCAGCACGAGATTGTCGGCGGCGGTCGAAACGCGGATGTCGTGCTCGTCGGGCAGCAGTTGGGCAAGCGACGCCTGCAGCCCGCCCGCATCCGCATTGACGACGACGTCGATCACCTCGCAGGCGCCGCTGCGGCCCTGGATGATCATGTTGGTCGTGCCCACGGATTCGCCGAGCACGTAGAGGGTTTGCGGCGAAACCATGGTCGCCTGGGCCACGCTCGGGTCGCCGAGCGTGCGGTTGCGCACCGGCTCGTCGATGGGCACGAGAATCGACTTGCCGAGCGGCACGACGATGCTGCGTTCGCCGCGCACGGCGCCCACGCAGTTGGGCCCGTGCAGCGGTCCGGCCGGCGCATGCGCGGCGGCCCCGGAAGCCGGCGCGGGCGCCATGCTGATCGTCATCTGCATCGGGCCACCCGCCATCGGCATGGTGGCGGCACGCGCAGCGGCAGCGCTCTGTGCGGCTTCCTCGGCCATCGCCTGGGAAACGGCGAGGAGCCCCACGCACGTCATGGCGGCACAGACCCACCGTGCCGACCGCGCCGGGTGCGCCGCCGTGCGGGCGCCCCCTCGCAACACCCTCTGACTGGATTTCATATCGTTATACCCCGTGGCTCGATGCAGCTGGAATTCGGTTATGTGCGTCCGTGCGGGTCGTTCTGCCCGGGCGCTGCCTTCGAGAATTCGTTCTTGATACGCTCAGAAGCACTCCTGACTACCTGTGACCCCCGACAGCACACCGACGCACTCGTGCTTGACCTCGGCGCGCGCGTATTTGACGCGAACCACCGGCCTGGCGGCAGCCGGCGCGGAAACCGGCAGGTCGGGAGCGCCGAGCAGCGTCAGCTTGGTCGCGCCGTCCGTCGAGAGCTTGTCCTTGTCGATCTGGTTGCGCAGCACGAGCGACAGGTTGCCCACGCTGCGCGCGAGATCGAGCTTCTCCGCCTGCTCGGGCGTGACTTCGAGCGTCACCGCGTTCACGACCTTCGGCTGGGTCTCGTCGCGGCTCACTTCTTGCGCGACGGCGAGCACGAGAATGCGCTCGAGCACGATCTTCGAAATACTCTGTCCGTTGGCGTTGCTGTTCTTGCTTTCCGGCGACTGGGTATTGACGATCACGTCGACGTAGTTGCCCGGCAGCGCGAAGCCCGCCACGCCCACCACGTCGTTCACGCGCACGGTGATGGCGCGGTGGCCTTCGTCGATCATCGCCGAGAGACCGCCCTTGGTGCCCACCGGCGCGAGCTTGGCTTCGAGCACCGGCTCGCCGCGCGCGAGGCTCGTGCGCACCACGCGTCCTTCCAGCGCCTTCAGGTCCGTGAAGGTGCCGGGCGGCACGCTGTCCTTTGGCCAACTGACGGTGCGGACCATGGTCCCCGTAATGGGCTGGCCGAGGCCGATGTCGTCAGTGGCGACCGCCACGGTAGTCACTGCGTCCGACGACGTCTGCATCAGCCAGTGAGAGGCGAACACCACGGCCGCGAGCCCGGCCAGCAGCGCGACGACGAACATGACCACTGCACGACTGTTATTCATGATCCCCTCCTCGAACGCACGACGTTCTTTCGATCCGGCACGGCCTGCTCAGCCGGCCATGGCAAACAGCACTCCTAGCGTCCCCGCCGCGATGGCGACGCCGTAGGGCAGCGCACCGACCGATGGGCCGGGCGCGTCGATCTTCGTTATCGACAGCGGCATAGCCGATGCCAGCGGCAGCCTGCGCAGCACGCCGGGCAGCAGCGCCCGCACGTTGCGCAGCAACTGCCCGAGCCGGCCCCGGCACACGACGATCAGCACGGCGCCTACGCCGCCCAGCACGAACGTCGCGAGGACGATGTGCCATGCCGCATTGACGCCCAGCCACGCGCCGACCATGGCCATGAGCTTGACGTCGCCGGCTGCCATGCCGCGCAGCAGATAGAACGGCAGAAACGCGGCGAAGCCCGTAGCCGCACCGGCCAGCCAGGCAAAGCCGCCCGCCGCGACACCGTGCAGCCAGATCTGGATCGCCAGCGCGCCGACGAGGCCCGATCCGACGAGCCAGTTCGGAATGCGGCGGGCGACGAGATCCGTGCTTGCGGCGACCAGCACCCATGCGATCACGCACAGCGGAACGGGATGCGGGGGAAGCGGCGCGAGGTGCATGGTGGGTCTCGGTAAGGTCGGGTTGCGTGATCCGGAATGGCCTGAAATACGGATGAAACGAATGCGTGCGGATAACCGCATCATGCGAAGTGCCGGGCGAACCGCACGGTGGCCGCCCGGCGCTCGCGTCACGTGCTCGCTGCGAGGTCCGAAAACACCTTGCTGAGGTTCGAGCCGATGGTGGTCACACCTGCGATGATGGCCAGCGCGATCAGCGCTGCAATAAGGCCATATTCGATCGCGGTCACACCACCATCGTCCTTCAGGAAGCGCTTGGCGCCGGCAATGAATTGAGTCATGACTAACCCCTTTTGGAAGATTGACTACCTGATTACCCCAAACAGCCCAATGTTCAGGGATCCGAACTACGGATACTTCAATAAGTCCTGCCAGGCGATTACGTTTTAGGTGATGCGAAATGGATTGTGTGTTCGGTTGTGCACGCATCCTTTCACATCGCCGCCGCTTGAGGAAAACACGCAACACCGCAAACGGATCTCTTCTTTCCTGTACTGACAGAACGCCCGCTACGCCCTGCGAATCGAGGCAACAACAGACATTTCGATTCGCCGGATACAACACGACATCGACATCGTTCCGCCTTGCGTGATGCGGTGTGCCGAAGAACAAAAACGGCAGCACCGATCGCGCACGGCGTTCGACTGCGGAGAGCGACAGGAATCGGGGGGAATGTCATCTCGCGGATGAAGCGGATGTGGGTCACACGCTTCGCGAGGCCGGCTTGCCGCCTGGCGAAGGTGTCCCGCTTCGCGAGACTTCATGACGATCCGCTCGAACCGTGTTGGCCCAGTTGAGCGGTGTCGTTGTACTACCCCCGATGTGCCGCGGTGGCCGGTGGACGAACCACCGGCTTCCGCTCTCGAACCTTTATGCTTTTATCCAGGTACTACCGTTACCCCTGGTACTGCTTCGATCGACGCTATCCACCTCGATCGAATTTCCCGCCTGTTCACCCGAAATTCTCATTTGAAAAAAGTGGAATTAACGGGCTGGCGATTGCTTTTTAGGTGACGGAAAAGAGAACGTATGTGGGGAACGGCACACATTTGCCCGTCGGGACGCCGAACTACGGGTAGAACCCGATCCCGCGGGCGCCCTCGAAGCCTGAGTCCGACAGCCATTGGCCTGCGGATTCAGGGTCTGCCCTGAGCGTATCGCCCCGGGTGCGCGGTAACCCCCTTTTTTACGCGCAATCGATTGCGGCTCTGTCGGAAGTCGCGGCTCGTTTTTCATCGTTTCCGAAATGTTCGATGCGTCACGCTCGCGAATCGAATGGCATTGAACAGGGCAATTTCTGTCGAACATAATTCGCCAACAAGATCCGGCTGACCGGCAGACTGGATCGACAAGAAGCAGACCAGACACAACACGAACTTCATTCGGAATCCGACGCGTACAAGAAGTCGGATCATCACGAACGGACGGGGATATGGATCTTTCCATCAAAGAAGCCATCGGGGCACGGCGGCCCGTGCGCACCTGGATCACGCGCTCGCGTGTTCGCCTGTACTCTCTGGCGACGCTCGCGCTCTACGCCGTCTTCCTCGTCGTCTGGTCCCTGCACAGCACCGGCTTCACGGACACTGGCATTGCGAGACCCGCCACCGACTTCTCCGTATTCTGGGCCGCCTCGCACGTCATGCTGCACGGTGCGAGCTGGCAAGCCTACGACCCAACGACCTTCGCGTCGATCGAGCGCGCACTCTTCGGCAATCGCGCAGAGTTCTCGCTCCTGCCCTGGCTCTACCCGCCCACGTTTTTGCTCGTCGTCACGCCGCTTTCGCTCCTTCCGCTGCCGCTCTCGTATGCGCTCGCTACGATCGCGGGTCTCGTCGCATTCTCGTGGACAGTCATGCGTCTCTCGGGCCTCGCATCGACATCGATCGGGCGCGACGTGGGTGTCCTCGCGCTCGTGGCAAGCCCGGGCGCTTTCGTTGCGGCGCTGTATGGCCAGAATTCGCTCTTGACCGCAGCGCTCGTCGCCACCGCCATTCTGTGGCTCGACAGGCGCCCCGTTTTCTCCGGCATTTTTATCGGTCTGCTAAGCATCAAGCCGCAAATGGCACTGCTCTTTCCGTTCGTGCTGATCGCAACACGGGCCTGGCGCACGTTCATTTGCGCCGCTGTCACGGCCAGCCTCTTCACGCTCGTGAGCGCACTGATCTGCGGCACCCAGACGATCGCCCTGTTCCTCGCCGGCACGCGCTTCGTACGCGAGTCGATTCTCGAGCGCAACGACCACTTCTGGCGCTGCTCGCCCACCGCCTTTGCCGCCTTGCGCTCGGCCGGGTTGCCGCAGTGGTCCGCCTACGCGGTGCAGGCGCTCGTGGCCTGCGTGGCGATCGGCGTGGCCTGCTCGGTGTGGCGCGGCACCCGCGACGTGCGCCTGCGCGCGGCCGTTTTCGTCATCGCCACGCTGCTGGCGAACCCCTACGTCTGGCACTACGAACTCGCCTGGCTCGGCGTTGCCCTCGCGGCCCTCTTCGCTGCCGGCCTGAGCGAAGGCTGGCTGCGCGGCGAGCAAACCTTGTTGGCCGCCGGCTGGCTGCTGCCGCTTTTCGAGCTCGCCAATAGCGTCGCGGGGCTGCCGCAGGCCGGCGTCGTCGTCCTGCTGCTCATGCTGATGATGGTCCTGCGCCGCCAGCGCCTCATGATGAGAGCCCGCCCATGAACCCGTTCATCCCGGCGCCCGCGCGCAACCCTGCCGCACCGGATTTTCCGGTCGACCAGACGACCTCGCACTGGCTGAACAGCGAGCGCCTGTGGCTTTATCCGCTGGTCGCGCTGGCGTGTTATGTCCTCGCCACGCTTTCGTATCTCGTGCGCGTACTCTGGCTGCACCCCGGCGAACACCTCGGCCCGATCTCGCTCGATTTCGTCGCCTTCTGGAGTGCGTCGCATCTCGCGCTGCAAGGGCATGCCATGAGCGCTTATCACGTTCCCACGATCACGGCCGTGGAAAACGCCGCGCTCGGCCACGACGTTGGCCTCCTGCCGTGGCTGTATCCGCCGACCTTCCTGCTCTTCGTCTATCCGCTCGCGCTGATGCCGTATCGTCTTGCCGCGACGGTGTTTCTGGGTTTCACGCTGCTCGCGTTCGTCGCCGTATGCCATGCGACGCTGCCGAGGCGCCGCGTCGCGCTGATCGCGCTTGCGTTTCCCGGCGCGGCCATCGTTCTGGCTGCCGGCCAGAATGGCCTGCTCACCGCCTCTTTCATCGGACTCGGCCTCGTGCTGCTGCCGCGCCGGCCGTGGCTTGCCGGCTTCTGCCTGGGTCTGCTCTGCGTCAAGCCGCACCTCGCCGTGCTGATCCCGCTCGCGCTGTTGTGCTCGCGCTCCTGGCGCGCGCTCTTCGCGACGGCCACCACCGCGCTCGCCATGCTCGCAGTCTCCACGCTCGCCTTCGGCATCGGCACATTGGAAGCCTTCGTGCAGAACATGGGACTGATTGCGGGTTTCGTCGACAGCGGCGTGGCGGCGCTCGCGCGCATCCCCACATTCTTCTCGCTCGCGAGAATGCTCCATATCCCCACTTCGTTTGCGTACGCACTGCAAGGCGTGTCGGCATGCGCGGGCGCCCTCGCCGTCATCTATGCGTGGTGGCGTCCATGTGCCTACGAGTTGCGCGCTGCCACGCTGATCTGCGCGACGCTGATGGTGAGCCCCTACCTGTTCGACTACGACCTGACATGGTACGGCATCCTGATCGTCTGGTTTGTCCGCTACGCGCTGAAGCACGGTTTTCTGCGCGGGGAGAAGGAGTGGCTCGCGCTGCTGTGGGTCGCGCCCGTGAGCGGCATCGCCGTGATCGACCGCGTGCACTTCCAGTTCTTCCCCCTCATTACCTGCGTCACCCTCGCGATGCTGATGCGCCGCGTCGCCCTCGAACGGCGCACGTCCGCCGGTATGGCTTGCCGCCTTGCGGCACAGGAGACACCATGAAGACCCTCTTCCCCGACACTACGGCCACGGGCGACGCACCGGCAAAGAAGCCGCTGATCTCCGTGATCGCGCCGTTCTACAACGAGTGCGAAGCCGTCGAAACGTTTTTCAAACAGGTGCTGGCCGTGCTCGAACGCGTGCCGGCGATCCGCTTCGAGATCGTCTGCGTCAACGACGGCAGCCGCGACGGCACGCTGGAAAAGCTGGTCGCGATGAGCGAGCGGGATCGCCGCGTGAAGGTCGTGGACTTCACGCGCAACTTCGGCAAGGAAGCGGCGCTCACGGCCGGGCTCGACGAGGCCTCGGGCGATGCGGTGGTCGTCATCGACGCCGATCTCCAGGACCCGCCCTCGCTGATCCCTGAGATGATCGAACGCTGGCGCGCCGGCGCCGAGGTCGTGCTCGCACGGCGGGCGAATCGCGCCTGCGATTCGTTCCTCAAGCGCACGACGGCCGGGCTTTTTTATCGCGTGCACAATAAGCTCTCCGAAGTGAAAATTCCGGAGAACGTGGGCGACTTTCGTCTCATGGATCGCCAGGTCGTCAACGCGCTGCGCAGCCTGCCCGAGCGGCACCGCTTCATGAAAGGCCTGTTCGCGTGGGTGGGCTTCCAGACCGTGACGATCGACTACGAGCGCACGCCGCGCAGCGCGGGCAGCTCCAAGTTCTCGGGGTGGCGCCTGTGGAATTTCGCGCTCGAAGGCATCACGAGCTTCAGCACGGTGCCGCTGCGCAGCTGGACCTATATCGGCGGCGCAATCGCCTTGCTGGCGTTCTGCTATGGCGGCTTCATCATCGGGCGTACCGTGCTGTTCGGCAATCCGGTGCCGGGCTATGCCTCGCTCATTTCGATACTGCTGTTCATGAGTGGCATCCAGTTGGCCGGCATCGGCGTGATCGGCGAATATATCGGCCGGATCTACGACGAATCGAAGGAGCGGCCGATCTATCTGATCCGCCGCCGCTACGAAGCGCCGAGCAAGATCAGCACGTTGCCCGTGCAACCGGCCAGCATGCGCGGCAACGGCAACGCGGCGATCGATCTCGCCCGTCGGCGCGGCGGCGCGCGTCTGCGCGTCATGGGCCGGTAGCTCATGGAGATGCGTCGTACGTCGATCATGAGCGACAGGGCGGTCATCGCACCGTTGCGCTGGCTGACCCGCGAGCGCGTCGCACTGTACGGTGCGGCGTGTCTCGTGCTGCAGGTTTCGCTCATGGGTATCTGGGCCATCGCGTACTGGTGCCTGCACGTGCCGGGCATCCCGCTGCCCGGCTCCGATTTCCGCGTGTTCTGGTGCGCATCGCAGGTTTCGCTGCATCACGGCGCGCTCGCTGCCTTCGATCAGTCGCGCATGCTCGCCTGCGAGGCCGAGCTGCAGGCCGGCACGCCGCTCGCGCAGATGTTCGGGCCATGGGTCTATCCGCCGCCCTTCCAGTTGCTCGTTTATCCGCTCGCCGGGTTGCGCTACGCGAGCGCCTATGCGGCGTTCATGAGTGTGAACGCGGGCGCCAGCCTGCTGGCCTGCGTTCCGGCCATGCGATCGAGGCCGCTACCATGGGTGGTCGTGCTTGCCTTCCCCGGCTTTGCCGTCATCGCCGTGCATGGTCAGAACTCGTTGCTCACGCTCGCCCTAGCCGCCGGCGCGCTTGGTTTGCTCGATAGCTCACCCGTATGGGCTGGCCTGTGTGCCGGGCTGCTCGTCATCAAACCTCAGTTGGCCCCGCTGTTTCCCCTGCTGTTCCTGTGCGGTGGTCACTATCGGGCCCTGGCCGCCGCAATCGGGAGCGCCGCGTGCCTGTGCGCCGTGAGCGTGCTCGCGTTCGGCTGGCCGCTGTGGCTCGCGTGTCTGCATACGCTGGCGTGGTTTCAGGGCGCCGCACTCGATCACGACGGCGGCCATCTCTGGCGCGCCATGCCGACCGTGTTCGCCGTGGCGAAACAAATGGGTGTTGCGCACGGCACCGCGCTCGCGCTGCACGGAGCCATTGCCGCGGCTGCCGTGGGCGCGACCGCGCTGGCGTGGCACCGGCGCATGGACCGGAACCTTCGCGCGGCAGCGGCCATCGTCGCGGCACTGCTCATTCCGCCGTATCTGGTGTACTACGAGCTCGCGTGGCTGCTGCTGCCGGTCATCTATTTATGCGCCTATGCGCGTTCCCAGCGTGGGCCGCGGTCGTCGAGCTATGCTGCCTATGCGCTCGCCGCGGCCGCATGGTGCGCTCCGCTCATCGGCTTCCTCGCGATCCTGCTCACAGGTACGGGCCAATGGGCAGTGTTGCTGCTGCCGCTCATGCTCGCTGCGATACTGCATCAGGCGTTTCGTCGCTCGCCGCGCCGCCGCTCGAACAACGCGCCGCTTGCCGCCTAACTCGCCCGATACGTCCACCGCGAGTGCATCACATACGAAACCGCAGGAATGCAAACGACCACAGCGAGCGTAGGCAGCCAGATGTTCTGCCGGCCGCAAGCGAGGGGAATCAGCGCCGCGACGAGAAACCCGCCGAGCGACACGGCGCCAAAACGCAGAAAGCGCGCGAAAGTCGGCTGCGAGGAGAAGCTCCACAAGGTCTGGAGCAGGAAGGAAACGACATTGGCCACGATGAAGGCCGTCACGTTCGCGACGGTGGAGTCGCGCACGATCCATTCGAACACGCACCAGGCGACCGAAACGTGAACGCCCGTGGCAACGCCACCCGAGACGATGAACCTGACGATGCGCGGCATGCGTTGCATGGGTTTCCCCCCTTCATGTGTCAAGTGAAGTATGGGGGAATCGCCGCGCGCCCGGTTGCCGCAACCGGTTGGGAATGTTCACCGCTGCACAGAGCACCAACAAAACGGCGGCAAAGCAGCAACGCCAGCCGAAAAAAAGCCCGGCAAAAGCCGGGCTCTTCTCTCCACTCGGTTCGCGACTTAAAACGGCAGCTTCGCGTCCGGCTTTTCCGCGAGAATGACACGCTTGAAGTCGGCCTGGATACGCGCGAGCGCGGCGTCGTTGTCCGCCTCGAAGCGCATCACCACCACCGGCGTCGTATTCGACGAGCGCGCGAGGCCGAAGCCGTCTGGATACTCCACGCGCAGGCCGTCGATCGTGATGACCTCGTCGGCGCCCGTGAACTTCGCGTTCTGCTGCAGCTTCCCGATCAGCGCGAAGTTCTCGCCCTCTTCGAGCTTCAATTGCAGCTCGGGCGTAGCGTGCGAGTTCGGCAGGCTGTTGAGCAGCTGGCTCGGATCGGCCACGCGCGTGAGGATTTCGAGCAGACGCGCGCCCGTGTACAGGCCGTCGTCGAAGCCGTACCAGCGGTCCTTGAAGAACACGTGGCCGCTCATTTCGCCCGCGAGCGGCGCGCCGGTTTCGCGCAGCTTCGCCTTCACGAGCGAGTGGCCCGTCTTCCACATGAGCGGCTCGCCGCCCTTCTCCTTCACCCACTTCGCGAGGTTGCGCGTGCACTTCACGTCGTAGATGATCTGCTTGCCCGGGTTGCGCGAAAGCACTTCCTCGGCGAACAGCATGAGCTGACGATCCGGATAGATGATCTGGCCGTCCTTCGTCACGACGCCGAGGCGGTCGCCGTCGCCGTCGAACGCAAAGCCGATTTCGGCGTCGGTTTCCTTGAGCGCGCGGATCACGTCCTGCAGGTTCTCGGGGTGCGCCGGGTCCGGGTGGTGGTTCGGGAACGTGCCGTCCACCTGCGTGAAGAGCTCGACGAGCTCGCACCCCATGGCCTTGAAAAGACGCGGCGCGAGCTCGCCCGCCACGCCGTTGCCGGTATCCACCACGATCTTGATCGGGCGCGCGAGCTTCACGTCGCCCACGATGCGCGCCACATATTCGTCGGCGATGTCGTAGTTCGTGTAGCTGCCCTCGCCCGAGTCGAAGCGGCCATCCACGATGCGCTGGTAGAGCGCCTGGATCTGGTCGCCGTAGATCGCCTTGCCGCGCAGGACCATCTTGAAGCCGTTGTAGTCGGGCGGATTGTGGCTGCCCGTCACGACGATGCACGAATCGATCACGCGCTCGCCTTCCGGCAGCCCGAGCGGCACGCTCGCGGCAAAGTAGCCCACCGGCGTGGGCACCATGCCCACGTCCACGACATCCACGCCGGCCTCGCACAGGCCGTCGCCCAGCGCGCGGATCAGGTCCGGGCCCGAGAGCCGGCCATCGCGCGCGATCACCACGGCGTCGCCGCCCTGGGCGCGCACTTCGCTGCCGAACGCGCGGCCGATGGCGCGCGCCGTATCGGTGTCGAGCGTCTTGCCGATCACGCCGCGAATGTCATAGGCCTTGAAAATCGATTGAGAGATCATGATGAGGCTCGCTATCCATTGAAATACGCGCTATTCGTAACACAGCCCGCTGACCGGCTGATGCAGGCGGTTACGAAAAATCGAATCCGTTACAAACTATAATTGCCGTCTTTCGTCCGTCCCGCCGGGCGCTGGCCCCTGGAACGTTAGCCACCTATTTTAATGCCCAGCCGTTTCTCCCCGATCACAAAATTAATGCTGCAAAAAAAATCACCGCCCGCGGTGTTGCCAAAACGGTTGGCAGAACGGGTAACGGCGCCGTCGCCCGAACCCGCCCGCGCTAGCACGCGGCGTGCCCGCGCGGTCAAGCCATGCTGAACGTCAAGCGCTACGCCAACCCGGACGTGGCCCGGGCGCTCGCCAACATCGTCTGGCTGGGGCTCGAACGGGTCACGCAGATTGCCGTCGCCATCGTGATCAGCGGCGTGCTGGCGCGCTATTTCGGCCCCGACGTGTTCGGCAAGTGGCAGTACGCCAATACCCTCCTGCTCGTGCTCGCGCCCATCACCTGGGTTTGCGGCGCGGAAATCCTCGTGCCGACCATCGTCAACCGGCCACCGCAGGAGCTGGGCACCGTCCTCGGCAGTGCGTTTGCCCTGCGCATCGGCGTCTCGGCCGCCGCCTTGCTGCTGACCTGGGCGGGCATTGCGGCAGGCGCGACCGACCCGCTCGTCGGCGCGATGCTCGCCGGGCTCGCCGCGACCATGCTCTTTCGCGAGCCTTTCGTCGGCGTAATCAACGCCTGGCTGCAGAGCATGACCTACAGCAAGCCACAGTTGCTCGCGAGCATGACGACGGCCGTCATCAAGGCGCTCCTCGTCTACCTGCTCGCGCGCGCGGCGTTCCCGGCCGCGGGCTTCGGCTGGCTCTGGGCGCTCGAAGCGGCCGCGATCGGCGCGGCGCTCGTGCTCTACTACCGGCGCCGCCACGGCGGCACGCTCGGCTGGCATGTGGACCGCACGCTGTTTCGCCATTTCGCCACGGCCGGCACCGTGTTCTGGCTCGGCCTCATCTGCATGTACCTGTTCCTGAAGCTCGACCGGCTCATGCTCGAACGCACGATCTCGTTCGCCGATCTGGGCCGCTACTCGGCCGCACAGCAGCTCAACGAAAACTGGATCACGCTCGCGCTCATGCTCGCGCAGACGATTGCCCCCGCGTTCGTCTATCGCGTGCAGGAAGCGGCGCAGCTCCGGCGCAACCTCGTGCGGCTCTTCGCCATGACGGCCATGCTGATGATCGCGGGCGCGCTCGTGCTCGACGCGCTGGCCGGCTTCATCATCGGCCACGTGTTCGGCCCCGCCTACGCCGAGGCGACCGGCATCTTCCGCTGGGCCGTCTGGCTTTCGGTGCCTGCGGGCATCGAGGCGATCGGCAACCTCGTCGTGCTCAAGTACCAGGCCCGGTTCGTCCTGCTCGCGAAATGGCTGCTCGCGCTCGCCGTGGCCTTCGCCGTGAACCTCGTGGCCATCGGGCGCCTCGGCGCCTATGGCGCGCTCGTGGGACTCGCGGCGGGCTACGTGGCCGCCGCATGCGTGAACTTCTATTACATCCGCTTCAAGCTCGCCCCATGACGAACACCCCCGCCACCTCACGCGAGGGCGCACTCGCCGACGTCGCCGTGCTGATGCCCGCCTTCAACGGCCAGGCCGACGTCGAACGCACGCTGGCTTCGTTCGAGGAGGACGCGCCGATCTACGCGCTCGTCGTGGACGACGGCAGCACGCCGCCGATCGTCGCGCCCACGATACCGGGCATGCAGGTGGAGATCCTGCGCATGCCGAAGAACGGCGGCATCGAGCGTGCGCTGGAAGCCGGCATCGACGCACTCGCGGCGCGCGGCTTTCGCTATGCGGCGCGCATCGACGCAGGCGACCTGAGCGTGCCGCAGCGGCTCGCGAAGCAGCGCGCGCGCATGGAAGCCTCGCCCGCGCTCGCGGCGCTCGGCATGTGGACCCAGGTGGTGACGCGCGCGGGCGAGCCGCTTTTCATGCTGCGGCCGGCGGTGGAGCCGCAGCGGCTCAAGCGCGAGCGGCTGTTGCGCTCGCCGCTCGTCCATCCTTCCGTGATGTTGCGCGTGGACGCGGTCAAGGCCGTGGGCAACTACCGTTTGAAGTATCCCGCCGCCGAGGATCTCGATCTGTTCCTGCGGCTGATGCAACGTTATGACTGCGCGAACCTGCCCGAGCAGGGCCTTTTCTACGAGGTCAACGAAGGGGGCATCAGCGCCACGAAGCGGCGGCGGCAGATCGTCTCGACGTTGCGCCTGCAACTGGCTTACCTGAATGTGTTCAACTGGCGCGACTGGGCGGGGCTTGCGAAGAGCCTGCTGCACTTCGTCATGCCTTATCGGACGCTGCAGCGGATCAAACGGCGCTTGTTCGCGTGAGCGAGGCGTCGCCCCGCCGACGCACGACATGCCACGTCACGACACGACACGGCGCGCGGCTACGCGCGCGTTATTTCTTCGCGCTGCAATCGTAGGTGTATTCGCCGAGCGCCGTATTGCCTTCGCGCAGCACGAGATCGATCTGGCAGGTGGCCCCTGCCTGCTGCGCGGTGCGAACCGAAGACAATGCCTGGCTCTGTCCCGGCGCCAGCGTGGCACCGCCGCTCTGGCCGATGCGCGACGTGCCCGCGCGGCTTACGGTGATGACCTTGAGGTCGTATTCGATGCGGGCTTCCTGCGCGGAGCGCACGTAGGCCACGACATAGCCGGGCCCCTGGTTCGTAGCGGCGTCGAACCAGACCTGCAGATCGGGAGCAGTGATCATTCTGGGCACCTCATTGCTCGTGCCGCGGCGCGGCCCTGCATGAGAAAAGCCGGGCGACTGCACAACGCCGCCCGGCAGGAACGCGCAGCTTAGTGCTGCGTGATGTTCGCGTAGTTGCCGACGCCGGTCTGCGTGACCGTGCTGCTGTTGCCGTTGCCGATCTGCGTGACGTAGGCGTGGTTCGTGGCGAGCGACTGCGAAATGTTCAGATAGTTGTCCGAACCGCTCTGGTACGTCTGCGCGTAGTTGCCGAGGCCCGACTGCGTCACGTCGGCCGTCGAGCCGAACGACGCTTCCTGATCCACATAGGCCGTGTTGCCCGCACCGGCGCCACGGTCGGCGACATCCTGGTTCACGTTGACGGTATTGTCGGCACCGTACTGCTGCAGGATCGTCGCGCTTTCGCCCGTGCCGCCCTGGCCGATCTTGTCGGTGTCGGCGGCTTCGGCGTTTTGCGTCACCGAGGCCACCGCCTTGTCGCCGGTCTGGTTCACGCTCACGTTGTTATATTGGGCGCCGGTCTGGGCGATGGCTGCCTGATCGCCGCTGCCGCTTTGCGTGATGGCGGTGTTCCAGTTGTCGTAGGTGTTCGTCTGCGTCACCGTTGCGGTGTCGGCCGGCGAGAAGATCCCGCCGCCGCTCTGGTTGATCGTGACGTTGTCCGAGGTGCCGTTGGTTTCGGTAACGGTGGCGGACTGGCCGAGGCCGGTCTGGTTCACCGTGACGTCTTCGTTATACGAGTTCGCCCAGGCTTGCGAACCGATGGCGAGCAGACTGACTGCAACGAGAATTGCCTTGCGCTTCATGTTGATCTCCACGTTTTTACGGGCCCCGAATAAAACGCCGCCAGCAGGCCCCGAACTGGGCGGCGCAGGATGACGCCCTCGCCCGAGCGGCGAGAAGGCGAAACTTCAAAAGGGAATCTGGGCGTCAGCGCTGCACGACCGAAGCGCGCATGCCGCTGCCCGTCTGCTTGATCGAAATCGACTGGCCGGCGCCGTACTGCTTCACCTGTGCGACGTCGCCGTTGCCGTTCTGCTGAACCGCCGCGCTGTTTGCCGTGCCGCTTTGCTGGGCCGACGTCGAATTGCCGTTGCCGTTCTGCGTGACGGCGAGCGTGTTGCTCTTGCCGCTCTGCGAGGAAGAAACGGCGTTGCCCGTGCCGAACTGGCTCAGCGTCGCGCTGTTGTTGGTGCCGGCCTGCCAGGCCGTGGCGAGGTTGCCGGCCACGCCCTGCGTGATCGACGCACCGTTGCCGTTACCTTGCTGGTCGAGTGTCGCGCGCTGGCCGATGCCGGTCTGGACCATGTTGGCCACCTGGCCGCCGTCGCCGAAGCCCGGCTCGCCGGGCCCCAGATCCGATGTGGGGGCCATGCTGCCCGCGTAGGCGCAGCACGGAATCGCCGCCGCAACCAGCGCTCGCACGAGAGTCTGGCGTGTGCGTCTTGCAATCTCCTTCATTTCGTAATCCTTATGATGAATAGTGGATTAGCCGGCATAGTGGCTCCGCCATGTCACGACTGGTTTAGGGTAGTTGCCTGGCTTGGCTGCCTTGATTAGCCGCCGGGATTAACTGCCGGTCCCCGCCGCCTTGGCGTCGCTCGCCGGCGTCGCGGTAGCGGCTGTTGCGGCTGCGCTCGCGGGCCGTTGATATTCCGTGTCCTCGCGCGCATAGGTCTGGATGACGGGCGACGTCCAGTCCTTGTCGTCCTTGAGATGCCACGTGCCCGCGCTGATGCCCTGCACGATCAGATGCATCACGGCTGCCTCGATGGCCTCGCGCACGCACAGCTGCGCAGGCTCGGTATAGGTGAGCCCCGCATCGACCTGCAACAGATTCTGATAACCGACGAACTTGAACACCCCGGCCGTGAGCTCGTACGAATAGACGGTCTTGGTCGTCGAAACGCTGTTGAGCACCTGCCCGTTGCGGATGTCCACGGCGCGCAACGCCACCGTCACCTGATCGACGCGATACTGCGTGGCGCCGCCGATGCCCAGGTAGTTCACGCCGATGCCGCCCGTGCGCAGATTGGTGTCGTAGCCGACGATGCCGCCTTCGATCAGCACGTTCGCGGGCGTGAGCGCACCGATGTTCTCGAGCGGTTTCGCCTTGTCGGCCGGGGTTTCGAGCGCCCGCACGATCTTGCGCTCGGTGAGCACGTCCTGCAGATTCTCCCGCTCGACCGGCATGAACCAGCCCGACTCGCGCAAGGCGTCGGTGAGGAGCGACGCGGCGCCCTGGGTCACCTCGGACGAGAACGAACTGTCCGGCGAAGGCTTGTACTGGCCGGTCTGATCGCGGAAACCATAAACCGCCACGACCACCTTGCCCATCGGCTGCGGCAGCTGGAGCAGGTCGCGCGTGAGTTGTGTGGTGGGCGTGAGCCTGGCGTTGTCGAACGGCGGCACCGGCGACGCGCAACCCGACACTCCCACGATTCCCCCGATGGCCAGCGCCAGGGCGGCGCGGCGGATATTGTTATGAATAATTTGCATTATTGGCCCACCTGGAAGCTCGTGCTCTGGCCGGTCGTGTTATCGGTCGTGGTGACCTGGAGCGAGCCGTTGTTGAGGTTCGTCACCGTCACCGAGAACTGGCCCGTGGTGATGGTGCCCGGCTGCAGCTGGCCATTCGCGCCGACGATCGACGACGTGGCCGACGAAGCGATGCGCGACAGAATGGCCTGCTCGAGCTCGGAATTGAACTGCTGGAGCGGCGTTTGCTCCGAGGTGCCGTCGAGTTCGCTCGTTGCCGGCGCGCCGTGCTTGTTGACCGCGTTGGCGGTCGAAAGCAGGAACGAACCGTTGTCGGGGTCGCCCCCGAAAGTGGGATTGACCGGCGTGTAGATCAGGCCCGTCGCGTGACAGACGCTAACCTGCAAACCGCAGCACAGCACAAACGCACCCGTGGCCCGAATTTTTCTCTTCATTTTGGTCTCCTTACATTTCATCAGGACCGAGGTCCTGGTCGCGAAACAGCAATCGGTCGATATCCACCCGTACCACGCTTTGATAGGCCTCGGCCGCGGCGCGCCCGGCGGCCTGCTTGATGTCGCTGCGCGCGGGCGAGAGGAAGGCTTCGAAAAGGCGCCGGTGCTCGTACTCCACCCAGACGAGACTGCCCCAGCGCGCGTCGGGGCGCTCGTGGATCGAGATGTTGTAGCGCTCCGCGAGCGGATAGTCGCGCCAGAGCGAGGCGAAGTAGTTGTAGAAGTTCTGGCCGATCATCGTCACGACTTCGTTGCTGACGATGCCGCCCAACGCCTCGTCGAGCGTGCGCGTGTCGCCCACCTCGGGATGCGGCGCGGTGATGGCGGCGCTGCCGTTTCCGGAGGGTTCCGTCGAGGGCGACAGCGGCGTGCTGCTGAGCGCGTCTTTCGGATGCGGGCTCGTGATGGCCTGCGGCGGTTGCTGCTCGTTTGCCGGCGGCGTGGCGGCCGGTGCGATCGACTGACCGTGCGCCGAGCCGCCGAACAGGCAGCACAAAAGCGCGGCGGCGGCGCACGACGCCGGCCACGTCGCATGTGCGCGCAGGCTCCCGTCCCCCAGTACTTTCAAAAATGGCGCGCAGGACTTCTCCGCGCCCAGAATCGTGGTTTTCAAATTTGGCCCCTCGTTTTTCCGCCTTCTTACGTTCGCGGTTGCGTGTGCGGGGGGTAAGGGAGCAGGAAGTGTGCCAATGGAATGCGAGGTGCATGAGTGAGGAGGCGCCGAGGCCCGCGGTGCGTGCCGCGAGACCGCCTCGCCGTCGATGCCGGGCAGGCAATCCGGCATAGGATCGCGGTCAAAAATGCGCCCCGGCAGGCCGAGGTCACGTGACGCCGCGCGAGTGGCGTAACGCGCCGGCCGTAACACGCGGTAAGACGAATGAGGGTCGGCTAAAATGTGCGCCGCGACCGATCCGTCAGGGCCGCCGGACGATCCCGGCGGCCTGCCCGTCCGCCCCGAACCAACCCGACATCGTCTACATCGCCTTTGTGAACTCGCACGCCGCTCCCGCCAACCGGTCCGTCTCCACCCTGCGCATCGCACTCGTCTGCAACACCGCCTGGGCGATCTACACCTATCGGCACGGGCTGCTGCGCGCACTCACGCAAGCCGGTGCGCAGGTCATCGTCATCGCGCCGCGCGATCGGACCTTCGAACCGCTCAAGGCGATGGGATGCCGCTGCATCGACTTGCCCGTGGCCTCCAAGGGCACCAATCCGCTGCACGACCTCGGCACGCTGCGCGCGCTCTACCGCCGCTATCGGGAACTCAAGCCGGACGTCGTCTTCCATTACACGATCAAACCCAATATCTACGGCTCGATCGCGGCGTGGCTCGCACGCGTGCCGTCGGTGGCCGTCACGACGGGGCTCGGCTACGTGTTCATCCAGAAGAGCCGCGCCGCGCAGGTCGCCAAACTACTGTACCGCTTTGCGTTCCGCTTTCCGCGCGAAGTGTGGTTTCTCAACCAGGACGACGAAACCGCCTTCAGGAGCGGGAATCTGCTAGCTCATCCGGAACGGGCGCGGCTGCTGCACGGCGAAGGCGTGGATCTCGAACAGTTCGCCTTCACCCCGCTACCCGAGCGCGACACCTTCTCGTTCGTGCTGATCGGCCGGCTGCTGTGGGACAAGGGTGTCGGCGAATACGTCGAGGCGGCGCGCTCGCTCAAAGCCCGATATCCGCATGCGCGCTTCCAGTTGCTCGGGCCGGTGGGCGTGGACAATCCGAGTGCGATTTCCCGCGAGGACGTGGCCGCGTGGGAGCGCGAGGGCATCGTCGAATACCTGGGCGAAACGGCCGACGTGCGGCCCTTCATCGAGGACGCCGATTGCGTCGTGCTGCCCTCCTACCGCGAAGGCGTCCCGCGAACGCTGATGGAAGCCAGCGCCATGGGGCGCCCCATCGTGGCGACGGACGTGCCGGGATGCCGGGAAGTGGTCGAACATGGCGTCAACGGACTGCTGTGCGAGGCGCGCAGCGCGGCATCGCTCACCGGACGGCTCGCGGACATGCTCGAGCTCGCACTGCCCGAGCGCAAAAAAATGGCCGCGTCGGGCAGAAAAAAAATCGAAAAAGAATTCGACGAACGCGCTGTGATACAACGCTACCGTGAACTCGTCCAGCATCTCACCGGCGTGACGTTTTAAGCGCACCACACCTCATTCGAAATCCGGGAATACAGCATGGCAACGACACCTTCCAAAGGCACCATTCTCGTCACGGGCGGCGCCGGCTATATCGGCTCGCATACCTGTGTCGAGCTGCTGAACGGCGGCTACGACGTGGTCGCCGTGGACAATCTCGTCAACAGCCGCCGCGAATCGCTCGCGCGGGTCACGCAGATTACCGGCAAGCCGGTCACGTTCTACGAAGCCGACGCCTGCGACGAAGCGGCCCTCACCCGTATCTTCGAACAACATGCGATCACGGGCGTGATCCACTTCGCGGCGCTCAAGGCGGTGGGCGAATCGGTCGCGAAACCGCTCGAGTACTACCGCAACAACCTGGACGGCCTGCTGGTGGTGCTCGACGTCATGCGCCGGCACGGCGTGAAGCAGTTCGTCTTCAGTTCGTCGGCGACGGTGTACGGCGTGCCCGAAAAATCGCCCATCGACGAAACCTTCCCGCTCTTTGCGACGAATCCCTACGGCCAGTCCAAGCTGATCGCCGAACAGATCCTGCGCGACCTCGTCGTTTCCGATCCGTCCTGGCGCATCGCGGTGCTGCGCTATTTCAACCCGGTCGGCGCCCACGAGAGCGGGCTGATCGGCGAAGACCCGGCGGGCATTCCGAACAACCTCATGCCCTACGTGGCGCAGGTGGCAGTGGGCAAGCTCGAGAAATTGCGCGTGTTCGGCGGCGACTACCCCACCCCGGACGGGACGGGCGTGCGCGACTACATTCACGTGGTCGACCTGGCGCGGGGGCACCTGTGCGCGCTCGACGCGCTGACCGCCCGCGATGCCGGATTTGTCGTGAATCTTGGGACGGGGCGCGGGTACAGCGTGCTCGAGGTGGTGAAGGCGTTCGAAGCGGCCAGCGGGCGTCCGATTCCCTACGAAATCGTGGCGCGCCGCCCCGGCGACGTCGCCGAGTGCTACGCCGATCCCGCGGCAGCCGGGCAATTGCTGGGCTGGACGGCCCAGTTCGGCATCGAACGCATGTGTCAGGACCACTGGCGCTGGCAGGAGAAGAATCCGCGCGGGTTCGCATAAGGAACGAGAGCGGCCCGCACCGGAAAGTTGCGCCCGACACCAACCAACCGGCTTTACATACCGGCATCTATTGTTGCAGTTTATTACACAGCCGTAACATAGATTAAAAAAACGCTACAATTTACACAATAGCCGTTGAATTGGAGCGGATGCAGTGAATACAACACCCCCCAAGGGAGTCGTGGTGTGGCTGACCGGCATGTCGGGTGCCGGCAAGTCGACGATCGCCCATGCTTTCGTGACCCACATCCGCATGCTCGGCGCGCGGGCGACGCTGCTCGACGGCGACGTCCTGCGGACCGGGCTTAATTCGGATCTGGGATTCAGCGACGAAGAACGTACGGAAAATCTTCGGCGTGTGGCTCATGTGGCGGCGTTGTTTTGTGATGAGGGTTTTATCGTCGTGACCGCAACGATCTCGCCGAATCCCGAGCATCGCGAGAATGCGCGGCAAATCGTTGGCGATGCGTCGTTTGTCGAGGTTTTTGTCGACACGCCAATCGAGGTCTGCGAAGAACGGGATCCGAAGGGCCTTTACCAGCGTGCCCGCCGCGGCGAAATCAAGCAATTTACGGGGCTCGGCGCCCCCTATCACCGGCCGGAGAATCCGGATATCGTCGTGCGCACCGAGGGAATCGGCGTAGACGAGTGCGTGGCCAAGGTCATCGACCACCTGATGCACTCGGGGCAAGGCTCGCTGCTTCGTGGGCCGAATACCAGCCCGGTGCTGGCCTTCTCGCGGACGGCGGCGGCTGCTGCCACGGGCGAGAAGCTGGGGTAATACCGTCTCTCGATCCCGTTAGGGATGCACTACCCGTGACACCGCGTCACTCCACTCTCTCCAGGTAACGCAGCAAAGGCGCGACCGAGTCGCTCATCGACAAGGCAGTGACCGCCGCCGTAGGCGGTGCGCCATTCCTGACGGCATCGCTCACCGCAGCCCGGACTTGCCCAACGTCGTCGGCATCCACTTGCGTGGAAGCACCGGCGAGAAACTCCTCTGTCCAGTCCGACCGCGAAAGCACGAGGCGGCACCCCATCGTCGCCGCTTCGAGTGCCGATGTTCCGGGAAAGTCCCGCGGCAGTTCGATGAAGAGGCTGCTGTAGGTCAGCGCAGACAGATGGAGCTCAGAGCCGAACGGCATCACCGGAATAAACGTGACGTTCGGGCCGGCGGCACGCCGGCATTCGGCTGCATACGCTTCGTCCCGCACGGCCCCCGAGATAACGAGCGCCAGATCGAGTCCCTGAAAGGCCCGCACCGCCGCCAGCTGATTTTTCTGCGGCTCGATGATCCCCGGCCAGATAGCGTAGCGATCCAGCCCGTAGGACTCCTGGAACACTCTCGAGATGCTCGCCCGGCGACGAAACTTCGGCGAAATCAGTGGCGCGATGCGGATCACCTCCTTACCCGCAAGGCTCAAATAGCGGCCAAAGTGCTCCTCTTCCGATAGCGACTTGAATACCACAGCGTCGAAACGGGCCAGCAACCGTGACAACCGCTCAAGATGCTGGGGACTGGGTTCGTTGATGAACCAGAGGTTGGGCCAGAGAATCAAACGCCGTCCGGTACCCGCCAACGCATCGATGATCAGCTCCGATCCTTCCTGCATCGAAAAGTGAATCACCGAGTCGTAGGCATTCAAGGCGCGCGAGGTCGGTCCATAAATATCCGACATGGCCCCGGACGCGTTCAGGAATTCATTGAGCAACAGAACTTCCTGCTCTCCGCCACCGCGATACAGAAAAGCATTGGGCGAGGTCGTCAGCAGTATGCGTTTCATGGTCAGTCGGCCAAACTCGTCAAAGGTATGTGCCGGTATGTCACCGTGTGTCCGGGTACGATCGTGGCGTGGAGAAGATCGCAGTTTCCGATCGGGAAATCCGGGTAAGCGCTCAGTTCGCCACCTAGCAGGCGCAGCAAGATCGAACGCAGCGTCCCCTCGTGGCCGACGATCAGGACGGTCTCGTCCGGCTCCCAGTTGCGGGACTCGCGGTCGTACCACCCCGTTATCCGCGAGACCATTTCGCTAAAACATTCGCCTCCGGGATAGCGCAAATCGGGCTGCAGCCACGGGCGCTGATAACGCGGATCCCGTTCCCACAGCACGTCCAGCGTCAGATGGCTATACGAACCGGTATTGAGTTCGACGAGTTCCTGTTCGACGCGAATCCGGTCAGCCTCCTTCACCAGCGGCGCGACCGTATTCCTCGCCCGCGATAGCGACGACGTAAAGATGCGCGTGAAGGGGATCTGCTCGAGGTGCCGGCAGACCCTGGCGGCCTGCGCGAGTCCCGTCTGGGACAGCGGGAAATCCTCGGCGCCGCAGACCAGCCTGCGCTCGTTGGCCGTGCTCGCCCCATGCCGTAGCAGATAGAGTTCCAATTCAGAATCCGTAGGTATTGACGATGCCTACATCGACGTCGATGGGCCGATCGGTCATGTCGTCGGCAAAGGCGAAGTTGCTGTTAATCAGTTCGATGCGCTCGTGCATCATCTGTCCGACTGCCGCAACGGAAAAATCACGGGCCACGCGCTCCCGCGCATGCACGGCCTGCTTGAGCCAGTGCCCATAGTTCTCAACCATATCGCCGAACGCACGAATCGCATCGTCCATGCTGGGCTCCGCCCACAGATCGTCGCTACGATAACGCGGCCGGTTGTGGCCGACCCGACACAGATCGTAGGCGACGAGGCAAGTGTCCGAGGCATCACAGAATTCCATGTTCCCGGAATACCCGGTGACCATGACGGGAATGCCGCGGCTCATCGCATCCGAGATCGTCAGCCCGAAGCCCTCGGCCCGATGCAAGGAGACGTACACGTCCGTATCGTCGTACAGGGACGCCATTTCGGCCGCCTCGAAATGCCGGTCGATCAGTTCGATGTTCGAATGCTGCCTGACGATTTCACCCAATTTTTGTGACAGTAGCGAATCGTATTCGAGATTCTTGACCTTGACGGTCAGCCGAACCGACTCGTCGTTGGCGTACTGATCGAGGAATGCCCTTATCGTGAACAAAGGGTTCTTCCGCTCGGCGTCGCTATACACGTCGAAGACCGTCAAAAAATTGAAGGTATCGAAATGCCGGCCCGCACGACGCGCCTCCATTCTCAACGTCATGTCATGCGTTTCGACAGGATACGGAATCTTGACGACCGGGATATTGGCCGAACGCGCAATCGCGGCCTGGCATAGCGACGACGGCGTCCAGATCTCGTCGAAAAATTCGAACTGCCGGGCCCACTGTGCAGGAATGCTCTGCATCTCATGAACCCAATAGCCGATATTGTAGAAGCCGTTGAAAGAGTCCTCACCCAGCCGCGAAAAATACAGCGGTACCCGCCGCGCGTTGAAATGAAAGAGGTTGACCTTGTGCTTGAGTGAAGCGAGCAGACGGTCGTCGATCGTGGCATATTCGACGACTTGTGACGGCGACGGCCTGGAGAGCAGATAAACGTCGAAGGGCAGCGTAGACGCCTCGAGACAGTCGATATTGAGCGAGGCGACACGCCCTATACTGTCCTTCGCTTCATACGGCCCAAAGAAGTTGACGCCTTTTTTCATAAATCGGTTCTGCAATTGGTGATGCGTTGTGGCCGCCGGCCCGGTGTCCCCTGGTTTCGTTCAGCGTCAACCCCATTCAGGTGCTTGCTGCTCAGTATAACGCCTCGTCATACGGCACTCCCGCGCCTGCCCGGCGCGGCGCGGCGCGTCGACCATGCTGGCGCGGTAGAGGCTTAATCCCTGATATCGAACCGACGATCCAGCGCGTCGATATGGGCCTTCGCCGTTTCGTACAGTTGCCGGTCGATCCAGTAGTACTCTTCAACCGCGCGGCGCACTTCCTCGTCGAGGGTATCGTGCCGGCCGTCCACGCCGCTGTCCCGCATGTTGAGGTGCCCGATATCGAGGTGCTTGCCGCTGCGCGCGAACACCATCTTGTTGAGTACGTCGAGCCGCTCGATGGGCACGATATGATCGATGCGCAATGCCTTGATGTATTCGTACTGCGGCATCCAGTGGGCGTCCGGCGTGGCCTGCCGGTCCGACATCAGGAACTTCATGAGTCGGCGCAACCAGAACTCGCACGGATTGCTCTGCGCCCGGGAGTCGGACGCCTCGCCAAAGGCTTCGACCACCTGCCTCGAATGCCGCTGAGCCATCGGATTGGCGGCTTCCTGCACGAAGAAGTGGTTGCACGCGCTGACGATCCGGTCCAATGGATCGCGGAAAACGGCAACGCGAAGATACTCTGGATCCTTCAGGATTTCGTCCACGCGTGCAGGCGATAGATCCTTGAGCAGCAGCCCCGTATTGTTGCCTCCCAGCACGGCGTGAATCTTGTCCTCGTCCGTACCGAACTGCGCGTCGAGTTCGTCGACAATCGGCAGCGCCCGCCAGTCGATGCCGCGGTATTTCAGGAACCCAGTCAGAATTGACGTGTGCGCGTTCTTGGCGATCGGCACGAAGACGAGCTTCGCCTCCTCGAGGATGCAGATTTTCCAGGCCACCGGCATGTTCGGAATCTGCAGAAGGTGATCATTTCTCTTGAACTCTTCAGAAGCGACAATCGCGCGCTCGACCTCCACCGGCGAATCGTATTGCTCGAAATGTTCGAGCCCCGATGGATCGGCCGGGCGGTCCAGGTGTCTTTCGTAAAACCCGCAAACGATTGCTTTTTCGACTGTCATCAGTTCTTCCTGCTTCGTGTGGTGTGCGAGGCAGTCCCGCACACCCGGACTCGCCTATCCCTCGTCCCTTGCCTTAAGAGACGCTTCTTTTCGCCACGACGCTGCGCAGCGTCGGCAGCGCCGGCATCTGATATTCCGGCACCCACCGGTGCAGATCCCTGCGTACCTGATCGTCATTGAGGATGTGCCGCTGCATCAGCCACGGCATCAGTTCCTCGAGCAGATTGGCGGGCACTTCGCGCGAGCGGGCAATACGAAGCTTCGAGTGGGGCGTACGCGTCGTCGTCTCGTCATCGGCCAGCAATTCTTCGTAGAGCTTTTCACCCGGCCGCAAACCGGTGAACACGACAGGAATCTGCTCGTTGGTGAATCCGTAGAGACGGATCAGGTCGAGCGCCAGATCCGCAATGCGTACGGGTTGCCCCATATCGAGAATGAAGATCTCGCCCCCCTGCCCCATGCTCGATGCCTGCAGCACGAGCAGCGACGCTTCGGGTATCGTCATGAAGAACCGCGTGATTTCCGGGTGCGTCACGGTGACGGGGCCACCGCGAGCAATCTGCTCCTGAAACTTCGGAATCACGCTACCTGCGCTTCCGAGCACATTGCCGAAACGCACGATCTCAAAGCGCGTTCGATGTGTCGCGCCCTGCTGCAGGGCAGAGCACACCATTTCGGCCAACCGTTTACTGGCCCCCATCACATTGGTCGGATTAACGGCCTTGTCGGTGGAGATCAGAACGAAACGCGCCACGTTGTGCCGGATCGATGCCTGCGCTACCCGGTACGTGCCCAGCACGTTGTTACGCACGGCCTGCCAGGCGTTGTTCTCCTCCATCAAGGGAACGTGCTTGTACGCCGCCGCGTGAAACACGATGTGCGGTCGGTGGCTCTCCATCACCTTGTCGAGCACGAGTGAATCTTTCACGTCGCCGATCGTGGGCAACACCGACACCTCGGGATAGCTCTCCTGCAACTCTTCATTCAGGCGGTAGAGCGCATACTCCGAACTGTCGAGCGCGATCAGTTGCGCGGGACCGAAACCCATGATCTGGCGGCACAATTCGGAGCCGATCGATCCGCCCGCGCCCGTCACCATGACCACCCGGTTCTTCAGCAGCTCCTCGACGTGTGCGGTGTCGATGTACACCGGGTCCCGGCCGAGCAGATCTTCGAGATCGATCAGACGGATACGCGCGAGCGACGCCTGCCCTTCGCTCAGTGACGTGAGCGCCGGCAGCGTCAATGCCTTGACGCACGCGCGAACGCACAGCGTGGCGATCCGCCGATGCACCTCCGGCGAAGCGGAAGGCACGGCAATGATGACGTGCTCGACCTTCATCTGCGCGCTCAAACGCTGCAGATCGTTGATCGTACCCAGCACACGATAACCATAGAGTTCGCGGCCCTGCTTGACCGGATCGTCGTCGAGCAGGCCCACGAGCCGCCATTCGCCAGAACGCTTGAGCTCGCGCACGAGATTGGCGCCGGCCGTGCCCGCGCCAATCACGAAGACCGGCTTGCCCTGCCCCACGAGACCGCCGTAACGGTAGAACTCCTTCGCACTACGATAGAGCGCCCGCGAGCCGCCCATGATCAGGAACAGCAACATCGGGGAAACGAGCCAGACCGAGCGCGGCACAATAGGCTGCGGCTGCAGCAGGGCCGTGCCGATCACGACCGCGAGAGCCCCCATGCAAATGGCCTTCGCAATACGAACAAGATCGGGCAGGCTCGCGAACACCCACATGCCGCGATACAGCCCGTAGCCGCGGAACATGACCGAGTAGGCGATCAGCACCCAAATGAGGGCGCGAAGTCCGCTATGGAGGTAGTCGTAAGGTACCGGTCCGTTGAACCGGATGACGTAAGCCAGCAGCCATGCAGCGATGACTGCGCATAGATCGAAGGCAAATGCGCCTAACGAAAGCCAGCGGCCCTTGAATTTTTTCATCGACGCAAGATAACTTTCAGGTTTGCACAAGACGGGACTGGTGCCTGCGCCAGCGCCTGTCGACATACATCCCGGCCACCCCTAATACTGCCGCCCACACGGCAACCGCGAGCCACTGATGGACGGGGGCGAATCCCCTTGCTGCGATAGCGAGTATTATGCCTGCCGCCATAACCGAGTACCAAATTCGCGCTGTGAGGGCGTGCCCACAGCCCATCCGCACCATGCGCTGGTAGTAGTGCTCCCGATGCGCCTGCCAGATCTTTTCGCCCCGAAGCAAGCGCCGCGCCAGCGTGACAGAAGCATCGGCAATAAAGGGCGCGAACGTTAGCGCGGGAAACCAGATTGGCCACGCTCCGTCACGCCACCCCCAATAACCCAGCGCGCCGGCGAGAAAACCCAGTGGAATCGATCCCGCATCGCCGAGAAATATGCGTGCCGGATGAAAATTGAACAGCAGGAATCCACCGGCCGCCCCGGCCGTCAGCGCACCAGTCAAGGCAAGCGGCATGTCCGGACGCGCGGCCGCGAGCGCCGCTACGGCGTAAGCACCGAACCCGAAGAGCGCCATGCCGCCGGCAAGGCCGTCGGATCCGTCCATGAAGTTATAGAGGTTGACGAGCCAGATCATCAGGAAGGCGATGATGACGAGCGCCCACCATGGCACGGGTGCGGGATAGACGGTGACGAGCGCAGCCACGGCCAGCACGTGGGCGCCGAAGCGCGCCCAGACCGGCAGCCCGCGACGATCGTCGACCTGGGACAGTGCAGCGAGAAACGCGAAGACAAGCGCGACCAACCACAGCGAAGGTGCCACCACCCCGGTCAGGACGGCCACCACCGGCACGATGCCCCAGCCGCCCGTACGCGGCACGGGAAGCGTATGAAGCGAGCGCTCATTGGGAATATCGGTAGCGAGCCGCCATGCAAGGCCGGTCTTGAGCAGCGCCCACAGAACGAACGCGCAAAGACCGAACGCGAGGATGGCGCAACCGGCTACGTACAGGATCGGGTCCAATGGCATCGAATTCGAGAACATCAGTGCGTCGCGCGATACCACGCCGCGGTTTCGAGCAGGCCCTGCTCGACGGTATAGGGCGGCTGCCAGCCCAGCACACCCGTAATGTGCCGACTGTCTACCCGGAATTCGTCGAGCAACCGCCCGACCTGGGCGGAGCGGCCCGTCAAACGGCCGGCGACGCGCAACAATGCGGGCGGAACCGAAAGGAAGCGGCCCGGTGCGTGCAGTTGCCAGGCGAGCATACGCACCAGTTCCACTACGGAAAGATCGTGGCCATCGGTGACATGGAAAAGCCTGCCCACAGCGTGCCGATCCATTGCGCAATGCACGATTGCATCGGCGAGATTGTTGACGAAAACCATGCTTCGGCGAGCTTCGATCGCCGCGAACGGGAGTGGTACGCCCCTCGCGATCGCATTCATCAGCTGCAGGAAATTCGCACGCACGCCCGGCCCGTACACGAGCGGCGGTCGAACGATGACCACATCGAGGCCGGATGTACTGCCGTACTCGGTCAGCGCCCGTTCGGCTTCGAGCTTCGACACGCCATAAGGATCGACTGGGCGGGGCGGTACCAGCTCGCTGAGCGGTTCGCGGCCGTCGCTCGACTCCGCCACCGCCTTGATGCTGCTCACGAACACGAAACGGCGTGCGCCAGCACGGCGGGCGGCGCGCGCGACGCGCAAAGTCCCGGCGACGTTGGTTTCCCGGTAGGCCGCGAGTGGGTCCTCCGAACGATCGCGCATCACATGGACACGGGCAGCAAGGTGCACGACCGTGTCACATCTCAGGTCGGCAGGCCAACGGGATTCGATGTCGTTGAAATCGTCGGTGTCGAGCAGCCATGAATGGAGTCCGTCGACTGAAGGGGCCGGCCGGCGAACGATACCGGTAATCTGGTTGCCCTTCGCGAGCAGGAGACGCGAAACCGCCTGGCCGACAAAGCCGTTCGAACCGGTCAGCACTATCCGTTGGGTCATCGAAGTCAAATAGGCGATTTCAGCAGCGAGGATTGTAGTCGATTGCCGTCTCTGCACCCCGATAGCCGAAAGCTCGTTACATACCGCAACAATTTAGGTCCCTGAGCGGGAACGAGCGCCCGAGCCACGCCCGCTCGTTGCGCCAAGCCGTCGGAAACGCCTCAGAGACACCGGCCGGTCATAGCTCTAGATGGGCTTGCCGTCGCCACCAAGAAGCAAGATCGACTTCACATAGAGGCCCAGTTCGCGCATGTCAGCCGATACCCCCATCGCATTCGGCGACACGGCGTCAGGAAGCAAGAATTTGATCTGAATGCTGGACGCTCCCGGCGGGACCGGAAGAACCATTGACTGATCGTGTGTCGAACTATCAAACATGAATTCGCGAGGCACCCCGCCATTGATCGAGATCCCGACATGTTGAACGTGTGTCGATGGGACAAAAGCAAAACCAGAAATGCGGATTGATTCCGGATAGTCTGCGAGGTGCTCCGGCATATCACAATGAAATGTCGCCACTTTATTATCCGTCCATGTCCCCTGCTCCTCAGGCCAGCTAAAACCTTGCAGGAAGCGAGAATCTGTCAAATGCATCTCTCCGCGACAGAAGCGACGATTCGGCATACTCTTTGCGTAGCACGGACCATCGATCACGGTAAGAGTAGCATCAGGAGATCGCAATCGACACTCCGGTGTGTCATAGCGTGATATCTCCTTGCCAGTAACAATCAAACCAATTTGATCCGCAAGCGAGAGATCCCGATTCTCCAAAACATCGATCGTGTTAGCCGATCTTGCCGATTTGAACACGCCAAGTGAGAACATATAGTCGACCAATGGCGGCTCACCGGGGAGTTGTACCGCGTAGGTAGAGGTGCCAGCGGGAGTTGTCGGTTGAGACGATTTAATCGCTTCTAACCGGTGTTCCATCGAGACAAGGTTCGACAGCGACAGGTACTTTTCCTTCGGAAACATCGCAAGAACAGCAACCGTCACGACAATACCAACGGCACAGTAATCGAATATCTTGCCTGGAGTAGTCAGACCCGGTTTCGCCACCTGTTTCGATCCAAAGCGCTGCGCTAACAGCAAAGACGCGTTAACCAGCAGAACCGTCCATAATCCAAAAGCATATTTGCGACAAGCGTACTCGGACCCGCGCCCTATAGCGAGTGCGATCATCTGCAAAGAACAGAGGATCGCAATAGACAGACCAAAAATCGCAAAATATTGGATTAGCAGTTGCTCTTTCTGCAACTGAGGATCTTTCAGCCCTAACCAGCACCTCATGGCCAAAATCGATGATATTGCCACTAGCAACACTAACGCTAGAAGTGCCAGCTGATCTGGAACAAACGACAGGTAAAGTACACCATCGTTTTCACTGATTGTCGCCATTGCCCGAAATACTGGATTGACAACGACAACAAGTAAAGCCACGACCGGAAAGGCAGCGCTGATCAGCAAATTCCGCCAATCCCATTTGCGTACCTGCCAATATTGATCAAAAACAACTAATAAACCAAGAAAGCCTAGCAGTTCGACCGCCGGCAACAGATGGATCGATTCTACGACCCAGATTCCAGCGATCAACAAACTATAGACGGCAAACCGGGACACTCCTGCCTGAGAAAGTCCCAGTGCAAGCGCCAAAACCACAAGTGCGGCAGCCTGAGCTACAAATTGAGCGTAGAAATAATTGTAGACGACTTCCATGCCCCAAAAATCAACGTGCATGAAAAGGCCGCCAACGAGCAGACCCAAGAGCAGGATCCAGGTCGCTCGACGGGCCTGGGAAAGCGGCAGGGTCCAAAGCATCCAACCCATTCCCACCCAGAGAACAATCGTCGACAGGAAGGCTACAAACTGCATGCCTGCGAGCGGCGATCCCCAGAGGTGACCTAATGCAGCGGCTATTCGGTGACTCATTCGCGGATAGATTTGCATCTCACCGAGAGACGGATCGGTTAGATGAGGCAAATTCCCGAACTCTGTAAGCCGCGCTACCAGCGCATAATGATGCGCTAAATCAACACTGTGAGTCCAGATGTCGTCCCAGAAGTGGAGACAAAGAATCACACCACACATTAGCGCAAGCAAGATTTGCAATATGCGAAGCCGATATTTCATTGAATTAGTCAACTAATAGTTTCAGCGTAATCTGTGCTCGATCGGGTCGATGTGTGTAAAAATTCTAACCAGCCACCCGAAAAACCTGCCGCCAGCGGACCAATACGTCCCAAATCTATTCGTTTGAGGACGTATACGGCCATTCGCGATCTTCAGGCTAATAGTTCGTTAATTTTGACAGCGGCAGATCGGCCTTCGCGAACCGCGTAATTTGTCCCGCGATCTTCCGGATAGATCTGCGCCATAGTCGAAATCATGGCATTCGAAAATGGCGTATCCGCCGAGGGCACATATTTCGAGTAGTCGCGCTCGGTCACTGGTTGCGCATACTCCGCCCGCCAGACTTTTGCGTCCTGAATCCACGATCGTTCCATTGCCGGGAACATCCGCTGAAGATGTTTGATAGCGAAGTCAAGATACTCGTCGTCGCTGTAACTCCAGACCGGGTCCTGTGTCGCAAGATAACGCGAAATAAACACGAGGTGCTTCCCGTGATAGTTCTCAGGCGGATCGAAATTCGTGTGTTCGATAACTCCAACGAACGGAAAACCCGGATCGTTGACGTTTAGCCAGTATGTATCCGACAGACTGCGATCCAGTTGCAGAACCAGACACATGTTGCCCAGATAGTTGACCCGTCGAAGTGACTCCAGCCACGCGGGATTCGCCACCTGGTCAAGGATGTTCGCAATAATCGGGAAAGATGGAGTAAACAAAAACTGCCTGGCCGAAATATCACCGCCGGACGTCTTTAATGATTGAATTTTTCCGTCTTCTATGTTGGCCCCGGAGACATCTACCCCGTAGCGAATCTCACCTCCGCTCGCGCTGATCGCATCGGACATATATTGTGCGAGTCGACCAAATCCTCCACGGAAGTAAGCCAATTGCTCGCCGCCCTGCTTGTCCCGTGTACTGCCTCTAAGCACCAGTTTTTTCCAGAACCATACTGCATTCACAGCATCGGCATAAACTGAAAACTTGGATTCGATAAGCGGTTGCCAGACGATTTTGAATACATTTTTCCCGCAAAGCGGCTCAAGCCATTCTCGAATCGAAAGATGCTCGATCGTCTTCCAGTCCCGAATCTTGCGTACCTTGAACACAAGAAGCCCAAGACGAATTCGGTCCAGAATGGAAAGCGGTGTGAACTTGAGCAAATCAAGCGGCGTGGAAAGGCGCCACAGGCGTCCATTAAAGTACATGCCTGTACGGGACGGCTGCGTTACGATCAGATTCTCCACTCCCAGCTCCCGTGCGATTTCGGGAATATAGTCGTCGTTATTAAACCAGTGGTGGTAGAACTTCTCGACGGTTACCCCGTCCTTAAATTCAAATGTCCCTGCGAGGCCGCCGGGACTACTGTCCTTCTCCAGCACGAGGACCTTCCGCCCGGCGCGAGCGAGGTCCAAAGCTGCTGTTAGTCCAGTAAAACCAGCGCCGATGATTACGACATCGTATTGATCATGCATTACGTGATCCAGTTCAAAAGGTATTTTCTACAGCCTTGCGCTGCGCAAAAAGCGATGGCTTCAGCAGAATTGCAATTCCTCCTGCCACTGTGGTCGGTATCCAGAGTGCAAGGTGTGACAGCACAGCGAAACTAGCCGCGGCTGACGGTGAACTGCCGGACATGACCGCCATTGTATATGCAGCAAAATGAAAGGGACCCACGTATCCCGGCGACGACGGCACCAACGTAGACAACGTGGTCACAGCCATAATCATGAGCGCAGCGGGAAAATCCACATCGATGTTCAGGCCATGAAGAATTGACCAGAAAAGTCCGGTTTCCCCAGTCCATATGCACGCCGACAACACAACAACAGGGAGCAACACACTCAGTCGCGACATGGCTCCCGTGTTCCCGACAAGGTCCGCCACGGTGGCAATGACCTTGGCCGCCTTCGGACTTTGGGGCGCAATTCGAGCCTCAAAATACGCGAGCAACCTGACAACGTAGCGGCCCAATATGGCAATCAAAAGGAGTGCTGTACATCCAGCAACTGAAAGCAGCACTACGGACTTCTGCAACCATTCTGGAATGGTCGCAGAGGAACTGACGAGCACACCGATTCCGAGGCAAGCGAGCAACGTAAGCATATCAATCAGCCGCTCGAAGACCAGACTGGCGGTTGCCGTTACTCGACTTATGCCGAGAGCGGCGGGAAAGACGAGGGCTCGAACCACGTCACCGGCCCGAAACGGCAGAACATTATTCAGCGTAATTGAACCCAGGAACGGCGCTGCACAATTGCGTGAGGCAATGGTCGCGCCACCGGCACGTAACATGACCGCCCAGCGGATGATTCGAATGGAATAGTCCATCGTAAGCGCAAGCAGTCCAGCGACGAGATAGTGCCAACGAAAGTTCTCAACCGCAGCTTTAATCTGGCCGAAATCCACTTTCCGAAAAACAAGCGCCAGGCAAACAATCGAAATCACGATTCCAATGACCTGTCTGGCGAAGACCTTCTTCGAGTGAGTTGAATTTGGTGATTTTTTCGTCATTTCCTTCCAGTAAGAAGTCCGCTGTATCAATCGGACCCCGTTCAAATGCGAGGCGCAGGGATTCCCGCTCAACGCCTTAAGTCGCAAGCGGAATTTCTTCACCTACGACCAGACCCGCCATGGTGCCCGATTGCTTGACCATAGGGATTCGAGTTCCCGCTTGTCGCGGAGCGTGTCACATGGTTGCCAGAACCCCGTATGCTGAAATGCGACCAATTGCCCGTCGCGCGCCAGATTTGAAAGCGGGGCCCGTTCCCAGGAAGTTTGATCGTCATCAATATATGAAATTGCCCCCGGTTCCAGAACGAAGAAACCTCCGTTAATCCAGCCAATTTCATCGTTCGGTTTTTCCTCGAAACTCGTTACCAGTTTCGAGCCGGAAATATTCAGAACACCAAATCGTCCCGGTGGCTGAACAGCAGCCACAGTGGCAAGCTTGCCGTGCTTGCGGTGGAATTCAATTTCTGCGCCAATATCGATATTCGACAAACCATCGCCGTACGTAAGGCAGAACGTCCCTTGGTCTATGTAAGGTGCAACACGTTTCAGGCGTCCGCCAGTCATGGTGTCGGGCCCTGTATCGACTAACGTGATCCGCCAATCCTCTGCTTGAGTGTTGAGAATCTGATGATCACCGGTTTTCAAATCGATAACCATGTCGGACATGTGCCGGTAATAATTAAAGAAAAATTCTTTAATTACATACCCCTTATAGCCAAGACATATTACAAAATCATTTATCCCATGGTGGGCATAATTTTTCATGATATGCCAAAGCAACGGCTTACCTCCCACCTCCACCATCGGCTTTGGCTTGGTATCTGACTCCTCGGCAATACGCGTCCCAAAACCACCAGCAAGAATAACCGCCTTCATAACTTCCCCATTAGAGCTTCAATTCGGAAGGTTGCATGTTGAGACTTTGCTCAACGACAGCAACAGGATCTGCCCGGAGCACGAGATAGATTCTTAAAATATATTCCCCAATGATCCCAAGCAAAAATGAGTTCAACCCAATTCCAAATAAAACAAGTATGTGTATGCTCGCCAGCCCCTGAGGAAGAGTCGGGTGCGATATCTTCAAAAAAATATAATAAAGCGCCCCGGCAAGACTCGCCAATAAAATGAGAACCCCGACAAAGGAAGCTGCACGCAAAGGTACCGTGGAATGATTAAATACTGCGGTCAAACCAAGCCTCAGCAACCTTCCGACATTAAATTTGCTCTTCCCGGCAGTTCTTGCATCGCGGTCATAGGGAATACCGGTCTGATTAAATCCCAACCCAGCGATCGTTCCGCGCAAATATGGGTTGGCGGTTTTTACCTGAGACAGCAGGTCAACAATTTTTCTATCGATCAACCGGAAGTCGCCAACATCCTTTGGGATAGGGTGCTCGCTGATCTTATCGATTACCCAATATCCAAATTTTCGAAATGCCCTGAGCAAAACCCCCTCAGGGCGAGCTTTTCGGACTCCGTACACGACCTGATAGCCACTACGCCATTTCTCGTAGAAAGCCTCGAGCATTTCAGGCGGATCCTGCAAATCTGCATCGACCTGCATTACCGCATCGCCTCGAGTGTGCATGTAATTCGCCAATATCGAGCGCTGAAAGCCGAAATTTTTCGAGAACCGAATGGCTCTTACTCGACTATCTTTTTCTGCCAGACGAGATAACAGAGACCACGTACGGTCATCGGAATGATTATCAGAAAATACGAATTCCAGTTCGCACCGGTCGGCCATCCTCTCTGCAAGAGCACATAGGCGTCCGTACAGCATTTCGATATTCCCTTCCTCGTTAAGCACAGGAATGGAAATGGAAATGAGTTGTCTCCTGTTCGTCATTGAACGCGTTCCTCTCCGAGACCGGGGTCCTTCAATAGGCATGTCTTCAGATACTCAGCAATCGCCGGCAACGAATCACGAAATTCAATCGCCCATGGCAGCACTGCTGGTTCAAAAATTCTTTCGTAATTCTCTTCTTCGGAATCGGGCAGGGCACCGACCTCCAGCAATTCACTTTTACCAACCGCACGGAAGATGATTTCTGCGATTTCCCGCAGCGTCACCGGCTTCCCATGGCTCAGTGCGACTGTGCCTCGTAATCCTGATTCGACCAGCGATCGAATGGCACGAGCGTCGTCGGCCAGATGATGGTATTCACGTAGTTGCCGTCCAGACGTCATCCGAAATACCTCTCGCTGACGAATGGCCGCCAGAATCTGCCCAAGAAACATAAATGGCGTCGGTTCACCCTCACCGTAAAGAGTGTGAATCTGGAGATGCAGCCCGGCCCCACCTGCACTAACGGAATCGTTGATGTATCTACTTAGGCGTCGCTTACTTTCGATATAGGGATTGTTGGCGCGAGACAACGCCTCCATGGCGGTACCAAAAGTAATCACCCGCATCCCAAGCGGCGACACAGCATCAATCACATGCTTCGGCAGGAAATAGTTGACTCCCAGAAGAGCTTCTTCCGGCAAGCGTGGATCAAGCAATCCAGACGTTACGAAGATCAGTGTGTCGCTTGGCAGACGGTCGAAATATCGGGCGACCTGTCCCGCAGCCCCCTCCCTCGACCAGACCTCATAGACCGTTCTATCGAGCGCAACGACTTCATCGTTGGCGTACTCACGAGCGAGAGCCTGCCCCAGTCGACCTCGCCCTCCTATCAGGTAGATCCTCTTCACTGGATATCGGCCCGCCAGGCATTTATCTGATTTTCGGTAATAAGCCGCACTGCGTCGGGATTTTCGTAGAAATCCCGATACCAGGCTGCGGTTTGTCGCACCGAATGCTCCGTATTCCAGGGTGGCAGCCAGCCTAGCTTGTTCCGTGCGAGTGCACTGTCCAGCGCGAGTGCCTGCGCCTCCGGTAATGGATTGTCCATATACTGGAGCGACGGTCTCCGCCACGACTCACTCATCAGTTCGAGTACATCGCGTACTGAGTACTCCGTAGCATCGTGCGGACCGAGGTTCCACGCTTGAGCGACCTTGGCAGGTTCTGCGCCGGACAACCCCGCCAATAGCATCAAATATCCTTGTACGAGCGCCAACACATGCTGCCAAGGCCTTGTAGCATTCGGGTAGCGAAGCGTGAGGCTTTCGCCGCCAATCACAGCTCGCACAAAGTCGGGAATGAGTCGATCTTCCGACCAGTCTCCTCCACCGATGATATTGCCGCCCCGGGCCGTCGCGATGGCAGGTCCTTTGCCCTCAGACCACGGATACGACACCGCATAACTTTGGATAGCCATCTCCGCGGCCGCCTTGGAGGCGCTGTACGGATCCTTTCCGCCTAGCGGGTCATTCTCCCGATAAGACCAAGGCCATTCGTTGTTTTTGTAGACCTTGTCCGTAGTGATGCATAAAACCCCTTTGACGCTCTTCACCGAGCGCGCCGCCTCGAGCACATGCACCGTTCCCTGCGCGTTGACGAGGAAGGTGTTCAGTGGCTCGCGATAAGAGCGGCGCACCAAAGGCTGTGCCGCAAGATGGAGAATCAGATCGGGCTCAAACGACGAAATGGACTCGAGCAAATGGTCATAATCGACAATATCGCCGAACGTAGTTGATACATCCTTCTCCAGACCCGCAGCAGCAAACAGGGAAGGTGAAGTCTCCGGTGGAAGAGAGTAGCCCGCAATTTCAGCACCGATCATTCGCAACCACAGGCAAACCCAGCTTCCGGTGAAGCCGGTGTGGCCAGTCACGAAGATCTTCTTGTCGGCCAACGCCAGTTCAAAGGTAGTCGCGCTCATCAGTTATCGACACATCCAAAAATATTGTGCGGCCCGCATCCAGGAGATCAAAGACTGAAGGTTTGCGATCTTCACTGTTTCGAGTTGAGATTCAAACGAACGCTCAATGCCGTGATCCCAAATACTCCGGGCCCTGCTTGTTCATGCATCTCACATGCCCGATGGAAAGACGGGCCATACGTCGCGCCAGATTCTAATAACTAATACGGTACGCAGATCAACAACTTCGCAAGTTTACTGAGCGAGCGCAGCAGTGTCATCCGAATATTCTTATTTGGCCCCATATTTCCTGCACCGCCTGAGCTGGACAACCGCTCGCGAGAACCTGACACAGATGCCCAACAAACAAACGATCGTAGTCCTGTCGGTCCGAAATTGTGGACTAATCCCTGGCAGGGCTGTCGCCGAGAACATGCTCGTAGAGTGAAACGTAGCTGCTACCCAGCGCCTCGTCGGAAAACAACCGTTCATACCGTCGCCGCGCCGCCGCGCCCATCTCGCGGGCCCGCTGCGCATCGGTCAGCAATGCGTTAACTGCACCCGCGAGTTCACCCGGCGTTTCGGGCGGCACGACGAACCCGGTCACGCCGTGCTCGTTCACATACGATGTACCGGATCCGATTTCGCAGCACACCAGCGGCTTCGCGAACATTGCCGCCTCCACCAGCACCATGCCGAATGCCTCCGAACGCACCTGCGAAGGCAGCACGAGCCCATGGCAACCCTTCAGCAGCGCGACCTTCTCGGCATCGGAAACCTGGCCGGCAAAGATCACGTTCGTAGCGCCCCGTTCCTGTGCCAGACGCCGCAGCCGGGGCATCTCTGGCCCGGAGCCCGCAATCACGAGTTGAGCCGGAATGGACGAGGCCGCCTCGATCAGCGTATGCAGGCCTTTGTAATAGCGCAGCACACCCAGCGAAAGAAAATAAGGGCGGTCGTCGAGTGCCAGGCGTGCCAGCGGATCGCGCTCTGAAGCCAAAACATCGTTCTTTGCGTAGTCGGCAATGCCGAGAGGAATAACGCGCACACGCTGCGGATCGACGAGCTCCGTCAAAACCGGGCTGGACTGCGCGTAGGCGGGCGATGTTGCGACAACCGCCGACATGGAATCCAGCATCCTCCGCATGACCGGTCCGTAGACGTATCCCAGCCAGCGCTGCCTCACGACATCCGAATGGTAGGTCATGACGGCAGGCTTGCTGCGATCGCCGAGCAATCGCAACACGTCGCCGAACGGCCAGGGGAAATGGAAGTGGAGCACATCGGCCCAGTCCGCGAGTTCCCGATAACGCCGCACCGAATCCAGTCCGCCGAGATCGCACGACGCCGGCGCCGCCCAGGACTTCGAGCGCCACACCTGGGCTTCTGGAAAATCCACCTCGCGGGGGTGCGGATTGGGCGACAGCGTGAAAATACGCGGATTCACGCCCTTTGCCTGTGTGGCGAGGCAGATCTGCCGGATCGCCTCCTGAAGACCACCCGGCGGATCGGGAAAATACGTGCGATAGACATGAAGCACATTCATGCTTCATACATCCAGCGCAGCGTCTCCTCGAGCGAAATCCGGTTTAGCGGGCCGATTGCGGCCTCGAGCTTCGCGTTGCTGCCGCGCAGGTACTTGACCTCGCCGTGACGCAGGAAGGCCGGATTGACCTTCACGTTGATCCGGTATCCCGCGAAGCCTTCCAGCATCCGGACGACGTCGCCCAGGCCATATGCCGTGCCGGAGCAGACGTTGTACACCTCGCCCGTGCCCGGAATTTCGAGCAGCTTCGCGTAGGCATCGACCACGGTACGCACATCGGAAAGGTCACGCGCGACATCGAGCGCGCCCATTTCGATATCGGCCGCGCGGCGCCGGAAATGATCGACGATCTTCGGCAGCACGAAGCTTGTCGACTGCCCCACGCCCGTGTAATTGAACGGACGCACGAACGTGATCGGCAGGCGATCGGTCCACAGCCTCGCCATGTACTCCATAGCGAGCTTGCTCACCCCGTAATCGTTGGCCGGCGCGGGCGCAATGGCCTCGGTTAGCGGATCGACGGGCGTGTTGCCATAGATGTTCGCACTGCTCGCGATCAAAATGGACCGGGGATTGCCCCCGGAACCATGCACCACTTCCAGCAGATTGCGCGTACCGACAACGTTCGTTCTGTAGATCGCGTCCACGTCGCCGTGCGCTACGAATGCGATGGCGGCAAGATGGACGACATGGTCTGGCTTGACCTCGTTCACGACACCGGCAAGGGCACTGCTATCCAGCAGATCGCAGCGATACAGCCCCTTGGCCGGCGCGTGGACGTCGCGCGCGAGCCCGCTCACGCGGTAGCCGCGGCTACGCAGCAAGTCTGCGAGATGCCGGCCGGTGAAACCGTCGATGCCGGTGATCAGGACGTTAGACATGTCAGAAGGACGCGCCCTTTTCGTTGCGGCGCAGGTCGGCCTCGACCATCATCGCGCACAGTTGCTCGAGCGTGGTCTGCGGCTTCCAGCCCAGTTCGCGCGTCGCCTTGTCCGGGTCGCCGATCAGGAGGTCGACCTCTGCCGGGCGGTAGAACTTCGAATTGATCCGCACGACGGTCTTGCCGGTCGTTGCACACACACCCGTCTCGTTCTCGCCCTCGCCCTTCCAGGTGACCGGAATGCCGGCGGCCTTGAAGGCCATCGTCACGAAGTCACGCACCGTTTCGGTACGGTTCGTCGCCAGCACGTAGGTGTCGGGTTTGTCTGCCTGCAACATACGCCACATGCCTTCGACGTATTCCTTCGCAAAACCCCAGTCGCGCTTCGCGTCGAGGTTGCCCAGTTCGAGCACGTCGAGCTTGCCGAGCTTGATCTTCGCGACCGAGTCCGTGATCTTGCGCGTCACGAACTCGCGGCCGCGCAGCGGCGACTCGTGATTGAACAGGATGCCACTGCAACCGAAGATGCCGTACGACTCGCGATAGTTCACGGTGATCCAGTGCGCGTAGAGCTTCGCCACACCGTACGGGCTGCGCGGATAGAACGGCGTGCTCTCGGTCTGCGGCACGGCCTGGACCTTGCCGAACATCTCCGAGGTCGAGGCCTGGTAGAAGCGGATCGCCGGATTGACGATGCGAATCGCCTCGAGCAGATTGAGCGGCCCGATGCCGGTGATCTCGGCAGTAGTGACCGGCTGGTCGAACGACACGCCCACGAAACTCTGCGCCGCGAGGTTGTAAACCTCGGTGGCCCCGGTGCTCTGCAGCAGGCGGATGCTGGACGAAAGATCGGTCAGGTCGTATTCCACGAGGTGCAGATCCGGGTGATTCTGGATGCCGAGTTCCTCGATGCGCCAGAAGTTCACGGAGCTCGTACGCCGGTAGGTGCCGTACACGGTGTAACCCTTGTCGAGCAGCAGTTCTGCGAGGTAGGCGCCGTCCTGGCCTGTGATGCCGGTGATAACTGCGGTTTTGCTTCGATTATTCATCAAAATATCTACTGTAAAAGTCGAATCTGCCAAGCGGAAGGACTAGTTCGTTGCGGCAGCCACCGCAGCGGTACCGCTGCCGTGCAACTGCCCGGCGACCAGCCCGCCGAACCTGCGGGCGCTCTGTGCCCACGTGTCCCACGTCAATGTACTGGAGTCTGGTACTGCGCCTCGCTCCCGAAGCGACAGCCACATATTGATGGCGCGCTCCAGATCTGCGCCGTCGGTGCCTGTGAAATAAAACGCGCCCTCTCCCGCCACCTCCCGGAAAACAACGAGGTCACGCGCGATGATCGGAACGCCGTGCTTCGCGGCCTCGATCAAAGGCAATCCGTAACCCTCGCCTTCGGAGGCCGACAGAAGGCACGATGCGCTCGCGTAGATCTTCTCGAGGTACTCGTCGGTGATCCCCTCGAGCCAGAAGAGACGCTTGCCCAACTCCGCCGAACCCCTCATGGCGTCCACGATTGCCGGGATGGTTCTGCGATCTTCGGGCGGCAAGGGCTTCCAGCCTTCGTAACCGACGATCACGAGATTGACGTCCACGCCGGCCGCCCACAGGCGCTCGAACGCCCGCACAGCTTGCAGATGCCCCTTGCGAGGCTCGATGGTCCCCACCATCAGGAACGTGGGCCGAGCGCGAATTGCGTCAAGGGTGTGTGATGCGTCGTCGGGCAGGCCCGAGGTTGGAAACGACGCCGCGACATCGGCGCCGTGATGGGACACGAGGAGCACCGGCTCGTTCCCGCCCTCCGGGCGACGTGCTGCAAGCCAGTTCTTGACGTCTCCGCGCACGTGATCGGAGATGCAAACCAGCAAATCCGAATTCGCGCACACCGTCGCGAACCATTCCGTATGCGACCCGCATGCCCATGGCGGAAAGAATTCCGGGCGTGTGATGGGCAGCAAATCGTGAATCAGGAAGCCTATCTTTGCGCCGCTCTGACGCCAGTACGAGTAAAGACCGAACCGCGCAGCCCCAAGGACTCCGTCCGGGAACAGGTCGAGCCCGATCAATGCGTCGCCGGGCATCGGGATAACCACCTCGTCGCGAGACTCGACCAGACCGAAACCTGGCTGTGCAGCCAGGTAACGCTGTGCGCGCCGCACGCGCCAGGTTCCGTTGTCGTTACTCAAATAGACGGGAACCACGTCGAAGCCCGCCGGCGGCTCGAGTAACAGTTCGCGCAACAGAGAGCGCGCGACACGCTCGATCCCGGTCTTCAGGTCATTGCGTACCGTTGCCGAGATATCGAGGTAAATGCGCGGCTTGCGCGGCGCGACGACCACTTCGGCAACCGTCTGTGCCGCCTCGTCGCGCACATCGGCCGTACTTGCGGGATAGCGCTGCCACAAGCGCGTCACCTCGCGCTTTTCACGCTGCACCTGCGCGTCGGAAAGCGCGTCCTCGATTGCAGCGGCATAACCAGCCGAGGTTTTGTGCGGCTCATGGACTGCCGCGATATAGTCCGGGCCGCGTGCGCTCAACTCCCTGCGCCGTGCGGAATCGGTGCGCAGGCGCGTAAGCGCGGCGACGAGATCCTCGACCTCCAGTTCGTCGTCGAGCTTGATCAGAACGTCGTCGGGGTACTCGGCCATCGGGCCATTGGCATTGACGATCAGCGGCACGCCGTGAGCGAGGCAGTCCAGCACCGTACGGGACGTTTCCCCGCGCGACATCGTGCGCAGTTGTACGGCGATGTCGGCCGCCGAAAGATAGGTCACGAAGGTATCGCGATCGGCAAAACCCGTGATCTTGATCCGGTCGCGACCAGCGAGCCCCGCCATCGTCTCGCGCAGACTGCGTCCGTACTCCGACTCGTCCTGACCGCCGACGAAAACCAGCGTGCATTTCGCATCGTCCGCAAGACCGGAGCGGGCCCAGGCTTCGACGAGAACATGATTGAGCTTGGTCATGTCCATGAAGCCGAACGCGCAGACCAGAATGTCGTCGTCGCCGTATCCCAGCCGCTGCCGCGCCTCGATACGGCAGCGCAGGTCCTCGGCCGCCCGATGTTGCCTGACGAGATGAATCTTGTCGGTAAATGCCTCGCCGTAATACTGCGCGACGAGATCCCGGCTGTAATTCGAGTGCACGACGAGCTTCAATGCATCGCGCACGACCTCGTAGCTGCATGGCCAGCGCCACTTGGCTGCAAGCTCGCCTTCGCGCGCCAGTTGCTCGAGGGCGCCATAGCCGTGCGAGCGAACCAGCGCCTGCTTGAACGCGTCGCGCCGATAACCCGTCTGCTCGGCCCACAACATCAGGCTGCTGATGAAGAAGTCGTGCAGCACGACGACACCGGGGTAGCGCTGCATCAGGTCGGGCATGTGCGCGTGGAACGGCGAATTGCCCATCTGATACACAATCCGGTCAAAATCCGACGCGTTCTGCTCGAACCACTGAACGGGACGGACTTCAAACCGCTCGCCCGTAGGTGCGGGCCAGACTTCGGCCTGATCCGAAATCACCGTGATGTCATAGGTCTCCGCTAGCGTCGGCAGCAATTCTGCTACGTAGTCGGCAATCCCGGTCTGTTCCGGCGGCAACGGTGAAACCATCGCAACGCGCGGTTTTGCGGCACTCGGCACCTTGCTTGCGGGAACTGCTGGTGCCGCATTCGGCCGCTTGTGCCGCGCAAGCTGGGTCTCGATCGCCTGCAACGCTCGCTGAGCCGTCTTGTCCCACGAGAAAGCCGCGGCCTGCCGGATACCGTGGTCGCGCAGCGATGCGCGATAGCCCTCGTCCGTCAGGGCACGCGTCATCATCGCGGTCAGTTCGACCGACGATTTCGGATCGAAAAGTGCGTCTTCACGACCGATCACCTCGGGCACGCTCGTCGCGTTCGACCCGAGCACCACCGCGCCACAAGCCATCGCTTCGAGCGGCGGCAAACCAAAACCCTCGTGCAGGGACGGGAACACAAACAGTTCGCATGCCTGATAAAGCGCAAGGAGCTCTTCGTCGGTCACATGGCCCAGCACGCGCAATTGATCGGGCGCGAGGCCCGCATCGAGCGCTTTGCGCTGGATCGCTTCAACCCGGTCGGCATCGGCACCGCCCGCGAATACGAGCAGGCGGCCTTGCCTCAATGCCTCAGGCAGCGCACCGAACGCGGACACCAGTTGCTCGAAATTCTTGCGCGATTCGAGACTGCCCGTGGACAAGACGAACGGCTTGTCGAGACGGAATTTGCCCTCGATCACCGGGTCTACATCCCCCGTGCGCGGGCGGAACATGTCGTTACACGCAGAGGACATATTGACGACACGGTCCCCCAGTTCCGCAATCGCGCCAATGCATTCTTCGCGCGCATAGCCGGAAATGGACAGCAGCAGGTCAGCCCGCTTGAGCGAATCGATCTTCAGGTCGTAGTAGTTCTTGTAGTGACCGGGCCAGTTCGGATCCGGATTCAGATAGGGAATCAGGTCATAGAGCGTGACGGCGGTGAAAGGACCGTCTTCCAGCAGTCCTACCGAAGTCACCGCTTCGTCCACGAAGCCCTCGAACAGGCTGGTCAACAGCACCGCGTCGGGAGCGACCGACTGGATCAAACGCTCGCGAGCGAGCTCGGCAAGCCGGGCGCGCCCAGTGTTCGCGGTATCGAATTCGGCAACGGGTCCATCGGCCGTGAAGACCAGGATCTCGTCCACGGCGAGTTCGCCTTCGAACGTCTTGCGCAACTCGTCCAGCCCTTCGGGGTAAAGGCCGTTCAGCAGCAACTTGATCGAGTGCGAACCACGATTACGGACAATCGCCTGGACGAGAGCGAGCGAATACCGCCCGATACCCCGGAAGCGACTGGCAGATTGACAACCTTGCAGATCGATTAATAGTTCCACGTTGGTTCGCGACCGTAAAGGCTACAGAAGTTTATTGTAACAATTGACGATTTCTGGGGCGATTTGCGGCCAGAGCAAGCGGTGCCGTGCTGCCCAGATCGACTTCTCCGTCGAAGCATTGACCACTTCTGCAATACCCGAGCGCATGGAGTCATGGGACCACGGATCGATGTACGTCACAGAATCGCCGAAATATTCCGTGGTCGATCCGACCTTCGTGAGCAGCACCCTGGCGCCAATCGCGGCAGCCTCGATCGCCGCGATGCTGGGCGTCTCCAGCAAGCTCGGCATCGCAAAGAACTCACAGCCCGCCATCGCCGAGCGAATCAGTTCCGAGGCATAGGGCAGATAGCCGATGATGCGCACCCGGTCACCACCTTCCCGGATGCAGGCATCCGCATAGTATTGGTCGCGAATGCCGCCGGCAATGACGAGCTTCAGATCGGGGCGCTCCTGCATGAGCAGCCGCAGAAACTCGAGCTGATTTTTGCGCGGCTCGACGTTGCCGACGTTCAATACGAACGGCCCTTCGATGTTGAAACGATCCCTGAACACACGTGTGTCGGCCGGCACGAGAAACTCGGTTTCCGCCCCGTTGTACACCGTATGGAACTTGTCGCGCCCCATGCTGAATACATCGCTCAGGGTATCCCCTTCCATGTTCGAATTGACGATCACACGATCGGCGACTTCGAGGATGTTCCAGATGTCCGAATACGGATAGTTGTCTCTCGTCTCCGGCGTAATCCAGAGATTGGGATTCACGACGACCTTCATGCCACGGCGCTTCGCGTAGTCGCACATTTCGATGACGTTCGGCATCACCGAAAAAACATGGAAAATCTGGTATTTGTCGAACTGCGGGTTCCACATGTCGAACAGATCGACCTCAACGCCGCAGCTGCGCAGGTGCCGCGCGTATGCGTACATCTGTCGCTCGCCGCCACCGGGGGTATCCATCGCCCAGGGATAGCTATAAAAGAGCACATTCATTCAAAAACCCTCTCTGAACCCGGTCAAAGCCGGGCACTAACAAAGACGTAGCCGCGTAGCAACCCTCAGACCTGCGCCAGCATCCGGTCCACCCGGGCGTCCCACGTATTATCGCCTACGCAGGCAAGCGACTCGTCAGGGGTCAGGCGCCCCCGGCGTAGCTGGCGTTCGATGGCCGCGACGAACGCTTCGGGGGTGCCCCCCACCTCCAGCCCGCCGAACTGGCCGCTTGTGAAGTCCAGCGGTGTCGATACCACGGGCAACCCCGCTGCGAGATATTCGAAGAACTTCATGGGAAACATCGACCGCGTATAGCCGTTCAGCAAGGTCGGCAAGAGGCCGACCTGCATGCCCCGCAGATAATCCGGCAGATCCTCATAGCGCCGGTATCCGAGGAAGTGAACGTTGGGCAATGCCTTGAGCCGGCCGACCCATTCGCTGCGCTGCCCCTCGCGCTCTTCCCCGATGAAAAACCACTGCCACTCGGGCCTTGAGCGCGCCGCCTCGAGGATCAGCGCAAAGTCCACCTTGAAATCCGACAATACGCCGTGGTACACGAGACGCGGTTCGGCGAGCGCTGCGATCTCCGGCGGCAGCGCCGCCCCCGCCTCGAGCGCCCGGCCGAAATGCGCGGTATCGACGACGTTCGCGAAAAAATGCGTATTCGCGTTATAGGGCGCGCACTTCTCCTTCAGCGTTTGTGCCGTGGTGAAGACCGCATCGCACGACGCCAGCAGTTGTTGCTGCGCCGCATTGAACGCTTCGACGTCCACGCCCGGAATCGCTGCAAGATCATCCACGCAGTGATACACGAGCGGCCCGCGCGGCAGCGACGCGATCGCGTCCTGCATGAACGGGTGATAAGTCCACACCACGGGGTCGCTGAGGCCATGCCCGCGGGCAAACCGGTCGATGCCGTGCCGCAGCAACCACTGGTTGAGGCGCCTCACCACAGGCCAGTGATGGCGCGCGGGAAACATCAGCGGCGAAAGCACCCAGACGTTGGGCTCGCGCTGCGGCGGTGCAATGAAGTTCGAACGCAAACCGCTCCATAGCCGCCGGGCAATGCGCTTCCAGTCTTTACCGCTCGCGAGCCTCGGCGCGCGCAGTCCCACGCTTTCGACGTAGAGGACACGCCATCCCCGACGCGCCAGCGCGCGGGCCGTGTGCTGCTTGTTGGTCCAGTAAGGCTCGTCCCAATCCGCCGTGGAAAAGAGGATGCAGTCGCGCGGACCCTGTTCGAGGTGCGCGGCGTCAGTCACCAGGCACCTCGACCGCCTCGCTCACGAGGCTCGCCACGATGCGTTGCGCGGCACGACCGTCGCCATAGGGGTTCGCGCGATCACGCAGCGCAGCGCGCCGCTGCGGATCGTCCAGCCAGGCGCTCACTGCGGCTTCGATGCGCTCGGGGGTCTGCCCGGCCAGCGTCGCAAACCCGGCATCCACGCCCTCACGTCGCTCGGTATGACTGCGCATCACGACGACCGGCACGCCGAAGGTCGGCGCCTCTTCCTGAATCCCGCCCGAATCGCTCAGCACGAGCACGCTCTTGCTGATGAGATACAGGCTCGATGCGTAGTCCACGGGTTCCATGAGCGTCAGGTTCGGCACCGCTCCCAGCTCGCGGAGCACGGGCTCTCGCACTGCCGGATTCAGATGCACCGGGAATACCCAACGATGCCCCGCATAGCGCGCGCACAAATCGCATAACACCTTGCAGATGCCGTCGAGCGTGGCGCCGAAATTCTCACGCCGATGACACGTCACCAGAATATGCGGAGTTTCCGTGCCGCGCCATCCTGCGCGGGCAAGCGACGGAGGAAGTTGCTCCCAGGCGTGACGCGCCTGCATGATTGCGTCCACAACGGTATTGCCCGTTACCACAATCCGTGCATCGTCGATTCCCTCGCGCACGAGGCACTCGCGGGCTCGTTGGGTCGGCGCAAAATGTCTCGACACGATCTGGGCCAGCAGTCTGCGATTCGCTTCCTCGGGAAACGGGTTCGCCAGATCGCCCGTGCGAAGCCCCGCTTCCACGTGTGCCACCGCCACGCCGCGATGAAACGCGGCGAGTCCGGCACAGTAAGCCGTCGTAGTATCGCCCTGAACGACGACCCAATCAGGACGCACGCGCTCCAGCACGCCGTCCATCTCCATGAGCAGCCGCGAGGCAAGCACGTTGAGCGAGCGCCCGGGACTCATGGTGTCGAGCGTGACATCGGGCTCGATACCGAAGAAGTCCAGCGCCTGCGCCAGCATTTCCCTATGCTGGCCTGTCGCGCACACCACCGTCTGCGCGACGGGCCGCAAGGCCTCGATTACCGGTGCCAGCTTGATCACTTCCGGACGCGTGCCGAGCACGACCAGCACCCTCATCGTGGCAGCCCTTCGCCAGTGACCGGTACACGCTGGCCGCGATATTCGACTGCGAACGGCAGCGCATGGGGGGCGGCAACATCGACGGTACTAAAACCGCCTATGAAGCGAAAAGCCCCGGCCTGCTCGACGACCTGCAGCGAGGACTTTGCCGCCAGGAAATCGAGCGCGACGTTTTCGTTCATGAAAAGAGGCTTGTGCGCACGTGCCCGGATATAGGCGACGAACTTCTCGTGTGCGTCGATCCGCACGGCCTCGTCCGGCCAGCCGTACTGATAGCGCGGCGAGAACGGATGATCGAGGTAGCCGAACAAGGTTTTCGTCTCGTACGCGAGATCGAACGCCTCCTTGAATACAGCAAGCGGATCCCCGGATACCAACATGCAATCGCCGTGCAGCATCGTCTGCTGGCTGTGTCCGGTGAACCCTTGCGACAGGCCCGCCAGCGAACCACCTCGCGCAATGAGGAACTCGGGATCGTTACGGATGATCCCGCCCACGCACCCTGCGTAACCGGCGTCGCACAACCCGGCAAGCGCATAGTCCGGACTCTGGTGAAACGGCGAGACCGCATAGCGAACGCGCTGCCCGGTCACCGCCTCGATGCGTTCCATCGACTCCGCGCCCTCTGCACGGGCCGCCTCGTAGCTGCCGCCCCAGTTCGGCGCATGCGTCGCGGTGTGCGACAGGAGCGCCGTATCCGCCGCCGACGCGAACTCGCGCAGCATGCCGAAGTGCGTATCGTCGCGCAGATTGGAGGTATGAATGGCCAGCGAAAACGGAACGCCGAGCCGCTGATACGCCTGCCAGAGAGGACGCGCCGATTCGATGTCCTCGTCGCAGTCGAGACGCGACGTGATCGCGGCGTCATACCCCCATGGAATCTCGCTCAAGACCGGCTGACAAGGCAGATCGGCAGCGCGGTGATCGCACAGGAAACGCTCGACGAGGCGCCATTCAAACGAGTCGCACGGTCCGACCGCCCGGTTGAACCAGAGCACGCTTGACGGCCCCTGCTGCCAGAGCGCGGCATACGCGAAAGTGGACGCGCCGTCGATTTCGACCGATGCGAGGCGCGCCGCGTCGGGCACATCGAGCGGTTGGCTTACTGCCCAGATCGACTGATCGGCACGAATCGCGCCGTAGCCCAGGTTATTCCATTCGTCGGTGAAATCGAAGCGTTCGAAAGGGCGCACCCACGCGCGCCCGCCGAGGACTGCGGCATGTTCGCCATAGCACACCTGCGCGGCGCTCGATGCATCGTGACCGGACAGGGCAGGCGCGCTACGCGCGGCCGCAACCAGATTCTCCGGCCATGTGCGTCCCTCGCAACCCAGGCGCTGCGCAAGCGCCCGCGGCAGACGACCGAAGGCGACCAGCTTGACCGCATGCGCGTCGAGCCATTCGACAAGTACATCGCCCCAATCGTCGGGTGCATCGACCACGACAACGATTGCGGGTGCGGGCTGCGTGGACAACATCGCACGTGCGATAGGGTACGCCTGCGTCGCGCTAACGGAGCGGCGCAGCGCAGCGAGCACCAGCCGCCCAGCTTCGCTCGACGTGGCAGGAAACAGGACGCCAATCATGCGGTCACCACATGGCGGAACTTCGAACGGCGCCCGACGCGCACGAGGTCGTCGTGACCGACATAGGCAATCGTGAAGGCATCCTGCCAATATCCGCGCAGCTTCTTCGTCGTGTCTTCCTCGTTGGCCCACGGTTCGAGCACGATACGCAACGTCGGCGGCAAAGTGCGCAAATCGATCTGGAACTCCTGGATGCCGCCCACACGGTGATCCAGCATGTCCTGAATGTGATGCGTGGGATGAGCGACGCCGTTGATCGGCACCACGTCATGGATGCGTCCTACCACGTCGGTCAGGAAGAAACCGTTATCGCGCTCTTCGACCCGCGCCATGTCGCCCGTCGCGTAGCGAATGAGCGGCATGAGCCGGTTGCGAAAGCCCGTGAGCACGAACTCATGGGTCCCGTCGATGCCGTCGTGGGCAATGCGGCTCTCGGGCCAGCCCTCCGAATCGAGGATCTGGAAACCGCGTTCGTGTCCGTCGAGCTCGTAGGCCATCACGCCGAGTTCGGCGAGCCCGTAACGGTCGATCACACGGCAACGCAGCGCCCGTTCGATCACTTCGCGCTGATGCGGCTCCAGCAATTCGCCACTCGATTCGAAAACGGAAAATGCCTTGTCGCTGCCGTACTTGCGCTCGACGTAGCAGGCAAGCGCATACATGGTCGAGGGGTGTCCGTGCGCAAGATAGGGCTTGCGACGCTTCAGCGTACGCCACATCTCCTCGAGTCCGGTGTCGTCGATGCGGTCGAAGAAGATGTTGCTGCGGTTCATCGCGAAGCATTTGAAATCTTCGCGCGACGGCCACGGCGGAACGACCTCGTCGGGAAATCGGCAGGCGAAGTGCAGCTCGGAGCGGTAGCCGTGCTTGCCGATCCTGCGGCGCGCGTAGAACGTAACGGCAGACGAATAATCGGCTGCCACCTGATCATAGAAGATCGTGCAGGAGAGCCCCGTCGACCCGCCGGTCTTGCAGGCGTGATGGCGCACCTGCTCGAGGGGGCGAGAAAAGAGCCGCCCCCCCTGCTCCCGGATGATGTCCTTGGTCAGGTACGGCAGGTCCTCGAGATAGCGTGGATCCTTGCCGGCCTTTGCGGGGTCGAAATTCCGTTCGCGGAACAGGTCGCGATAGTACGGCACCTGTTCGCCGGCGAATTGCAGGATCGACTCCAGACGCTCGAGCGCAATCTTGCGCCGTTGCGCGAACGGTTGCCGATAGTAGCGGCGCAACTCGGCGATCTTCGGCCGCACGCTGCGCTGCTCGCGACTTTCGGCAATCGGATAGGCCACGTACGCGCCGGCCACGCCCTTCAACAGCCGGAACGGTTGGTGAAGAAAGAGAGAACGGCCGTAGCGAACCAGCGGATGATCAGCGCGCATGGAATACATGCCTTATCTAGCCCTTAAACTCAAGCTCGGAGAATAGCGACTGCCTTTTATGCAGAACCCTGGCGCGGGCGCCAGGGTTCTGTATCAGGCAGCCGAGCGGGAATCGGTTGCAGCGGCCGAAAGACCGGAAACTTCCGAGTCGGCACGAACACCATTTTCACTGGCAGGCGGCGGAGCCGCGACCGGCTCGTCCGCGACAATCTTGCCGTGCTCGAGGCTGATCTTGCGGGTGCACACCCGCTGAACCAGCGCAGGTTCGTGGCTGGCAATCACGACAATGGACGCCTGGCCGACCAGGGCCTCGAGACGCTGGGCCGCCTTCGCCTTGAAGTCCGCGTCGCCCACGCTCAGCCACTCGTCCATGATCAGGATGTCGGCTTCGATGCTGGTGGACATCGAAAAGGCGAGGCGCAGCATCATCCCGCTCGAATACGTGCGCACAGGCAGATTCAGATAGTCGCCGAGCTCGCTGAAGTCGGCGATCTCGTCGATCTTGCTGCGTATGCGGGCCGGCTTGAGACCGTCCAGAATCCCGCGCAGATAAATGTTCTCGAAGCCGGTCGCGTCCGGGTCGAGACCCATCGAGACATCGAGCAGCGACGCAATGCGGCCGTGCACCTTCAGCTTGCCGTGCACCGGCTCGTACACCCCAGTCAGCGTGCGCAGCAGCGTGGTCTTGCCCGAACCATTGTGGCCGACCAGCCCGATGCGTTCTCCGTCCGAAAAACGAAAGCTGAGCTCGTCGAGGGCGCGCACGACCGTGTGCCTGCCGGCATCGTGACCGATGCGCCCCCCCGTCGTCAGATTCAGCACCGCCTTCTTCAGCGAGCGGTGCGAGTTTTCAAAGATCGGGAACTCGACGACGATTCCCTCTGCAGCAATGGAAGAACTCGTCATGATGTCAGAGCCAGTACGGAACCCGGTTGCGCGCGCGGCGCATGAGGATGTGAGCGAAGACGAACCCGAATACGAGCAGGCCGATCGACCACGCCCATGACTCCCACTGCAACGGGCGCCCCATCAGCGGCGCGCGCACCAGTTCGATCATGTGATACAGCGGGTTGTACGTCGCCACCCACGCACGCGACTTCAGAACCTCCGGCGACCACATGACCGGCGTAAAGAAGAACGCGACCTGGATAAGGTTGGCCACGATAGGCTGAATGTCCCGAAAACGCGCACACAGCACGCCCAGAACCACGCTGAGCCATACGCCTTGCAGGAACAGCAGAAGCAATGCGAACGGAACGAGCAGAAATTCCACGCTCATGCTGCGCCCGAGCACGACGATCAGCACGACCACGACAGGCAGGCTGTGCAGCAGGATCACGAAATTACGCCAGACAATGCGACAGACATGCACGGTCAGGGGAATACGTATCTGCTTGATAAGGTAGGCCGCCCCAATGAACGTACTGCAACCTTCGTTGGCGACCGATGACAGAAAACCCCAGACGACGAGGCCGATCGCCAGATACGGCAGATACTCGTGGATGTCCTGGTGAAGCAGTTCGGAATAGAGCGCACCCAGCACGACGACCATGATGGCCGTGCTGAGCGTGAACCAGAACGGCCCGAGCACGGAGCGGCGATAGCGCTGCCGAATATCGTGCCAGCCCAGCGTACCCCATACGCGCACGGCCGCAATGCCGGCGATCAGATCGTCGCCGCCATCGTGGCTCGCCAGATCCTTTTTACCTCGATCGATTACCGCTCCACCCATTACGCACGCCCGTAAACGTCCTCGAACCGCACGATATCGTCCTCGCCGAGGTATTCGCCACTCTGAACCTCGATCATCACGAGACCGACAACGCCGGGGTTCTCCAGCCTATGCTTATGGCCCGCCGGAATGTAGGTCGACTCGTTGGTCGACACGAAAAGCTCCTTCTCGCCATTGACGACCTTCGCCATACCGCTCACGACGATCCAGTGCTCGCTGCGATGATGATGCATCTGCAGACTCAGGCTCGCACCCGGCTTGACCTCGATGCGCTTGATCTTGAAGCGCGGCCCCTCTTCCAGCACGGTATAAGTGCCCCAGGGACGATGCACGGTGCGATGCATCTTGTGAGCGTCATGCCCACGTGCCTTCAATTCGGAATAGATATGTTTGACGTCCTGCGCCCGGTCGCGATTGGCCACCAGTAACGCGTCCGGCGTGTCGATCACGATCAGGTTGTCCACACCAACGGCACCGATCACGCGGTCGCGGCTCACGAGGTAACAGTTGTCCACGTCGTGGAGGAGCGCCTCGCCTTCTACGCGGTTACCGTGACTATCCGGATGGCATAGTTCGCTGAGCGCGGTCCATGAGCCGATATCGCTCCAGCCGATGCTGCACGACACGACCGCAGCCTGCGTGCACTTCTCCATCACGGCATAGTCGATCGAATTGTCGGGCACCATGCCGAAGCTCTTCGGGGCGAGCTGCACCTGCGCCCAGCCGTCGCCTTCCGAGGTGCGCGACTCGCGCAGACACGCTTCCGTGCTCGAGAGAATCTCGGGACAATGCTGACCGAGTTCGCGCAACATCGAAGCTGCGGTAAAGCAAAAAATGCCTGAGTTCCACAAGAAGCGCTGAGACGCGAGATACTCGCGCGCCTTCTCGAGCGAAGGCTTCTCGACGAAGCGCAGCACCGTGTTGCCATCGGCTTCGATATAGCCGTAACCGGTTTGCGGGGAATCGGGGCGAATACCGAAGGTGACGATCTTGCCCTGGCGAGCCAGTTCCTGCGCCTTGCCGACTGCCTCCGCAAACGCCTCCTGGTCGGCGATCAGGTGATCGGCCGCGAGGACCAGCATCGTCGTGTCCGGACCGTTGGCCTTTGCGACATGCAGTGCCGCTGCAGCAACGGCTGCCGCCGTGTTGCGGCCAAATGGCTCGCAAATGAACGACGTTGCAACGCCGCGCTCGTTGACCTCGCGGAACTCGTCTTCAGTCTTGAAGAACAGGTCGCGATTGGTCACCGTGAGGATCTGCTTGACGTCATCGAGCGCGGCCGCCCGCAGGAAAGCCTTCTGCAGAAGGCTTTGACCATCCGCCAGACGAATGAAAGGCTTGGGATGCGATTCCCGGGATACCGGCCACAGCCGGGATCCCGCGCCGCCACACAGGATAACTGGTATCAGACTCACAAATTTCTCTCTAGATACTATGCACTTCAGACGGCGCAACCATCCCCGGGCACTACGACTACGGTATGGCCAGATCCCAGGAATGCTGGCGTCCGTCTGCCGGTCGGGGCGCCTGGGTAAGCGCGCTATGGTGGCATTTTATTCGGAGTTCGACAACAGAACTGTTCGGAATTGCTACAAAATGAAAGTGCTTATGGGCGGGCCAGTTGACTGAAAATAAAATTCGGCAGATGGGCAGCAAGGCCACGGAAAGTGCGACACGACGGCCCGCGGACACCATACATTGTCATGAATTGGTCATCGGGATCTTACACAAATCTTTCGGCGCGACGTAAGGGCATGGGCTTCCTCCGCGGAACTTCGAAGTCAACTTGACCCATCGTGCATTCAATCGATTCGCTCACAAGCGAAGGATCCCAGGTGAGCAACAGTCGATGGAGCCCAAAGGAAAGAAGCAAGCTCCAGCCCTTGAACAATAAATAGCCAAGGCTGGGAATACCTTCTATGCCGCCTGCCGATAGCCCTGCAAACACAACGCAAGCGACTCCCTCCAGTCAGGCGCCCGCAGACCGAAGACCGCGGCAAGCTTGTCGCAGTTCAATCGCGAATTCGCCGGTCGCCGGGCGGGCGTAGGATAATCGCTGGTCGCGATGGGTGTCACCGCAACATCCTCGTACTGCACGGCCTCGAAAACGGCACATGCAAAGCCATACCACGACGTCGCGCCCCCTGCGGTAAGGTGATAGACGCCTGAGCGCTCGCACCACCATTCAGGGGAAGCAACGCTCGCGCAATACCTTGCGACCACCGCTGCACTCAACGCAGCGATGGTTGCGCTCCATGTCGGCGCCCCAACCTGATCGTCGACCACAGAAATGCTGGCGTCCGCCTGCTTCGCCAGCCTCAGCATGGTCAGCATGAAATTGCGCCCTCGCGCACCGTAGACCCAGCTCGTACGGAACACGAGGTGTTTGCCGCCGACCGCCGCGATTGCCTGCTCTCCGGCAAGCTTGGTGTGGCCATACACATTCAGGGGATTCGGTTCGTCGCTCTCCACATAGCAACCTGCTTTCGTGCCGTCGAAAACATAGTCGGTCGAATAGTGGATCAAGAGAGAATCAAGCCGTGCCGCTTCTTCAGCCAGCACACGAGGAAGTCCCGCATTGAGCAGTTGCGCCGTCTCGGCATCGGCTTGCGCACGATCGACCGCCGTATAGGCCGCCGCGTTCACGATCAGCGCAGGCTTCACTTCGCGCACCAGGTCCCGGACCTGATCGAGCCGGGTCAGATCGAGCCGGCTGCGATCCACGGCGACAACCGTGCCCAGCCCCTGCAACGCGCGCACGGCCTCAAAGCCCACCTGCCCCGCCGCGCCGGTCACGAGAATGACCGGCGGTTCCGGCAAGGCAGAACGTGCATCGACTTCGTTGCGCTCACTCATAAACGTCTGCCTCCGCCAGCGTGCGGCCCTCGGCGTCCTTGGGCGCGAGGACGGGTGCGCCAGTCAACGGCCATTCGATACCCAGCCGACTATCGCTCCAAAGCAGCGACCGTTCGTGCTCCGGGTACCAGTAGTCCGTGGTCTTGTAAAGAAGCTGGGCAGACTCCGAAACCACCACGAAGCCATGTGCAAAACCCGGCGGCACCCACAGTTGGCGGTGGTTATCGGCCGAAAGCGTCACACCGACCCACTTACCGAAATCGGGCGAGCTGCGCCGGAGATCGACACACACATCGAACACCTCGCCTTCCACCACGCGCACAAGCTTGCCTTGCGCATGCTCGATCTGATAATGCAATCCACGCAGCACGCCTCTTGCCGAGCGCGAATGATTGTCCTGCACGAATTCGACACCGGACTGTACCTTTTCGGCGAACTCCCGCGCGTTGAAGCTCTCGAGGAAGTACCCGCGCGCGTCGCCAAACACCTTCGGCTCGATCAGCTTGACGTCGGGGAGCGCCGCAGCAGTTACTGTGATGGCCATGCAACCTGATCCGTGAGTAGGTTCAACAAGTACTTGCCGTATCCGCTCTTCGCAAGCGGCATCGCAAGCTTCTGCATCTGTTCGGCGTCAATCCAGCGGCGACGGTAGGCAATCTCCTCGGGACACGCCACGACGAGACCCTGACGCTTTTGCAGCGTGGCAATGAACGTTGCCGCATCGATGAGCGAATCGTGCGTGCCGGTATCGAGCCAGGCGTAACCGCGCCCCATGATCTCGACATTCAATGCGCCGTCGGCAAGGTAGCGCGAGTTGACGTCGGTGATTTCCAGCTCTCCGCGCTGCGAGGGTTTGATATCGCGCGCAATGTCGCACACCCGGTTGTCGTAGAAGTAGAGTCCAGTCACCGCGTAGTTCGAACGCGGCTGCGCAGGCTTTTCCTCGATCGAGAGCGCTCGGAAGGCCTTGTCGAACTCGATCACGCCGTAGCGCTCCGGATCGGTGACGTGATAGGCAAACACCGTCGCGCCCGTCTCCTGTGCGCTCGCATGCTCGAGTTGCTTGACGAGGTCGTGGCCGTAGAAAATGTTGTCGCCGAGAATCAGCGCCGACGGATCGTGACCGACAAATTCACGGCCGATGACGAACGCCTGGGCAAGCCCGTCCGGCGAAGGCTGCACCGCGTACTGAATATTCATGCCCCACTTGCTGCCGTCGCCGAGCATCGCTTCGAAGCGCGGCGTATCCTGCGGCGTCGAGATGATCAGAACATCGCGAATACCCGCGACCATCAACGTCGACAGCGGGTAATAGATCATCGGCTTGTCGTAGACCGGCAGCAGTTGCTTCGACACCGCATGCGTAATGGGGTAGAGCCGTGTGCCGGAACCGCCCGCGAGAATAATGCCTTTACGTGCCATCGCACTGCCCCTTATGCGCGCTGTACATAGTTCGTTTCGACCCATTTTCGATAGTCGCCCGAAGCCACTTCGTCGACCCACTGCGGGTTGTCCAGGTACCAGCGCACTGTCTTCGCCAGGCCGGTTTCGAAGGTTTGCGCCGGCTTCCAGCCGAGCTCGCGCTCGAGCTTGCGCGCATCGATCGCGTAGCGCCGGTCGTGACCGGGCCTGTCCGTGACATAGGTGATCTGGTCGCGATACGAGCCCGACGCCTTCGGGCGCAATGCGTCGAGTAGTTCGCACAACGTATGCACGACTTCGAGATTCGTCTTCTCGTTCCACCCACCGACGTTATACGTCTCGCCGACCGTGCCGCGTGCAAGCACTTCGCGGATCGCGCTGCAATGATCGCCTACGTAAAGCCAGTCCCGCACGTTCTGGCCGTCGCCATAGACGGGTAGCGGCTTGCCGGCGAGCGCATTCGCGATCATCAGCGGAATGAGCTTTTCAGGGAACTGATAGGGGCCGTAATTGTTCGAGCAGTTCGTGGTCAGCGTGGGCATGCCATAGGTATGGTGCCAGGCACGCACGAGGTGATCCGAGCCAGCCTTGCTCGCGGAATAGGGACTGTTCGGGGCATAGGGCGTGGTTTCCGAGAACTGCGGATCGGTAGCCGAAAGCGAGCCGAATACTTCATCGGTGGAAACGTGCAGAAACCGGAACGCCGCCTTGCCTGCGTCGTCCAGGCTATTCCAATGCTCTCGCGCAGCCTCGAGCAGCGTGAATGTGCCGACGATATTCGTCTGAACAAAATCCGCCGGACCATGAATCGAGCGGTCCACGTGACTCTCGGCGGCAAAGTGCAGCACCGCGCGCGGCCGGTGTTCGGCGAAGAGCGCATCGAGGGCCGCGCGGTCGCAGACGTCCACGCGGGCAAAAACATGTTTCGGATTGCCTTGCAGCGACTTCAACGTGCCGAGATTGCCCGCGTAGGTCAGCTTGTCCACGTTGACGATCGCTTCGTCGGATCCATCCAGCCAGTCAAGCACAAAGTTGGCGCCGATAAAGCCGGCACCGCCCGTCACCAGAATCATGGGACTCCCTTGCAAACGCGGCAACCCGAAACGGCTGCGGCACGTACTTCAGTTTTTCGAAAGACGACTGCGACGATGCTATTTTTTATCAAAACGGCCCGTGTCAATTGAAAGAACACCGTGCCCGGAATCTGTCAATTCGTAGCAATTATAGGGCGGCGCATTCACGGCAAAAACCATACCATGACCGCGCGCCACGCCCATGACCACGGTTTCAGCCTCACATTACAGGTCAGCCGGAACCATTGCGACTCCCCCGTTCGTTTTCCTGTGTTACCGTCTTGCGCTTGACCCAGCCACGCACGCCACCGGTTTCCGCTTCGATGACTACGCCTGCCGTCCGCCCCTCCCCCCTCGCCTTCGGCGACCTGCAGGGCTGCCACACCTCGTTTCGCGAACTCCTCGCCAAGGCCGCGCCCTCGCCCGACACACCGCTATGGTTCGCGGGCGACCTGATCAACCGCGGTCCCGAGTCGCTCGCCACGCTGCGCGAGCTGATCGGACTCGGGGAGCGTGCCGTCGCCGTGCTCGGCAATCACGACCTGCATCTGCTGTCGGTATCGGCGGGCATCCGCAAGGCGAAGAAGGGCGACACCATCGATGCCATCCTGAACGCGCCCGACACCGCGGACCTGCTTCACTGGGTCCGCCATCGCCCTATCGCGCACCACGACTTCGGCATGCTCATGGTGCACGCAGGCGTGCTGCCGCAATGGGACATCGATCTGACGCTGGAATTGGCGCACGACCTCGAAAAGGCGTTGCGCCGCGACACCTGGAAGGAGACCCTGGCGGGCCTGTACGGCAATGAGCCGAACCGCTGGTCGAACGACCTGAAGGGCATCGACCGGCTACGCATCACCTGCAACGCGCTGACCCGCATGCGCTTTTGCAACCGCGACGGCGCCATGGACTTCAGCACGAGCGGCGGCCTCGCCTCCGCGCCGACGGGCTACATGCCGTGGTTCGACGTCCCCGGACGCAAGACGAGCGGCAACACCGTCGTCTTCGGTCACTGGGCCGCGCTCGGCCTGACGCTGCGGGACAACCTGATCGGGCTCGATTCCGGTTGCGTCTGGGGCGAGCAGCTTTCGGCCGTGCGGCTCGAAGCAGACCCGGCGCGCCGCATGCTCACCCAGGTCGATTGCCAGAGCTGCCGCGCCGCCGGCGCCTGAGACCGCGCCCGGCGCTGCGGCCTCCCCGCTCCGCCCCGCTAAATCACCGCCGGCCCGCGCATCGACTCCAGCGCCGCCTCCACGGCCGCCTGCGCCTGCCCGGCGAGCTTGCGCCGGTCGCCTTCGGCCGCAATCGGCTCGCCCACATACACGTGCGCCGTGAGCGGCCCCGCCTTCAGCAGCGCATCGAGCGACTGCTTGAGCGACACATCGTCGATATACGCCGGCGCCACCGACTGCCGCCCCTGCGCATCCTCGTAGTAGATGCACAGCGGCTGCACCGGCCGCTCCGCTTCCACCGCCGCCTGGAACATGTTCGTGTGAAACGGCTTGAGCGCGCGCCCATCCGAGGTCGTACCTTCGGGGAACACGCACATCAGCTCGCCGCGTTGCAGCCGCGCCGCGAGTTCGTGCATGATGCGCCGCGCGTCGCTGCGCTTTTCGCGCTCGACGAACACCGTATCGAGGTTCTGGGCGAACCAGCCGATCAGCGGCCAGTTGCGGATCTCGGCCTTGGAGACGAACGGCGTCGGCCGCCACGCATTGATCACGTAGATGTCGATCCACGAGATATGGTTGCTGACGACGAGCGCGCCCGCGTCGAGCGTCGCCGCGTCGTTGTGCACGACGAGCTTCATGCCGCACAACTGGAGCATTTTGAGCGACCACGCGCGGTTCATGGCGTGGCGCGCTTCGGTGCTCGCGCGCGGAAAGCGCAGCGCGACGGTGAAGGCGCCGCGCAGCAGGTGGCCAAGCAGACGGGTCTTGCGTACGAAGAGGCTCATGGTCAACGAAACGAAAACGGTATCGATCGGTACGTGCTTGTTACGTGGATGGTACGAAAGCCCTCAATGGCGCTCGAAGCCGACGCGCCCCGCGACGATCGTCGCGCGCACCACGCCAGGCAATTCGTAGCCGAGGAACGGCGTATTGTGCCCCTGGCTCTTCAATGCCCGCGGCTCGACACGCCAGTGCGCCCCGGCGTCGAAGAGGCAAAGGTCGGCGTTCGCACCCGGTGCGAGACGCCCCGCCTCCGCCTGCATCACCGCAGCCGGCGCCGACGTCACGCGCGCAAGCGCCTTCGCGAGCGGCACGCCCGCTTCCTGCGCCCATTTCACGGTCAGCGAAAGCAGGAGCTCGAGTCCCGTCGCGCCCGGCGTGGCCTCGCCGAAGGGCAGCAGCTTTTCGTCGTCGTCCACGGGCGTGTGGTCGGAGCAGATCGCGTCGATCGTGCCGTCCGCGAGCCCCGCACGGATCGCTTCGCGGTCGCGCTGCTGACGCAGCGGCGGATCGAGGCGGAACTGCGCATCGAAATAGCCGATGTCCATGTCGATCAAATGGATGTGGTTCGCGCTCACGTCGCAGGTCACGGGCAGGCCTTCGGCCTTCGCCGCGCGCACGAGCGCCACGCCCGCCGCCGACGAGAGATGCATCACATGCACGCGCGCGCCCGTTACGCGCATCAGCTCGAAGAGCGTGAAGAGCGCGATCGTCTCCGCACTCACGGGCACGCCGGAGAGGCCGAGGCGCGATGCCACCGCGCCGCTCGCCGCCACGCCGCCCTTCGAAAGATACGCGTCCTGCGGCCGCAGCCAGACCGCGTAGCCATAGGTGCTCGCGTACTGAAGCGCACGCAGCAGGACCTGGGTATCGGCGATCGGATGGTCGGCCTGGGTGAAGCCGACGCAGCCCGCTTCGGTCAGCGACACCATTTCGGTGATCACCTCGCCTTTCAGGCCCACCGTGAGCGCACCCAGCGGATACACGCGCGAGCGTTCGAGCTTGCCCACGCGAAAGCCGAGCATTTCGATCAGGCCCGCTTCGTCGAGCACGGGGTCGGTGTCGGGCGGGCACACGAGGCTCGTCACCCCGCCCGCAAGCGCCGCGGCCATTTCGGAGTCGAGCGTCGCCTTGTGCTCGTAGCCCGGTTCGCGCAGCCGTGCGCACAGATCGACCAGGCCCGGCGCGATATGCAGTCCGCGCGCGTCGATTATCCTGTCCGCGCGGAAATCAACGGGCGCCTCGCCGAGCGCGACGATCTTCCCCGCCGCGATAGATACGTCCTGCCGCTGTTCGGTGCCGGCCGCGGGGTCGATCAGCGTGCCGCCTTGAATATGGATCTTCATGCGCTGCCTTTGTTGTCTCGCCTGTTCACGCGGGGTTGCCGGCGACAATGCCCATCACGGCCATGCGCACCGCGATGCCGAAGCTCACCTGGTCGAGGATCACCGACTGCGGGCCGTCGGCCACCTGCGAGTCGATCTCGACGCCGCGGTTCATCGGCCCCGGGTGCATCACGATCGCGTCGGGCGCGGCCAGCGCCAGGCGCTCCGGCGTGAGCCCCCAGCTCTTGAAATACTCCTGCGCGGAAGGCAGCAGCGCCCCGCTCATGCGTTCGTTCTGCAGGCGCAGCATGATGATGACGTCGACGTCCCTGAGGCCCTCGTCGAGGTTGTGGAACACGCGCACGCCCATCTGTTCGAGGCCGCCCGGCAGCAGCGTGCGCGGTCCGATCGCGCGCACTTCGGGCACGCCCAGCGTGGTGAGCGCATGAATGTCCGAGCGCGCGACGCGCGAATGCAGGATGTCGCCCACGATCGCCACGCGCAGGTTCGTGAAATCGCGCTTGTAGTGGCGAATCGTGTACATGTCGAGCAGCCCCTGCGTGGGGTGCGCGTGGCGCCCGTCGCCGGCGTTGATCACGTGCACGTGCGGCGCGCAGTGTTCGGCGATCAGATACGGTGCGCCGCTCGAGGCGTGACGCACGACGAACATGTCGGCGTGCATGGCCGAGAGGTTGCCGATGGTGTCGAGCAGCGATTCGCCCTTGCTCGTCGACGAAGCGTTGATGTTCAGGTTGAGCACGTCCGCCGAGAGGCGCTTCGCAGCGATTTCGAAGGTCGTGCGCGTACGCGTGGAGTTCTCGAAGAACAGGTTGAACACCGATTTGCCGTGCAGCAGCGGCAGTTTCTTCCCGTCGCTGTCGGCGGCGCTCACGAACTGAACGGCCGTGTCGAGGATATGCGTGACGATCGCGCGCGGCAGGCCCTCGATCGTCAGCAGGTGCTTGAGCTCGCCGTTCTTCGTGAGCTGCGGATTGCCCTTCAGGAAGCCATAGCGAAAGGGTCCGCTATCGGTACTGCGGGCCTCGACGGAGGCGGGCTGGGTGTTCATCGTAGTGGTCCTCTGGATGCGGGGCCGGTTCGCACGAAGCCGCGCCGCGAGCGAGCGCCCATGCCCCGGCATCCGGCGTCTCGCCAGGAGTCGTGACACGCGTGACGTTCATGACGGGGAGGCGGAGCGTTCGTCGAGATATTGCTGGAGGATCACGCAGGCGGCTTCGGCGTCGATCTGCCCGCTCGCGTGGTCGCCGCGATATTCGCCGCGCTCGCGCAAACGCGCTTCGGCATCCACCGACGAATAGCGTTCGTCCACCCACAGCACGGGCAGGTTGAAGCGGCCGTTCAGCTGGTTGCCGAAGCGTTTGGCCTGCTGCGTCATGGCGTGCGGCGTGCCGTCCGGATGACAAGGCAGGCCCACCACCAGCAGGTCGGGCTGCCACTCGCGCAGGAGCGCGCCAATCGCTTCGAAGCGGTAATCGCGACTGCGGTTCTGGATCACGGTGAGCGCGCGCGCGCTATGCGTGAGCGCATTGCCCAGCGCCACACCGATGCGCTTTTCGCCGTAGTCGAACGCAAGCAGGGTGGCCTCGGCCGCTCCCCGCCCGACGGCTACGCTCATGCGTGACCCGCCTCGCCCGAGAGCATCGACGACGAAATGCCGAGCAGCGCGAGCGCCGCTTCGAAACGCTCTTCCGCGGGCACGTCGAAGACGATCTTCGGATCGGCTTCCACGGTGAGCCAGCCGTTCTTCGAGATTTCGTCTTCGAGCTGGCCCGCGCCCCAGCCGGCATGGCCGAGCGTGAGCAGGAAACGTTCGGGGCCCTTGCCGTTCGCGACGGCTTCGAGCACGTCCTTCGACGTGGTCATCTCGAGCCCGCCCGGCACGGACATCGACGACGTGTAGTTGGTGCCCTCTTCGGGCGCGTGGAGCACGAAACCGCGCTCGGTCTGCACCGGGCCGCCGAAATAGACGGGCACGTGCAGGAGCGGTTCGATTTCGAGCTTGAGGTCGATGCGCGAGAAGAGCGCCTGCAGATCGATGTCGGTGGGACGATTGATAACGAGACCCAGCGCGCCGCGCTCGGAATGATCGCAAAGGTACACCACCGTTCCTGAAAAAGTGGGATCTGCCATGTTCGGCATGGCGATCAGGAACTGGTTGGTCAGATTGATGCGATCGTTACTCTTGGACATGGTTTGAATTCTAGCAAAGACGATGGGCAATGGCGGACGGGCCGGTGTGCCTGGACCCTCGCCGGGCACTCCTGACAGGAGACACCCCGATGCGCGCCCTGGCATGGTGCGCCGTGACGCCACTGTGCCCGGTGGCCACACGCCCTGTTGCAGGGCCTTGCGCCCACTCTAACACGCTGACGCGCCGGGCCTGCAAGGGCCAGCCACCGGGGCGCAGGAAGCGCGAAGAGGTTGGAAAGAGAAGACGGGCTGAACCGCGATCGACAAGCCGGCACGAACGGCAGTCAGCGAAGGCGCGCAAGCACGATGCCCGCCTGCGGTCATTGCACTGCCGGTGCAGGGCGCGCCGGCAATGCGGCAATCGCCGCGGCGAGCGCACGCACGGCAGCCGACGCATCCGTCTGCGGCACACCGGCCGCGATCTTGTGCAGCATCGCGCGCAAGGCCTCGCTCGCCTGTTCGATGGCATCCGGGTCCGGCTCGGCGATCGCGCTCGCCGCAAGCGGCCGCTCCGCCGCTTCGGCCTGCGACATCGCATGCGCCGTGCGCCGCCAGGCGAGACCCAGCGCATCCGCCAGCAGCCCCACGTGACCGAGCCCGAGCGCCCATGCCGCCGCGCCGAGGCGATACGCCGCCTCCGCCGAGAGCAGCGCATCCGCCGCCTCGCGCCGCGTACGGCGCGACAGCGCGCGCGCATGGTCGGTCAGCGCGACCATGGCGGCATCGGCCGTTTGCAGGAAATCCTCATAGGCGTTGGCATTGACCGCGAGGGCGCCCAGATCGCGCACGCGCGCCACGCGCGAGGCCAGCGCGTCGGCCTCGGCCGCACCCGCTTCCCAGAGCGCCTCGGAAGCCTGCGTGCCGGCGACGTGCCAATCGACCGTCAGGCCGTGATCGTTGAGCAGGTCCACGTCGGCGGTATCCTCCGCCGCCGCGCCGAAAAGCGCGTAATCGCGCCACAAGAGCGCAAGCGTCGCGCGCACGAGCGACTGCGGCGCAATGCGCAACCCGTGCGCATGGTCCGCCAGCAGCAGATTGCAGCGGGCGTAGAAGCGCCGCAGGTCCTCGTCGCCCCAGAAGCCCGCGCCACGCCGCAGCGCGCGCGCGCAGGCCGCCGCGAGGCGCCAGTAATCGTAGGGATCGGTGCTCGCGAGCTCGGCGAAACAGGCGTCCATCTCGTCGAAGGCCGCGCTCGCCCACGCGGCCGCCGCGCGGCTGCCGGCGGCGATAGTCCGCGTCTTGAGCGCGGGCAAGAGCGCCGCTTCGTAGCGCGCACGCAGCTGGGCCAGCCGGTGCGCCGGCTGTGCGCGCAGCGTGGCGGGCGCGACGGGCCGGCCGAGCAGCGCGACATCCTCGTAGTGAAGCGCAACGCCGGGCGTATGTCCGGCCAGCACCTCGAAGAGCGCGTGCTGGCGCACAAAGAGTGCGGGCGAGCACGCGAGCTCGCGCAGGTTGTGGCGCCCGAGCGCCGCCCGCAGGTCGCCGGTCGCGTCCCTGAAGCGCGCGCGCACGTCGCCATCGCCGTCCGCTTCGGCGGCAGCGCGCGACGGCTGGCTGTGCGGCGTCGCCACGGGCTCCGGCGCGGACAACGCGAGCGGCGAAGCCAGCAGCAACGTATCGGCAAACCGCGCCGCCGCGAGCCAGCCCGCGTCGCGCAACGCGCGCGCAGCGCGGCGCAGCGGCGTGGCCGCATCGCCGTGCGTATCGAGTGCGTCGAGCGCTTCGGCGAGCGCCGCCTCGGCGAACGGCACCTGGCCGCCGCGGGGATTGGGCAAGGCTTCGAAACGGGCAACGGACGTTGAACGAAGACTCATGAGCGAGCGCCGAAAACGATTGCCAAAAGATTGCAGGCCGGGGACGTCACCTTAGCTCCGACGAGGCCCGGCCTTCGCCCCGGCCGGCATCGCCGGCACCGCAGGCACCGAACAGACGGCGTGCGGACGAAGCATGCCGCCGGCTGCGCAGGCACACGGGCCCCCAGCCACGGCGCGTCAGATCTGGACCATCTCGAAGTCTTCCTTGCGCGCACCGCATTCAGGACAGGTCCAGTTGATCGGGACATCCTCCCAGCGCGTGCCGGGCGCAATACCTTCGTCCGGCAAACCGGCTTCTTCGTCGTAGATCCAGCCACAGATCAGGCACATCCAGCTTCTATATTCCATTCTTATGCCGCGTCGAAAGGTCGAAAAAATCGGTCGGGAAACAAGAGCATGAATGGTACCGTGTTGCCGATTTTGTGCCTAGCAACCGTGCGCAGGGAATCGTCGCGGCGAACAGGCAGCGATCCGGCGGCGAACGCCGGCCGCGGCATCATGCCCATGCAACCGCGCCGCGCAAAAACCCCCGCGCCGTGCGCGCCATCCGTCCCCGGACACGCGGATAAGCCGCATAATTGGAAACGCCGGCGCAACCGCGTCAGGCCATCACTCACTTCGTCACATCCATGTCCAGCGAGTCCCCTCCCATCGTCCTTACCTTCGGCCTTTCCGATCCGACCGGCGGCGCCGGCCTGCAGGCCGACCTGCTCACGCTCGCCAGCATGGGCTGCCACGGCGTGAGCGCGCTCACCGGCTATACGGTGCGCGATTCGGCGGGCAGCGACGAAGTCACCGGACTCGACCCCGAGGTCGTGGCGAACCAGGCGCGCATGCTGCTCGAAGACATGCCGGTGGCCGCATTCAAGGTGGGCGCCACCACGCGCGCCGAAGTGGTGAGCGCGATTGCCGAAGTAGTCGCCGACTACGACGACGTCCCGCTCATCCTCGCCCCCGACTTCACGCTCGACGACGAGCACGTGCTCGCCGCCGACGAACTGCGCGAAACGATTGCAGACCTGCTGGTCCCGCAGACCACGCTGCTGATCGCCGATGCCGCCACGCTGATCGCGCTCGCACAGCCCGACGGCGACGCGGAAGCGCCCAGCCTCGACGCGGCGATCGCCCACCTGCTCTCGACCGGCTGCGAGTACATCCTCTCGATGGAAACGGGCACGCACCGCGTGGTGAACACGCTCTATTGCGAAGACGGCCAGCTGCGCCAGGACCTCTGGGACCGCGCGACGCAGCCGATGCTGGGCCTGACCGACACGCTCGGCGCGGCCATCGCCGCCCTGCTCGCCAACGGCCAGGAGCCGCCCGAGGCCGTGCGCGAAGCGCAGGAATATCTCTATCAGGCCGTGCAGAGCGCATTCCGGCCGGGGATGGGGGCGTGGATGCCGGACCGCTTCTTCTGGGCGCGCAGCAACGAGAACGAAGACAGCGGCGAGGACGGCGAAAAGCCCGCGGGCGACGACGCAGACTTGCCACCGCCGGGCGAAGCACGGCACTAAAAAGCGCCCGGAGCGGACGTAGGGGCGGCGGCCGCTGCCCTATCTATCGAAGCGGAGTCGGCGAATCCGGTTTAGCGCCACCGGCCGCCGCCAGTTCCCGCTCGCGCGCATCGATCGCCGCGAGGAAAGTCGCCGTGAAAAGCGCCACCAGCACGGTCACCATGATCGGCACGAGCACGTCGATCGTCAGGCCGAAGACGATCGTGCTGGCCGAGACGGCCAGTCCCGACCATGCGGCGGTCCGCACGAACCGGTCGGCCGAGCGCCGCTTGCGCCAGAAATAAACGATCGTCCCGTAGTAGTAGAGCAAAAGGCACGCAAGCCCGACCGATCCCAGTTCCGCGATGGTCGAGAAGAAGTCGCTATGCGCGCGCGCATTGACGACCAGTTCGGGCATGAAGCCTTGCTTCGACAGATCCTCCATGGCGCCCTCCAGCCGCCCCTTGCCGACGCCGTAAACCGGATGCATCGAATAGAGATGGGCCGAAGCGCGCCAGAGCTCCAGACGGATGCCCGTCGAAGAGTTCGGGTCGCCGCTATGGAGCCGCGTGATATCGACCGAAAAGTCGTGAATGCGCTGCGCGATGCGAGGCGAGGCGAGCAGACCCGCCGTGCCGATCACGACGATGGCTGCCGCGGCCGCCAGGCGCCGGCGGTTGGTGAACCACCCGTACTGCACGCCGAGCATCACGAGAAAAACCGGAATGGCGACCCAGCCGCCACGCGTGCCCGACGAGTAGGAGGAGAAGCCGCCGGCCATCAGTGCCGCGAGCTTGATGGCCGTGGCCAGCTTGCGATATTTGCCGTCGTTCCAGCCGATCGTGAAGACCGCGAGAAATGCGAGCAGCAGCGCCGTGTCGCCATAGGGAATGGCGTTGGTGAAGTCGTTGTTCAGGCGATCGTCGTCGGTCCAGCCGCCTTCCGGGCGATGCGCGAGCGCGAGGGCGCCCAGGACCAGCGCGCCGAGCGCGCAGCCCCAGCCGAGCGCGCGGAAGTAGCGCGACGGCATCTGCCGCAGCATCAGAAAAATCGGGATCGCGAGCGCGAAGCGCGAATAGGCATCGAACTGGCGCGGCAGCCACATGCCATAAAGGATCTGCTGCACGAACGCGGCGATCACGAGCCCGCACATGCCGGCGACGAACCAGCGGTATTCGGAGAGCGGCGAAAAATAGCCGTCCACGCGGCGGTAGCGCACGGCGGCGTATAGCGCCATCGCGAGCAGGATGAAAAAGCAGTATCCGGTGCCGCCCCGCCAGACGAGATTGACGGCGGGGGCGATCAACAACAGCAAGGCTACCGCCGAGGCAGCCACGGGAGAAAAACGCATGGATTAATCAGACTCAACGAACAGTAGCGGCCGCGCTCGCATCGCGCAGCGTTTGGAATCCGGACATCACGCGGCGAACCGAAAGCAATTGCTTCCACAAGCGCTCCTTGAGTCCGCCGAACGGCACGACGTCGGGCGGCAGGACGATTTCGCCCGGCCCCCAGCCCGGCCGCCAGGAGCGTGCGAGACCACGGCGCATGAAGAGCGTGAGCGTGGGCACGCCGATCGACGAAGCGAGGTGACCCAGGCCCGAATCGTTGCCGATGAACCAGCCCGAACTCGCAATCCACTTGCCGACCTCGCCGAGCTTCGCCAGCGCGTTGACCTCGTGCCCTTGCGCGGCGATGTCGCGCCACGCCTCGAATTCGTTGGGCGCAACGAGAAAGCTCGGCTGCAGCCCGAGCTCGGCCAGCGAGCGCGCGAGCGCCAGAAACTTCTCGCGGCTCCACATCTTTTCCGGATGGCTGCCGGTCGGATGAATCACCACGCGGTTCGCCACGCTGTTGCGCACGATGCCGGGCGGCACCGTGAGCCCGTTCGAACGCGTGACATCCTTGAGCGCCAGCTCGCTGCCCGCAATCTCGACGATGCGATCGACCATATGATGAATCGGGCCGTGATACGCGGGCAGATCGGCGAGGCAAAACGGCTTGCCCGACTTGCACAGCGTATGGCCGGTTTCGGTCGGACGCAGCTCGATCACCGTGTCGAAGGCGCCGGCATGTTCGGCCATGCGCCCGACGCGCACCCAGGGAAACCAGTCGGCAAGCTGCTCCGCCACCCAGCCGAACACGACCGGCTGGTAGCCGTTGCGAACCAGGTTGTGCACGAGGACCATGCCAATGAGGCTGTCGCCGATGGGCGGTGGCAATACGACCGCCACGCTGCTGTTCGTCTCAATTTTCATTGATGATGTGAAATTCCACCCGATGCTCGATCCAGGACGGGGCGCCGACGGATCCCCAATAAGGGTCCTTGCCGACGATCGCGCCGCCGCGCCTGCAGGAAGAGCGGACCAGCGGGAGTATACCGTCCCCGCCTGGCCCTCAGCAGATTCGCCCTGGCCGCGCACCTTCCTGGATGGCTCAATCGCCCGCCACGCGGGGACTTGCGGGGAACAGCAAGATTCCTGCCCGCGCCTTGAAAAACGGCGCAGAAATAAAAAAACCCGCATCGCTGCGGGTTTTTCGTTCGGGTGCAACCGGTGCATGGCACCGGGGAAACACGCCATCAGGCGCATTTCCCTGCACGTCGATGCAATCGGGCTCGTCGCCTGATTACATGTCCATGCCCATGCCGCCCATGCCGCCGGGCATACCGCCGGGCATCGGAGCATCTTCCTTCGGCAGTTCTGCAACCGCTGCGTCCGTCGTCAGGAGCAGGCCCGCAACCGAAGCTGCGTTTTGCAGCGCGGTGCGCGTGACCTTGGTCGGGTCGACCACGCCGGCTTCAACCAGGTCGCCGTACTCGCCGGTCGCTGCGTTGTAGCCGTAGTTGCCTTGACCGGCCGCGACGGCTGCCACGACCACCGACGCTTCTTCGCCGCCGTTCGTGACGATCTGGCGCAGCGGCTCTTCCATCGCGCGCAGGACGATCTTGATGCCGGCGTCCTGGTCTGCGTTGGCGCCCTTCACGCTGGCGATCGCCGTACGTGCACGGATCAGCGCAACGCCGCCGCCCGGGACGATGCCTTCTTCAACGGCAGCGCGGGTTGCGTGCAGCGCGTCTTCCACGCGTGCCTTCTTTTCCTTCATTTCGACTTCGGTCGCAGCGCCAACCTTGATCACTGCCACGCCGCCTGCCAGCTTGGCAACGCGCTCTTGCAGCTTTTCGCGGTCGTAGTCCGAGGTCGCTTCTTCGATCTGCGTGCGGATTTGCTTCACGCGCGCTTCGATGTTCGCGGCAACGCCTGCGCCGTCGATGATCGTCGTGTTTTCCTTGCCCACTTCGATGCGCTTCGCCTGACCGAGTTCGTTCAGCGTTGCCTTTTCGAGCGTGAGGCCGGTTTCTTCCGCGATGACCTGGCCGCCGGTCAGGATCGCGATGTCTTCCAGCATGGCCTTGCGACGGTCGCCGAAGCCCGGAGCCTTGACGGCGACGGTCTTCAGGATGCCGCGGATGTTGTTGACGACCAGCGTTGCGAGCGCTTCGCCTTCGACGTCTTCAGCGATGATCAGGAGCGGACGGCCAGCCTTGGCGACTTGTTCCAGAACCGGCAGCAGATCGCGGATGTTCGAGATCTTCTTGTCGAACAGCAGGACGAACGGGCTTTCCAGCACGGCGACTTGCTTGTCCGGGTTGTTGATGAAGTACGGCGACAGGTAGCCGCGATCGAACTGCATGCCTTCGACCACTTCCAGCTCGTCTTGCAGCGACTTGCCGTCTTCGACGGTGATGACGCCTTCCTTGCCGACCTTGTCCATCGCTTCAGCGATACGGTCGCCGATCGACGAATCGCTGTTCGCCGAGATCGAGCCGACTTGCGCGATTTCCTTGTTGGTCGTGCAGGGCTTGCTGATCTTGCGCAGCTCTTCGATGGCGGCGGCAACAGCCTTGTCGATGCCGCGCTTCAGGTCCATCGGGTTCATGCCCGACGCGACGTACTTCATGCCTTCGCGAACGATCGATTGCGCGAGGACGGTTGCCGTCGTCGTGCCGTCGCCTGCGTTGTCGCTGGTCTTGGAAGCCACTTCCTTGACCATTTGCGCGCCCATGTTCTGGAGCTTGTCCTTCAGCTCGATTTCCTTTGCGACCGAGACACCGTCCTTGGTGACCGTCGGGCCGCCGAACGAGCGCTCGAGGACCACGTTGCGGCCCTTCGGACCCAGCGTGACCTTCACTGCATTGGCGAGAATGTTCACGCCTTCAACCATCTTGGAACGGGCGGAATCGCCGAACACGACGTCTTTAGCTGCCATCTTTTAACTCCTTGAATCCGGGAATATTTTTAGCGGTGCAATGAACTTACTTGTTCACCACGGCCATGATGTCTTCTTCGCGCATCACCAGCAGTTCGTTGCCGTCGACCTTGACGGTCTGGCCAGCGTACTTGCCGAACAGCACGCGATCGCCGACCTTGACGTCGAGGGCGATCAGGGCGCCCTTGTCGTCGCGCTTGCCCGGGCCCGTGGCCAGGACTTCACCTTGATCCGGCTTTTCTGCCGCTGCGTCCGGGATCACGATGCCCGAAGCGGTCTTGGTTTCTTGATCCAGGCGCTTGACGATCACGCGATCATGCAAAGGACGAAGGTTCATGGATAGATCCTCTCTCTCTTGATTGGGACTTGAAGACTCAAGCAAACCTGGCGGGCCGGTTGGCCAGCCAGCGAATTGTTAGCACTCTCGTGCGACGAGTGCTAATTATATGGACGGGTAGTGACAAATTCAAGAACGGGGGCGGATGGGAATGTGACGATCGGTTTAGCGGGGTGTTTTGCGCCTTGAGGAGCGCGCTGCAGATTTTGCGAGGCTGGCAAGGGAAGTCTTATTTCTCAATTAAAACAAAGAGATAAGAAGTTTTTTGTTTATATGACCCTTTCAGGGAAAGGTGCCCTCTGCGCACGGTTTGCGACAGGAAAGCGGCTCATCGGGAGGCGGCGGACCGGTAATCTTCGGGAAATCCCCAATCTTTTCCCAAGCCGGAATCGAAGCGCTGCAGGAATGTCTTCGATAGCACCCCATTTCTGCCGATACCGACTACCCCAAACAAAAAACGGGCTACCGCCCAAGGCGTAGCCCGTGCAGAAGTCCGGCGCGCGCAGCAGCGATGCCCCCTGCCGCCGGCAGAGATCACATGACCTTGAACGCGGATTCGACGAGCGTACGTATATCGTCAAACTGCGTAACCAGCTCGAGGCTCAGGACGAATGCCAGCATGGAGAACACGCCTGGGTACCGCTCCATCCATCGCAACGACGGAGGCCCAAACCAGGTTCGAACGGAGTCGCGGGTCAATACGCAGGTTGTAGCGATTCCGAGCGCGATTCCCGCGAGGAGATCGGTCGGATAGTGATAGCCGAGATAAAAGCGCGGCGCGCAAATGAAGACCAAGGTGTAGAGGAACGCCAACAGGCCCGCTCGCCAGCTAATCAGGAAAATTCCCGTCGCAACTGCCGCCCACAGCATGGCGTGATCGCTGGGAAACGAACTCCATGCCATCAGATCGGCGCTTTTGGCCGCCTCGAACGGAAAATGCCCGGACAAGCCGGGGGTGTACAAAGGACGCAGGCGGAACGGCAGAAAATGCGCCATGAGTCTGCCGACTATGAGCGCAAATATGGCGCTCACGATCGTGGCGATCACAACCTCGCGGCACCATGCTCGACGCACGCCAGGATAGAACCACGCCCACCACAACAGAGGGATAAGAACGAGGCCTTTGAACGTATACCGATCGGCAATCGCTCTTATTGCGCAATTTATAAGGAAACCGAAGTGAATATTCTTCAGCGCTTCCTCCAGGAGTCGGTCAAGGCCGTTCATTTTTTTATGTATGAGGTCGAATGGGATTAGCCCGGCGGAAGACCGCCTGTCTCGGATGGGCCTGATTCAGGGTCTCACAGCAAAGGGGAGGCATCAAACGTTAGCTGGTATCTGGGGTGCGGTAACCCACGCTCAAGACAGTCGTATGACCAGGACGTCTTTTTTCGTGAACGCCGCCCACCGTGGCAAAGCGCACAGTCGAACACGGCGCCGTTCATCACAATGCGCAGGCATTCCATTCAGGCGGATGGGTGCGTCGATGCCGCAATTTCGGCGTCACCGCTGCCATGGTTTTGCGGTCCGCCGCGGTCGCCTATGGCCACGCGTTCATCGTGCAACTCCCAGCATTCACAAGGACGCCGTCACGTCGCTACTGGGCCACGACTACTCGGGCAGTCTTGGTGTATTTGCCTTCTTTTTGCCAAGCGGCATATTCGTTAGCGCAAGCTACGATCGGCAGCGCTCGGCCTACTCTGGACACGGCGGGGCATGATCGTGGCTTCCCCGTGCAGCAATGTGTCTCCTCCCTCGCGCCGGCACTGGGTCCGCTCCTGGCACTGGCCATCGCAGCGCCATTTATCTTCGGCCGGGCGTCCGTGCCCTGGCGCTGCGTCGAAAAGCCCACCCTCGACGGGTGCCGCAGGCGCTTCGCCACACCGCGCCGAAGCCTCGTCGCGGCAACGCGAACGTCTGGCCGGACAGCCTGATCGTTCCGGGCGCCAGGCGCCCGACGTACAGCACGACCCTTCTCGTTTGCACACCTGGTCAGAGCTTTTCCGCGCGCTCAGGCGTCAGCCTTCCTCGCGCAAAGTCCCAAAAGCCGATCAGATTGCCGCTTAAACGACCGCGGCGGTCGATCCACGGCTCCGGAGCAAGGCTTCGAACCGCATTGCTGACGACATTGCGGAACACATGATCGAGTGCAATGCGCAATGGCATCGTCTTGTTTCGCACCAGATAGAACGGATTGACGACCTGCGAATAACCGAGCCTGCGCCCGGACACTCTCCCGCCTTTGGTCCCGAGGTGCACCCCGAGTGCGGTATTGATGCGAACGACGCGGCCGCCCCGCTTCCAGACCTTGGCGCCGAAATCGCGATCCTCCTGCCATCCATAGAGAACCAGGCGCTCATCGAAGCGCAGGCCGGCGATGCTCCGCGCCCGGAAGGCCATGTTGCACCCATAGGGGCAAAGCGTCGGAGCCGCAATCAGGTCCCCGGGAACCTCACCCTTCTCGGCGAGGATAGTCTTTCCCTCTTCGAACGAATAGCCGGGCCCATGAATGCCGTCCGCGAGTAACGTCCCCGTCACGCAGGCTACGGCCGGGTCATGCTCCAGCACCCTGTGGACTTCTGAAATCCACCTGCTGTGCATCAGGAAGTCATCGTCGAGAAAGATCACGACGTCGCAATCGTCCGGCACGTGATTCAGCGCATTGTTGCGCTGCCGCGTGAGCCCGGGCGGCCCTTTGATCACGAGCATACCGGCCAGCTCCGGAAGGTCGCGCACATCCTCGTCCGACACGCAGGAAACAATGATGAGTTCCGGCTCGACAGTCTGTGTACCGACAAAGGCAACAACCCGATTGAGCAGTTCGGCACGGCCCCGGGTGGCAAAGATCAGGCAGGTCTTTAACTTTTTGCCGGACGATGGCGGGCTATCTTTTCTGGACATGACGACTCCGAAGCTGACACTCGAATCTGTCGTTTAATCTTATGGATCACCGCCGTCTGCTCTATCGGGCAGACAGGTGGAAAGATGATATCGGCAGGGTAAACACCGCACTGCTATGTACCGCACGCATCTGCGGCGCTCATCGAGGCACTGAAGACCTGCACCGGCCGGCGCGACGAACTCCTCGACGCGGTTATTGATCGACGCACGATGCCGAATCGAGCGGTGTATATAACCGAACGTATTTGACTTTCAATACCGACGGATTCGGCGTATCCGAAATCGGATAGCCCGAGCCCAGCGCGAGATTGACGATCGGATACATTGGAAATCGATACTCCGGCGGAGTCGGCCGGTCCCATACCGCGACCCGGTCCAGAAAATAAGTGATTTTGGCCGGTTCGATCAGCACGCCATAGGTGTGGTATCCATCGACCAGGGAACCGGGCACCACCCGATTGGCGTGGACCACGTGCCGCGACTGGTCCTGCTGGTTCCCGGGATACCAGACGTGCAACGCCGACATATAGTTCGTGTCGTCGTGCCCATAGTATTCGACGACGTCGATCTCGACACCTGGCACCTGCTCGCCAACCGGTTTGAGGCTGGCCAGCCAGAATGCGGGCCATGTACCGGGACCTGGGGGCATGCGCATCTTCGCTTCGAAGTATCCGTACTTGACACCCTCTCCTCGACCGCTCGCATCGGCTGCCGCCATCAAGCCGGACGCCCATCGTCCCGACTCCGAACGTCTTGCCGTAATGTGCAGTTCCCCGTCGACAATCGAAAAGGGGCCATCCGGTCCAGGGTCGGCGAACGACGCGTCGCCGAAGTCGCCGTTCCACGGCGTATGCGCCGTCCAGCGGCCATTTCCCAATTCACGAGGTGCAATTCTGAAATCGTGAAAGTCTTCCGAAAATACAAGACGATATCGACAGATATTCAAACGCTCTCCCTGCCCGAACGAATTCCCGTGGACGCCCAACAGCAACACGAGGAAGAGCAAGACCTTCATGAGCGGTCCTGCTTCAGTATCTCCCGGCTCAAGTCCACGTGCTGGCGAACATAGGCTTGCGCACCGAAATCGTCCAGATCCGCCATACGTGCCTGCGCACGCGAGGCCCGTGCGAACGCCTGCTCAGGATTCCGGAATATTTCCTCGAACGCGGCGCGAAGCGCCGCGGCGTCGCCGACCGGGACATACCGTATCTCGTCGGGAGAGAAGTAGGCCGAGACACCGCCAACATCCGTCGCCACAACCGGCACCCCCGAGAGGACGGCCTCCTGAATCACGGTAATCCCGCTCGCATGAAGATTCTCCCTGAGCGGCACACAAACGAGCGTGGCCTCGTCGAAAGCCTCGCGCAATTCATCGTTGCTCCCCGCACGCGTGACTTCGATATTGCCGGCGCGCTTCACCAGCCGCTTCGGAACCGAACCCGAAAGTATCTTCAATTTCACGCGCTCCATGCCGCTCACGGCATCGATCAGCGTTTTCCAGTCGCGATGCCGGTCGTTACCGAGCGCGAGGATATTCACGACGTTTTCGTGGGCTCGCCGACCGCACATCCGCCTCGTTTCCGCCGGAATACCGAATTTGACCCACCTGACATCGGCAGCAGGAAACAGGGCTTTCGCACGCGCGTAATTTTCCGGCGAATGAAACGTCAGTACGTCCATCCGCGCGACGAGCGACCGGAACAACGCTTTCTTCGGCCAGCTCAGCGCGTCCCAGCTATCGATCAGCCAGATCGTCTGTGCGATCGTCGGGACCCGCTTCCCGTAGAGCAGCCCGACCATTGCAACTGCAAGATACTGCGATTCCGTGTGCGTCCAGACGATGTCCGAGCTCAGGATTGCCTCGCGGTTGCGCAACGCATGAACCACGTCCGCGCCCAGAATCGCACGCAAGGCGAGGCGCCACAGTTTCTCGACCTTGTTTTCCTTTTTCGACTTCGAAAATGCCACCCGGCAGCCCATTTGCTCGGCTCTCCCATAGCCATAGGGCGTCGGATCGTTGATTCCGACCAGGTCGCCGGCATCGCGCTTCCTGCGCCACTCCGTGGCGTCCTTATCCACCGCGAGGTGCACGAACACGTTGATTCCGGATTGCCCGGACTTGCGCCCGATCTGCGAGCAAGGCGCCTCAACCACGTCGACGGATTCGGCAAGCGCCGTTTGCATCGATCGATCATCCACTGTTAGTCCGGTCGAAATCATTTGCATTCCTTATCGAACTCATATCCGGCGAGAAGCGCAATCACCCGTGTCACTGGAGCCAGCGTGCGAATCGCGTGGCGAACGAGACCTCGTCGTTGATACCGAGAATCTCGCGAACCAGCCCCGCCCGGCATATTCCGATGATCAGCATGACCAGCAATGAGAGTTCCCCCAGCAAACGGGCCTCGGCCATACCCATGGCGCCGAAGTATCTGGACAAGGGAATGGCCATTGCCACATTCGCCAGTGCGCCGACGATGCCGCAGCGCGCCAGCATTCCCTCGAGTTTCCGGGGGATCAGGAAGTACAGGCCCAATATCTGCGTGCAAACGCTGATCGGCAGCACGAGTACCAGAACGTTCAGCACCGGAACCGCCCGGCCGAATTCCGCCCCGAACACCAGCGGCACGAACCACGCCGACAGCGATCGGGTGACGATCACTCCCACCACCGCACCCAGAAAGAAGACGGCGAATATCCGTCTTGCGATCATGTTGGCCCGGGCATTGTTGCGGCCGACCAGATACATGACCTTCGGAACCAGAATCTGCCCTGCGGGCCCCATGAGGCTCAATGCGGCACCCACGATGCGTTCGGAGACGCCAAAGGCACTCACCTCCGAAGGGGGCGCAAGCAGGGACAAAATGTAGGCCGATGCACCAATCAGCAAGATCGACGTCCCACCGTAGATGAAGATAATGGTGGACCGTTTGATCAGGTCGACAGCGGCACGCAGCGGCGCAATGAGCCCCGAGAACTCGCGCCGCACCACCACGTACGCGAGTACGAGCTGGATCGCGACAGAAACGAAAGAGAGCGGGAAAACGAGGTTGATGTCTCCCGGCTTTCGGATGAAGGTGAATATCAGCGAGGACGAAAGCAAGAAGCCCAATACTTCGATCATCACGCTTGTGCGGGCGCGCCCCGTACCGGTGAAATACCAGCCCAGGTTGAAGGCTGCGAGTATCCCGCCGAAGACCACGACCACGTAGGCGCCCGGCACATGGGAGAGGAGTTGCGATCGGGAGACCGCAATCGCGCCCACGATAAAGACTGGAATGGACAACAGGAGCCTGGCGGTGAACTGCGCGCGAAAAATCGGATCGCGCTCGCTCTCGTGCTCGGTGTGAACGATATCCCTGGCCCCGACCGTCGCGAATCCGTAGGCGACGAGCATCCACATGGTGTTGCCCAGCGACATGCCGGCCAGCACGACCCCGTAGCCGCCCGTACCCAGCACTCTCCCGTAGTAGGGAACCAGAATGAGGGGATAAAGATAGCGAAAGGCGTACGACAGATAAACCGCGAGAAGTTCGATCTTCGACAACGGCATCCGGATTTTATTCATGAACCCCCCTGGCGATCCAGCCCTCGCGTCTTGACGCGCGCGTTGGCGTACGCAACGAGAGCGCACCGGCGGCGGCCGCCATTAAATAGAACAACGAACCGAGTTCGAACACCCCGGCCGAGGACACGGCGCAGACCAGCGCCGCCATCATGCTATGCCGGGACGCGTAGCACACGGCGCGCTCCGCGAGCGGGTACTGGTGGGGCACACGTACCAGCAGGGATTTGGCAATGAATGTTCCGTAGCAGACTGCCCCCACGACACCCAGATTAGCCAGCACGACCACGAGAAAGCTCGACGCGCGAATGCTGCCCAGTCCGACACCGATTCCATAGGTATCGAAGAAGTTGGTCATGCCTTGGGTATTCCAGCTCATTCGCTCGAGGCCCGATGCGCTGCTGCTCTTGTCAAATACCGCACTATCGGCGAACTGGACGAGCATATTCGCCACTGCCGGCAGAAAAAGCACGACATACAGGGTTCCGAGCACGCCCGCACAGACGGCGAGCACCCACATGCGCTGCTTGCGCACCACGGCGGCCGGTGAAATGAGGCCCGGCCGACTGAACAGCAGTATGACCAGATACCCGCCCAAACCGACGTAGGCGGTCCCCGAAGTGGACAGCAACAACAGCGCTCCCGACGCGACGGCAAGCATGCCGGCGAGCCGGGGACGATAGCCGATCACCCATAGATTGAGGCAAAAGACAAAGAGCGGCAGGGTGAAACCGGCAAACGCCGAAGCTTCGCTGAACGTACCGCTGATACGCACCAGCCCGTCCAGTTCGACGCCGGTCATCATGGCGAACTGCGCCGTCTTGACGAACGAAAGTGCATCGATACCGACCGCGTGCGAAGCAATGTCGATCACGCCAGCCAGTACGTCGAGAAAGGTGAGCAGAAAGATCGCACTCGCAAGCGTCCGGTATGCGTCGCGATACTTCAGAAACGCATACATGCAGCCATACACCACCACGTCGCTGATGCAGTAGACGGCCTGCGACAGATTCCCGGAAACCGGTCCGAGCGGCTGCAGCAACAGCGGGCCATCCCCCGCGCCGCGGTCAACCGGGAACACGAGTGTCGAGCCGTGCAGCAGGCGAGGCAGCACGATGGCGCCCGCCACGCCCCATACGCAGTTGCAGAGCAGCCAGAAGCCCGGCTTGTCCAGCGAAAACGCATCGCCCAGCTTCTTCCCGCCGGCCAGATTGAACGCTCTCAACGCGAAGAAAGCGAGGAAGAGTTGCGCCGGCAGAATGCCGATGCTGCCCAACGACATCGCCAGCGCGCATCCGAACAGGGAATACACGATGATCCCGTAAATCACGCCGCGAAACGATGTGTAAAGCGACACCAGGCCGGTGACGACCACCAGGATACCGAATATCGTCAGTCCCACGTCTTCGAGCCCCCATCCTCACCGCACGCGCACGCGTGCGCGACATTGTTGTTGCGCCTTATCAGGCGGAACGCCAGCGCCGCAGCGCCGGCGGCGAATCGGCATAGGCCTTGCCCGCATCCATCGCGTTCTCCACGATGCTCATGAACTCGCGCTTGAAGCGCTCCGCCGTGAAGCGCAGCGCATTGCGACGACACACTTCCGCACGAAACGGTACGTGCGCTTCGAAACGCGCCACCGCATCGACGATGGACTCCACGCTCTGTTCGTCGAAGAAGAGACCGGTGCTGCGCTCGGGATCCGGCGAATCGACGACGATCTCGCGCACGCCGCCCCGGCCCAGCGCGATCACCGGCGTGCCGCACGCCTGCGCCTCGACCACCGAAATGCCGAAATCCTCTTCCGCGGCAAAGACGAACGCGCGCGCACGCTGCATGTAATCGACGAGCACCGCGTCAGGCTGGTAACCGAGCAGCGTCACATTGGGCGTCGCCGCGGCCTTCGCGCGCTCGAAGTCCGCGCCGTCACCGATCACCACGAGCTGGCGCGAAGGCATCGCCGCAAAAGCTTCGACGATCAGCGGAATGCGTTTGTACGGCACCATGCGCGAGGCGATCAGATAGAAGTCGCCGTGCTGCGTCCCGAGAGCGAAGCGCTCGACGTCGACGGGCGGATACACCACCGTAGCGTCGCTGCCGTAGGCTTTGCGGATGCGTCGTGCCACGAAGGCCGAATTGGCGACGAAGGCGTCCACGCCGTTCGCGGTGCGCTGGTCCCAGATCCGCATGTAATGCAGCACCGCGCGGGCGATCCAGCTCCGCATGCCGTGCTGGATGCCCGCTTCGGCCAGATATTGATGCTGCAGATCCCACGCGTAGCGAATCGGCGAATGCACATAGCTCACGTGTACCTGATGCGGTCCGGTCAACACGCCTTTGGCCACCGCATGACTCGACGAGATGACGAGGTCGTAGGTCGAAAGATCGAACTGTTCGACCGCAATCGGCATGAGCGGGAGATAGCTGCGAAACGATTTGCGTGCGCGCGGCAAGTGCTGGATGAACGACGTATGAGCGTGTTTGCCGCCCAGCACGCCGCGTTGCGACTCCGGGAAAAAATCCACGACGCTGTAGAGATCCGCCTGGGGAAACAACTGAAGAATCTGCTCCACCACTCTTTCCGAACCCGCATAGGCGGCAAGCCAGTCATGCACGAGCGCCACGCGGCCGAAACGACGCGTATCGTTAGCAACGGTCGAGGCAAGGGTTACATTAGCCACGGCGAAATCTCCTCGATCAACTTGACGGCGGTGGCGCGCCAGGTCAGCTCCGCAGTCCGGGCGCGGCCGCGCTGGCGCAAACTCTCCCGCAGCGCGTCGTCGGTCGTGATCTGTTCGAGCAGGCGCGCCAGTTCCGCGGGATCGTCCGGCGAGGTGTAGAGCACGGCGTCGCCGCACGCCTCTTCCACGGCCGGCAGGCGCGAGGCGATGACGGGACAGCCGAGGGCAAGCGCCTCGACGGGCGGCAGCCCGAATCCCTCGTAACGCGACGGGTAGACGAAGCACGCTGCGCGCCGGTACAGCGCGGCCAGTTCGCTGTCGCTCACGTAGCCGAGGTGCTTCACGAATCCGGGCAACGCGGTCTGGCCCGTCCCATACACGCGCGCGTCATTGCCGCCCACCACCACGATGTCGAACTTCGCGTCCGGGATGAGGCGAGCAGCCTCGGCCACGAGCCGGAAATTCTTGTGGCGGTTGAGACTTCCCACCGCCAGCACGAACGGACGAGCGTCCAGCGTCGTTGCGATTGCGTCGTCATTCTGTTGCACGCGCAACATGTGCTCGCCGCTCTCGCTTACGACGCCGATCTTGGCCGCGGGAATCCGGTAGACGTCGCTAAGCTCCCGCCGGGAGAATTCCGACACCGTGATCACGCGTTGCGAAACGCGGCCAATCCGCGGCGCCATCAGACGATACCAGGTGACGAACGACCGGCTGTAGCTTTCGGGAACGCGTGCCGGCGCCGCATCGTGCAGCACCGTCACCTGACGGGGGTACAGCAGCGGCCCGGAATTGCACAAGTTGAGCAATAGCCGCCCGCGCGCCACCCGCGGCAGCGCGAGTTGTTCCCAGCGCGCCCCGCCGCCTTTGCCGCTCGCCTGGAGTCCCACGTGCCGAAACGGATTCGGCATGCCGGCCAGCGCTTCGGGCACGACGATTTCCGCACACAGGCCCGCGACGAGCGAGTCGCGCGATTCGATCAGTTGATCGAGTGCCCTGATGGTCTCGAACGCAAAACGATCGACGCCTGTTGCGTGGCGACCGAGAAAGCGGCCGTTGATCATCAGATTGGGAACATACTCAGGTTTCATCGGCGAGTTCCAGAGCCTGGCTCGTGGCCCGGCCGTCACGCGTGCGCCAGGTCGGTTGACATGCGCCTCATTCGAGAGGTCGCAGCATGCGAATCACATGATCTGGAGTGTGACCGACGCGCGCCCGCGCGAATGTTCGCCGTCGCTCACGCGACACGAGTTTGTCCGCATGCGTTTGTCCGCATGACGCTCGTGCATGCGCTTGCATGCCCGCGCTGTCGGCCGGAAACTGTGCGATGACTCACCTATGCCATGGAATATCGCAGCAAGCGCTCCCACACCATCGGTACAATGCAGACGAGTACGCGCTCGGCCTCTGCCGGTAACGTTTCTGATTTTTTTCCGCCGGGCAGCGAGAGAACCACGAGATAGAGGCAATATGAAGCCGGACAATCTGGTTATCGTCAGGGCTGGAAAGAACAGCCTCCACCCGGGATGGATGGAGGACCGTGGAAACGAATCGCCCGATTTCGATCTGCTCGTGGCCGCCTATGACAAAGAGGCCATGAAAGACGATACGGCACGTATCCAGTACAGGTTCGTTCCCGGCAGCAAAGTGCAGGGATGGAATACGGTCCTGCGGGAATATGGCGATCTCGTCAGCGGCTATACGCGCATTGCCCTCATCGATGACGATATCGACGCCGACACCAGCACGTTGAATCGATGCTTCGCCGTGGGAAAGGCTCACGATTTGAGCCTGTGGCAGCCGAGTCTCTCGCACGCCTCGTTCGTGACATACGGCGCATCGCTGCAAAACGAGCGATTCCTGCTTCGGCACGTCAATTTCGTCGAGATGATGTGCCCATTCTTCAAAGTCTCGACGCTATTGCAAATCTCCCCTCTGTTCTCACTCGGCTTCGAAAGCGGCATCGATCTCATCTGGTGCAGCATCGTTCGAGAGCTGGGGGGAACGTGCGCGATCGTCGACGCATGCGCCGTGACCCACACGGAGCCGGTTGGAGGGAGAAAGCAGTTGAATGGCTTCGTCGACAAGGACTACGAAGACGACATCTACCGTTGCCTCGAACTGTTCGGCATGAAATGGCCGTCCTGGGTGACGGAAGCCGGAATCGACAGAACGCGCAACGCAAAGCTCGACGGCGTCAGCCTGAAATTCAATTCGTTGCGGCCGCTGCTCAAATTTTATCTGGCCCCTAGAGGAAGCCGCCTTGGCAGACTCAAAGCGTCGTTCACCCACTTCCGGCACCAGGCGCTTCGTACGCCTTATTATGGCGCCGATGTTCTGAAAAGAACGAACCAGTTGGGCATGCTGGATTAGCGAATTCCCGGCGTGGTGCGACGCAGTGCGGCGAGATCTCGCCGCACTGCCGCTTTCCCGTTCTACGTATTGCCGTGGCTCGAATAGCCATACGCGGAGTACTCGTTGCCGTAGCGGCCAGGCCGCGATGCCATGTCGTTGAAAATCACGCCGCTGATCGGTACGCCGACCTGTTCGAAACGGCGCACCGATTCGCGGAGTTCCGCGAGGCTTGTGGCACCGTGGCGCGCGATCACGAACACGGCACCCGCGAGCTTGCCGACGATGCCGGCATCGGCCACCGGAAGAATCGGCGGGGCGTCGATCAGCACGACGTCATAGGCTTCGTTGGCCCAGTCCACGAAGGTCTGGAAACTCGATGCGCGCAGCAGCTCGCTGGCGTTGGTCACATGACCGCCTGTCGCGACGAAGTCGACGCCCGGCATGACCTCGGGGTGGACCACCAGATCATAGTCCAGGGTGTATCCGACAATATCCGTGACGCCGGGTGAGCACGGCACCCCCACGTGCTTGTGCAGCGAGCCGCGCCGCAGATCCGCGTCGACCAGGAGCACGCGCTTGCCCGCCACGCCGAGTACCGCAGCAAGATTGACCGTGACGAACGACTTCCCCACCATCGGTGTCGGTCCCGCCAGCAACACGACGCGATTGTGCGAGTTGCTCAACGAATACTCGAGTGCGCTGCGGAAGCTGCGCAGACTCTCCACCGCCGCATCGAACACGGCCGTATGGGCCAGCACCATATTCGTGCCGGGCGCGCCATGCGGCAGGCGCCGCGTCAGCGTCCGCTGAATACGGCTGCGCGGTATGGCCGCGAAAACGGCGAGCCCGGTGCCCACTTCAATTTCGTCGACGAGCGAAATGCCGCTATTGAGCCGCTGGCGCATCAGCACGATCGCCGTGCCGATGAACAACCCGGTAAAGGCCGCCGCGATCAGCAAAACGCTCCGCTTGGGCCGCACGGGGTTCTCCGGCGCCACAGCGGCATCGATCATGCGCACGTTCGACACACGGCCCGCCTTCAAGAGGCGCAACTGTTCGCGGCTATTCAGAAGATTCGTGTATATATTGGTGTCGACCGTCACCTCGCGCTGCAGGCGTACGACACCCTGCTCCACGGGCGGCAGTGCACGGGTTTGTTCCGCAAGGCTGTCGAGCGATTTCTGCGCCTCGGCCAGTTCACCGTTGACGGCAACGAGAGCGGGATTGTCGTCGGTGAAGCGGGCCAGCAACTGCGCGCGCTGCTGACGCAAGTCCGCGATGCGCTGCTGGGCCAACGCCGAACTCTGCAATAACGCGGCCCCGGCGGCGCTCAGGTCCACCGCGCCATGCTGGGAGCGAAACCGGTTGTACTCGTCCTCGGCCTTGTCGAGTTGCGCCTTCAGCTTCGGCAGTTGCTGGTCGAGAAACTCGATCGACTTCTCCGCCTCCTCCTGCGTGCGCAGCGCGTTCTGCCGCACGTACTCGTTGCCGATTGCATTGAGAATGGTGCTGGTCAAAACCGGGTCGCTGCCTTCCAGCGCGACGCCGATCACATCGGACTCCTTACCCTTCTCGGAGATCATCAACGAGGATTGCAGCTTCTCGATCGCACTCAGTTCGGACGAACGCGACAGATCGAAGGACGTGCCCGGCTGCGCGTCGATCCGGTTCACGAGCAGGTCGATCGATCCGCCCACCACCGCAACATGCAAGGCGGTGCCCACCACTCCGTCGTAAAGAACGCCATCGAGCTTGAGCGTATAAGCGCCGTAGCCGCGGTAGGTCAGGACGAACGGCTTGCCGTGCAGCCGTTCCGGCACATCGAACTGCACCACGTCTATCGCGGCGTCGCCCCACGCGTAGCCGCCCCATCCCGAGAGTTCGGCCAGGTTCAGATGCTGTGCGATCCAGCGGCCGATGACGGGAAAGTATTGCGGCGTCGCATGGATATAGAGCCGCGTGGCCTCCACGGCGGGCGAGACGACCGAGCGCGAGCGCAGCACCTCGATTTCCGCCGATGCGGCAGTCTTGATCGCAAACTGTGAAGAAAGGGCCGCCAACGCCGTCTTGTCGGGGCTCTGGCTCTCCTCCACCTGAATGAGCATGTCCGACTCGTAGACCGGGGACGCCAGCAACACATAAACGCAGCCCAAAAGCGTGCAGATCGCCGTGACGATCAAGATCAGCTTTCGACCGGCGTACAGTGTGTCGAGCAGGTTACCCATATGTCCGCCCTCGGGCGCCGGCGGCATGCTCCACTCAGCCGGCCCTTCGAGCAAATGATCACGCTGATTCATATCGCACTCTCGATAGAGGGAACGCGACCGCTCAAGCGGACCCGCGTTCCTGCGCCCATCAGTAGCCAACCGCGCGGCTCGCCGCCGCAGCCTGGGTAGTCGGCAAAATCAGGTTGATGACACGGCTCCACTTCACGAGGGAAGACGTATCGACGAACACCACGTCGTTAGGTTGAAGATCGAATCCATCGGCCGTCGCCATGGCGGACGCGTTGCTGGCATCCAGATGGAACACGACCGGCTTGCCGGTATCGCGCCCTCGCACCACATACACCTGCGAAGCGTCGGCCGACGCCTGGCTGATGCCACCCGCTTCGCCAATCGCCTCGTTGAGCGACATATGCCCGTTGTTGAACATCACGCCGCCGGGGCGCTCGACCTCCCCGACCACGAAGACCTTGCTGTCCGCCTGCGCGAAGATACGCACGAGGTCGCCGTCGTGAAGAATGATGCGGTCGGGATTCATGCCCTTGCGAATCAGTTCGGGCATGTTCACCACCACGGTGCTGTCGCCGCGCGTCACCGCCACGCGCGAACGATCGGCCGTGCTGGTGAACCCGCCTGCCCGGTTGATCGCCTCGGGCAAGGTCATCGGGCGGTCGTTCAGCACTTCCACACCTGGCGTCTTGACTTCGCCGTCCAGATAGACGCGCTTGCTGCGATACGTCTGGATACGCACGGTCACCTGGGGCTGACGCACGTATCGCACGAGCCTGGCCGCGAGCGCATCGCGCACGCCCATTTCCGAAAGACCCGCAACCTTCAACGGACCGATATAGGCGTACTGAATGAAGCCGTTGGTGTCGACGGTGTAGCCCGCGGCAACCGAACTGGCGCCCACCGTGCTATCCGCGACACCTGTTTCCGTGCCGGGCAGGTTGAGCTCCGGGTGATCCCAGACCACGATGCTCAGAACGTCCCCGGGCCCGATCTCGTACGGAGTGGGCGCAGCGAACAGCTTCTGCACGTCAACGGGAACCTCCTTCGGACGCTCCGCGGCTTCCTTTGCGATCAGCTCGGTATTGATCTCGATGAGCGAACCCGGCGTCGCACCCGCATAGCCCTTCGCCACCACACTGGCCGGAACCGGGGTGTCGGAGGCCGCGCCGGTGTCTGCGCCGGAAGCCGTACCGGTGCCGCTTTTCGCAGCATCGAACGTCATGCCCGGCGACCACGCGCAGCCGCTCACGCCCGCCAACGCGAGCCACGCAGCACACAGGGCCGCGCAGCGCACACTCCCGACCCGAGGCAAGTCACACGCTATTCGCGCCAGGGCGCCCCGGGTCGCATCTTTAACGGTCAGTTCCATAACTACCCCCAATCCCGTTCTATCGTTCCGGACCATGCTGTGTGATCCGGAAACGTACAACGCCGGCGCCGCCTTCGATCAGTAAGCGCCGCTACCGCGAATCACCACGAAAAACGTCTTGAACAGAATTCCCATATCTTTGCGGAAGGTCCAGTTCGTCACATACGAAACGTCGAGCGATACGCGCGTGTCGTAGTCCACGTCATTGCGCCCGCTCACCTGCCACAGGCCGGTGATCCCCGGCGTCACCATCAAGTAGTACTTTCTGGCCTCGCCGTAGCGCTGCAGCTCCTGGTCGATGATCGGCCGCGGGCCGACAAAACTCATCTCACCGCGCAGCACGTTCCAGAGCTGGGGCAATTCATCGAGGCTCGAGCGGCGCAGAAAGTGGCCGATCCGCGTCACGCGCACGTCGTTCTTGAGCTTGAACTCGCGCTCCCATTCGGCGCGCGCCTCGGGATCCCGCGCGAGCAGCTCCTCCAGCACCTGCTGGGAATTCACCACCATCGAGCGAAACTTCAGACAACGAAATGTCTTGCCATGTCGTCCGATACGCGTATGCCCGTAGAGCACGGGACCGCCGTCGCGCCGAACCATCAGGGCGACAACGGCGAGCACCGGCGAAAGCACGACAATGGCAGCCACTGCCGCGACGATGTCGAAGACGCGCTTCAAGGCATGGCCAATGACGGCGCCGCGCGCCGCTTCACGCGTTTCGGCCGCGAGCGGCTCCCGGTACCACCAGGCACGCGCAACGCGCAACACGCTGGACTTCGAAAACAGCAGCGTATGCGACATCAGCAGAGAGATACCCGTCGTCAGCGTCCAGTCGATGAACCACGGCAGCGCCAGCAGATGGTCGTGATGAATCGTGTAGAGCAGCACGAGGCCACAGAGCTGCACCGCAAGCCATGCAAACGCCGTACGGCCGGCCACGCTGAAAAGCGAGCCGCTGCCGCGCGAGCCATAGGTGCCGCAAGCAGGAAATACCGACAGGGCGAGCGCTGCGCAGAACGCCACCAGCGTGGGATCGGGGTGATGCACGGCACCCATATCAATATGCGCAAAATTCGGGTTCAGGTGGACGGCGCATACCGCGCCCAGCACGATCAGTGCGACATCGATCGCACGCTGCGTTAGCTCAGACATTTCCCTACCCCAATACGTGTCGTGTTCGTCAATCGTTCGTGGTACGGCGCGGTCGTCTTGCCGCGTGCGGACTGGAGATCCTCTCGCCGCCAGCGAGCCATGTACTCACACCACCTACCCGTCAGGTCACAGGAACACATTAAGGAGTGGGGAACAAAGAGACCGTGCGCGACACCACAAAGTCGGTACGATCCTGCTCCCACCTCTCCGTCCCGCTCATGCACGTGTTTTCGTTATCCAACGGATCTGCGCGCTGGCGCACATAAGCGCTTCGCCCGCCCGCATCCGGCATGCCGATCAGGCGACTTCGCTTTTAATGTGTAGTTGTACGAAGATTATGAATGGCAATAGTCTGTTGAATCGCTGCGATGGCGCGCGGACACACCGCGTGGCGCATATGACACGCTTGACCGGATGACCTCCGTGCTGCCGGCTAACCTCGTGCGGGCGTACCGATCCACGGCGGCACGCGCCGCGCCTGCGTCGCGGCAGCGCGCTCGTCGAGGCGCGTACGCTCGTCCGTGGCGACGAACTCCGTCAACAGCCAGTCCATGAAGTCGTTCATGACCTCGTTGCGGGCCTCGCGCGTGAAAAGCGCGTGGTCGAGCCTCGGCAACACCTGGATCTGCACGTTCGGCAGTCCGCGCAGCGCGCCCAGCGAAGCACCCAGATGCAGGTGGGCTTCGTCCAGCCCCGGGTCCAGATCGCCGTAGACGAGACGCATGCGAGCGTTCTTCGTTTGAATCGAGCGAAGCAACGCTACCGTTTCAGACCCGGCGAATTGCCGGTTCGTGGCGCGCGCAATCCCGCCCGTGCCCGCCACCCAGCAACGCCGCAGCGCACGGCGCGACAGTTCACCGGCAATCGCGAGCGGATTGATCGAGGTCTTGCCGCGCAACGCACGCATCCATTTCTCGCGGGTCAGGAAGGCACGCCAGTACGCCCGCGACGAGACATAGCGGTCATCGCGCGGCTTGTTGTTCGTCTCATGCCAGACGAACGCCTGCAGGTTCACACCGTATCCCGCGACAATGCCCGGATGCGTCGCGCACGACTGGAGGCTCGCAAAGGCGCCGCCACAAACGCCGAAGGTCACGACCCGCGCATGGCCGCACGCGGCCAGCCACTGCGCGCCAGCAATGGCGTCCTCACGCGAGGCCTGGGCGTAGATCGAATCGAGCGTGACCGTATCGGAAAGCGGCGTGGAATCGCCCTGGCCACGCAAATCCATGCGCAACGAGGCGATGCCCAGCGCGGCGAGCCGGCGTGCCATCAGCACCGAGAACCGGCCGTCCCCAATGTGATGCGACGCCCCCGTGCAGACGAGCAGGACCGCGGGTGCGCCCGCGCGCGGCTCATTGGGCTCGCAGGCAATGCCGAAGCAATGCCCGAATACGACGGGCCGCTCGCTTGCGCAGAGATCGGGCAGCGCCAGCACGGGCTCCGGCAACGCAGGCATGCGCGCGAATGGCGCATCGCGCGAGAGCGTGCTGGCGAGCCAGTCGACCACGCGGCCGAAAGCCTCGACAGGCTCCGTGCTGAAAAGCGCTTCCAGAAAGAAACGATCGGACTCCTCAAAACTGCCCTGCTCGACTTCCACACCGTTGGACGTATAGTGACGCGCCAGTTCGTCCACGAGATTCGTGCCGGTCGAGTCGAGCAGCAGCACGCGCCGTGCGGGCGAGTGGGTATCGGTCCGAAGATCGATGGCGCCGATCCGTTCGATGTCCGCGCCATGCAAACCAAAACCTAGCGCCTCCACATAGCGATCGTCGTCGGCAATGGGCTTGGCGCTGGCGCCCCCCGGCGTACTGAGCCACGCCTGACGATGGGCGCGCAACTCGCGCACATAACGGCGGCCGGTCACAGGAGGCGCGAGCAGCACCAGGCTCTCGATATCCCCCAGACGTTGCGCCGCAAGCGCTGCCAGCGTGGCGCCAAAGCGCAGGCCCACGAGCGCGACGCGCTCGACGCCCGTCCATTCGCGCAGCCGGCGTACCGCCGCACCGATGGCCGCGAGCCAGGCCTCCATACGCGCGGGATCTTCCTCGAAACCCGTCGCGTCGCCCGTGCCCGGATAGTCGAAGCGCAGCGTGGGCATCCCGGCCGCGGCGAGACGCGTCGCGAGCTTGCGCCAGCTCCGGTGCGTACAGAGCGCGTCGTATCCGAACGGATTGCAGAGCACGACCCCTGTGCGGGATCGGGCCGGATGCAGCCAGCCAAAGCAGCCGTCGAAAACTACTGGTTCCATGGATTCGCCACCCTTTGCCGTGTGCCCACACGCTTGTCACGCGGGGCCTGCGGCACGCGAACCGACCGCCCCTCCCCCACCCGAGCCGCCCTGGTCCGCGTTGCTACCGCGGCCAAGGCGTAAGGCAAATTTAATGTTCCGCCGAATCCCGATCTGTTCGCTGTCACACGCAGGGAAAAGGCGGCGAGACATCAGCGCGGCTTGCGGGCGATGAAATGCAGCCACCACGCGTCGCTCGTTTGCACCGAAGGGTCAATCACGCGGCCGTCGCAACTGCCGATCACGGCTTCCACTTCGAGGCCGATCGACTTCAGTTGACGCCGCTGCTCGGGCAACGTCGTATAAATGATGACGATGGCAAAGAAGTGTGCCGCGGCCGCGCGAATGGAATATCCCTCGTAGTCGCGGTGCAGCTGCGAATTGCGGTGGTAGTTACGCAGCGCGAGCGGCATCTGGCGCACCGTGCGCAACACGCGCCAGCCGAAGCGCAGCGGATTGAGGCAGCGGCGCGGCAGCAGTTGCCGGGGATGCTCCCCGAAGCCGGGACCATTGCGATTGTGCGTCGAGAAAAACACGAGGCCGCCGGGGCGCGTCACGCGATACATCTCTCTGAGGATGCGCTCGCGGTCTTCGTAGTCGACGCAGTCGATGCCGTTCCAGCTGAACGCCGTGAGCGCGTAGTGATTGTCCGGCAACGCGGACATGTCGCGCGCGTCCATGTGGCGCAGGTCGAGGTTCGGAAAGCGCAGGCGAGCTTTCTCCAGCAGCGGCTCCGTATAGTCGACTCCCGTGTAGTTCGAGGACATCTGCATCATCAGCGGAATCGTGCGACCCGCGCCGATGCCGATGTCGAGCAGAGGCTGGCCATGGCACTCGTCTGCGAGCCACGCGAACGCGGTCTCCTCGCCTGGGTCCGTCCACTTCTTCTCCGCGGTAAATTCGCGAAATGCGTCGCGCGTGGTCCATGCGCGTTGGTTGACCTGGTCGAGTGCAAGCTGCACGTCCATAGCGCCCCTCCAATGGGATCCGTCATGCGGGTTCAATCCCGTTACCGCCCACGTTGCGAAGCAAGTGGCGCGACGTGTTGCCCATGGGCTTTGCACATCGCGCGAAACGAGATCGCGATCGGCCTTTCACCGACGTCGCAGCCATTACAACAAAGAGCTTTCACCGTATCTGTACGGGCGCACACACACGTCGGCCGCCCATCCGGTGCAATCTTCGTCAGGTTCGCGCCGCCCGGCTCGAACCGCTCGACACGATGCACAACGGTGCGCTGGCGCACCGACGACGCACAGGGACAGTCCGTTTAATACGGCAAACAAGCTGTGCGTAAGGTCGAACCCAGCCGCTACCGGCGCATTTGATCCAACGTCATCCACGAGGGGGTTAAGCTCCATGAAAAATTCGCTGAGACGCATCCTTTCCGAATCCGCCCGGCTCGACGTGCCGCCCGAGACGCTCGCCGACGATGCCGATCTCTATGCCGCCGGACTGTCTTCGCTCGCCACCGTCCATCTGATGCTCGCCATCGAAGACGAATTCGGCATCGAGATTCCCGACCGGATGCTCACGCGCCGGCTCTTCTCGAGCATCGACTCACTCGCCGCCGCAGTCACCGAGCTGCAACAGGCGAAGGCGGCAGCATGAACGCCCCGCACGACGAAGCGACGCTCGAGCCCGAGCGCACTGCCGACGCGCCGGACGCCGACGGCCCTTGCTGGCGCGCCGCCGCGCACCGCGTTGCGCGCGTGGCCGTGCAGCATGCGGACGAAGTGGACCGCGCCGCGCGCTTTCCTGTCGAGGCGTTCGATGCGCTGCGGCGCGAACGCCTGCTCTCCGCGATGGTGTCGCCGCGCTTCGGCGGCGCCGGCCTCCCGCTCGCCGACATCGCGCAGATCTGCGAGATCCTCGCGCACGGCTGCGCTTCGACCGCAATGATCTATGCAATGCACCAGATCCAGGTCGCGTGCATCCAGGACCATGGTGCCGCGGTGCCGTGGCACCAGGCGCTGCTTCGCGAACTGGTCGAGCACCAATCGCTGCTGGCCTCGGCGACGTCCGAGGAAACCATCGGCGGAAACCTGCGCACGAGCGCATGTGCGATCGAACTGAACGGCGAGCGCCTGCGCATCGAGAAACTCGCACCGACGATTTCCTACGGCGCGCATGCCGACCTCATTCTCGTGACGGCGCGCCGCACGGCCGAATCGACGGCATCCGACCAGGCGCTGATCGTCGCGCGTTGCGAAGACATCGAGCTCGAAAAGCGCGGCACGTGGGATTCCATGGGCATGCGCGGCACCTGTAGCGAAGGATTCCGGCTCGTCGCGACGGGCGACGCCGCGCAGATCCTGCCGACGCCCTTCGCCGAGATCGCCGACCAGACCATGCTGCCCGTCTCGCACACGCTGTGGGCCGCGGTATGGACCGGTGTGGCTGCCGATGCGCTGGACCGCGCGAAGGCATTCTTCCGTGCCCAGGCCCGCACCCGGCCAGGCGCGGTGTCGCCGGCGGGCATTCGTCTGGCTGAAGCCGCGGGTCTGTTGCAGATGATGCAGGCGCGCCTCGCGGTGGCACTCGACGCCGCGCGCGCAGCGCATCGCGCACGCCATGCCGCGCCGGACGCCGACGCGCCGCTTTCGGCCGCGCTGCACTTCGCCTCGGACATGAACACGCTCAAGACGAGCATTTCGTCGACGGCGCTGCTCGTGGTGCAGGAGGCGCTGATGATCTGCGGCATGGCCGGTTACAAAAACGGCACCCCTTACAGCGTGGGCCGCCATCTGCGCGACCTGCACTCGGCGCCGCTCATGATCAACAACGACCGTATCGCGCAGAACACGGCGAGTCTGTTGCTCGCGCAACGGAATACGGGGCATGGGGAGGCGTGAAATGAACACGATGACCGAGACCTCCGCGCTCGAGAGCGTGGCCGATGCAGCACCCGCGCCGAGCTTTCGCGACGAACTGCTCGCGAGCGGCATCCTGATCGACACCGGCGAAAACGGTCTTTACGGCCGCAGCCAGGTATTCGAGGACGTCGTGGATCGCCTGAACGCGGCCATCACGTATCTGGGCGCGGACCAGCAGCCCGAAGTGCTGCGCTTTCCGCCCGCGATGCGCCGCACCGATTTCGAGGACAGCGAGTACCTGAAGAACTTTCCGCAACTCGCCGGCACGATTCATTCGTTCTGCGGCAACGATGCGGGACAGAGACGCCTGCTGCGCTGCCTCGACGACGCCATGAACGAGCGCGACGACGACCGCGATACGGCCTGGATGGAGCAGCAAAAGCCCACGCGCGTCGTGCTGACGCCCGCCGCCTGCTATCCGATCTATCCCGTGATGGCACGGCGCGGCCCGCTGCCGGCAGAGGGTCGCACGATCGACGTGCTCTCCTATTGCTTCCGCCACGAGCCGTCGCTCGATCCCGCGCGCATGCAGATGTTCCGCCAGCGCGAGTACGTGCGCCTCGGCAACGCGCAGCAGGTCATGACGTTCCGCCAGATGTGGATCGACCGGGGATCGCTCCTCGTCTCGCTGCTGCAACTCCCCGTGGACGTCGATCTCGCGAACGACCCGTTCTTCGGCCGCGGCGGCAAGATCGTCGCGGACAGCCAGCGCGCCCAGGCGCTCAAGTTCGAGCTGCTGATCCCGGTTGCGAACGCAGACAGCAAGACCGCCTGCCTTTCGTTCAACTACCACATGGATCACTTCGGCGGCATCTGGAAGATCGAATGCGAGGACGGCTCCGTCGCTCACACCGGGTGTGTCGGCTTCGGCATGGAACGGATCACGCTCGCGCTGCTGCGTCATCACGGTCTCGACGTGAACGCCTGGCCGGAGGAGGTGCGCGCACTGCTCTGGGACGACACGAAGGCCCGCGTAACCCGGGCACTCGCGGAGGCAAGCGCATGAACCCGCATTGCGCAACGCTGGCCCCCGTGCGCACGGGCGCGCGCGAGCACACCTCGCACGCGCTGCACCAGGGGGACCGGGTCTGGCAGGAGACCAATTGCTACGTCGATCTCTGGATCGAGCTGTTGCACGGCTACGGATTCGATCCGCGCGCGGCACTGGCCTTCACCGTCACCCAGGATTTCGAGGGCGACCAGTTCACCTTCTTCAAGTTTCCGCTGGAAGACATCGAACATCTGTTCGGGCTGCAGGTCCAGGAGCTCGCCATCTACGATTCGCTCGAGGACCGGGTGCACGCGCAGACGCAACGCGGCCGTACCGTGCTGGCCGAAGTCGACGGCTACTATCTGCCCAATACGCGTGCGACGTCATACCGGCGCGAACATCCGAAGACGTCGATCGGCATCGACTACATCGACCGCGAAGCGCGTCAGCTCGGTTATTTTCACAACACGGGCTATCACACCCTGGACAGTGAGGACTACGACGGTATCTTTCGCAAGCTCCCGCATTTCGCTGGTCAGGCCGACCTGCTGTTTCCCTACGTGGAGTTCGCGAAGCCGGTACGCCCTGCCCTCACCGGGGCCGCGCTCGCCCAGGCCTCGGCCGCGCTGCTGCGCGCGCATCTCGCACGGCGTCCCACGCGCAACCCGGTCACGGAATGGCGCGCGGCATTCGGAGCGCAGCTGGACGTGCTCCTCGAGCGTGGCGAGCGGTTCTTCCACCCTTACTCGTTCAACCTGATGCGTCAGCTCGGCGCGAACTTCGAGTTTCTGGCGAAGTATCTGCTCTGGCTCAAGACACAAGGCGTCGAGATCCCCGAGACCATTCCGGCCGCGGCGCAGAAAATCGCCTCCGAGGCGATGGTCATGCAGTTCCGCCTCGTGCGGGCAATGGCGCGCGGCCGCCGCGACACGTGCGACGACTGCTTCGACGTGCTCGAAGCCGCATACGAGGACACGCTGACGCCGCTCGCAGCCGTCATCGGCTAATGGACTTCCCGCGCTGAGTTACGACATGCGAACCTTGCCAGACGAATCGCCGGCGAGCGGCACCGAAGCCCGCCGCAGCGCCGCGGCCGACGCACTCGCCCTCTGGCCGCACCCGCTCACGCAAGGCTGGCAGTTCGTGACGACACCGGCCGGTACCTGTGCGACGCCGGCCGACCTGCCGGCCGCCGGCTGGGGCGCGGCCGAAGTGCCGGGCACGGTCGCCTCGGCGCTGCGCGCCGCGGGGCGGCTCGACACCCCGGCCTCGGCGGCCATTGCCTGGGACGATCACTGGTATCGGCTCGCGCTCACCGGGCACGGCAAAGAGCGCCTGCGGCTGCATGGGCTCGCGACGCTCGCCGAAGTCTGGCTCGACGATACGCTGCTGCTCACCTCCGATTCGATGTTCGTCGCCCACGACGTCGAAATCGAACTCGACGGCACCGCGACGCTGGCCCTGTGCTTCCGCTCGCTTGCGCCGGCGCTCGCGGCGCGGCGCTCGCGCGCGCGCTGGCGGCCGCGGCTCGTCACGCCGCCAACCTTGCGCAACGTGCGAACGACACTGCTTGGCCACATGCCCGGCTGGTGCCCGCCGCTGCAGACAGCGGGCCCCTGGCGTCCGATCGAACGGCTCGCAGGCGCGCCGCACGCGCTCGATACCGTCGATCTGGCCACATCGGTCGAGGGCGAAGACGGCGTCGTGTCCGCCACGATCAGGTTCGTCCATCCCCACGAGAGCCGCCCGAGCGCCTCGCTGCATGCCGGGGACGCCCAGACTGCGCTCGAATGGATCGATGCGCGCACCCTGAAGGGGCGCCTGCGTGTTCCGCATGTGCGGCTCTGGTGGCCGCATACCCACGGCACGCCGACGCGCTATCCTTTCACGCTGCAACTGGATGGCCTTTCTGTCGCGCTAGGGGAGGCAGGCTTTCGCACAATCGAAGTCGAGCGCGGCACGGATGGCGAGGGTTTCGGACTACGTATCAACGGCGAAGCGATTTTCTGCCGCGGCGCCTGCTGGACGAGCGCCGATCTCGCAACGCTGACCGGCACGCCGCAGCAGCTCGAACACGCCTTCGCTCTGGCGCGCGACGCGGGTATGAACATGCTGCGCATCGGCGGCACGATGGTCTACGAATCGGATGCGTTCTACCAGCTCGCCGATACCTACGGCATCCTGATCTGGCAGGATTTCGCGTTCGCGAATTTCGACTATCCGACCGATGCTGCCTTCGTCGACGCAGTCGATCGGGAGGCCACGCAATTTCTGGCCCGCACGCGCCACTTCGCTTCGCTGGCCGTGCTGTGCGGCGGCAGCGAAGTCGACCAGCAGGCGGCCATGCTCGGGCTGCCGCCCGAGATGCGCGAGCAGGCCCTCTTCGCGACACAGCTGCCCGCCATCGTTGCGCGCGAACGACCGGACGTGCCGTACGTGCGCAACTCGCCCACTGGAGGCACGTGGCCGTTTTCGACGCGTACCGGCATCACGCATTACTACGGCGTGAGCGCCTATCAGCGTCCGCTCGAGGACGCGAGGCGCGCGCAAGTGCGCTTCGCTTCCGAATGCCTCGCGTTCGCGAACGTCCCCGACGACGCCACGCTGCACGATGCGCTCGGCACGATCCACGCACACGACCCGCGCTGGAAAGCGGCCGTGCCGCGCGATCCCGGCGCGGGCTGGGATTTCGACGACGTGCGCGACTACTATCTGCGCACGCTGTATGGTTTCGAGCCCGCGCAGTTGCGCTACGACGATCCGCAGCGCTACCTGGATCTCTCGCGCGCCGTGGTGGCCGAAATCATGACCGAGGTGTTCGCCGAATGGCGCCGGCACGGCTCGTCGTGCCAGGGCGCTCTGGTCTGGCAGTTCCAGGACCTGCGCGCGGGCGCGGGATGGGGCGTCGTCGACGCGCTCGGGCGGCCGAAAAGCGCCTGGCACGCGCTCGCCCGCGCACTGCAGCCCGTGCAGATCGCGATCACCGACGAGGGGTTGAACGGACTCGACCTTCATCTCGTCAACGACACGGCGGCAACGCGCGCCGTGCAGCTCGACCTCGCCTGTCTGCGTGACGGCGCGGTGAGCGTGGCAAGCGCAACGCGAATGCTCGAACTGGCGCCGCGCAGCGTCGCTCGCGTGGGCGCCGCAGACCTGCTCGGCCGCTTTTTCGATTTCACCCACGCCTACCGGTTCGGCCCTCGCGCGCACGATGTGACGATCGCGACGCTGCGCGATCCGGCAACGGGCGAAATCGTCTCCGAGGCCGTCCACCTTCCCGAGCGGCGTCCGATGGAACGCCATGATCTCGGCATGGAGGTGACTGTTCAGCGCAGCGGCGGCGAGTGGTCCCTCGTGATTCAGGCACGGCGCTTCGCGCGCTTTATCCATATCGCCGATGCGCACTATCGGGCGGCGCGCGACTGGTTCCATCTGCCGCCGGACCGGGCGGTCACGCTCGCGCTGGTGCCGCTCGACGGCACCGCGCACGACGCGGCTCCGGATGGCGAGGTCCGCGCGATCAATGCAGCCGCGCCGGTGTTCTACCGGCACGCGGGTGCATAGTCCGGGTGTAGTCCGGGTGATTTCAGCGATCGCCGGCGACCGACGCGTAGCGTCCGCCAATGAAGATCAGCGGCTCGCGCTCGTCGAGCGAAAACGCGATTATCTCGCCGACGAACAGGGTGTGGTCGCCGCAAGGGTACCGATCGACGATACGTAATCCGAAATGTGCGACGGCCTGCTCGACAAGGGCAACGTTTTTCAGCCCTTCGAGTTCGGTGAAGCGCGGCGCAAGCCAGCTCTGCGGCTCGCCGGCGAAGTGACGACTGTACGGCTCCTGCTCCTCGGACAACACGCTCACGCCGAAGCGGTCGGTTTGCATCAGGCGCTCGTGCATGCGTGCGCGATGGCCGACCGAAACGACGATGAGCGGCGGCCTGAGCGACCCCGACATGAAGGCATTCGCCGTCATGGCATGCAGCGCGTCGCCGCTGCCCGTGGAGATGACAACGACGCCGGTGGCGAAGCGACCCAGTGCGTTACGCAGACGTCGTTCGTCGAAGCGCTGCGTTGTGGCAACCTCGCGCGCCAGCGCCCCGTCGCGGCGCGGCGCGTCGACATCGGTGAGACCGACAGCTGCAAGCCCGTGTGCGTTCATGATCCCGTTTCCTTCCCGGCCACCGCACGGCGGCCGCAGTGTTCAGGACCATTTGAGCGCAGGCGGCGGGCGATGTCTGTGCGTACCCGCACACCCCTGCGCGCCGGCCTCCCCCCGCCGGCTTTGTATAATCGCGCATCCCCTCCACTCGTGCAGCTCTCATGCTTAGTTTTGCACTCGGTTTTCTCGTCTCGTTGCTGGTCACGCTGCTGATCGTGCGCTACGCGCATCTGCATGAAAGGTTCTCCGTGGATTCCGATCTCGCGGGCGTGCAGAAATTTCACGCGCGGCCGGTGCCGCGCATCGGCGGAACCGGCATCCTGGCCGGCCTCGTGGTGGCGGCCGTGCAGCTCTATCACAGCTATCCAGCCGTGGCGGGCGGCATTCTCGGCATCGTGGGCTGCGGGATTCCGGCGTTCGCCTCCGGTCTCGTCGAAGACCTCACCAAACGGGTCTCGCCGCTCGCGCGCCTCGTCTGCACGATGGCCGCGGCGGCCCTCGCGTATTTCGTGCTCGGCATCGCCGTCACGCGCATCAGCGTCCCGCCGCTCGATTTCCTGCTCTCGTATGCAGCGATTTCGTGCGTCATCACGGTGCTGGCCGTCGCGGCCCTCGCCAACGCGATCAACATCATCGACGGCTTCAACGGCCTTGCCTCGATGGTCGCCTTCATGATGTTCGCCTCGCTCGCCTACGTGGCCTTCCAGGTGCACGACCCGGTGGTGCTCTCGGCCTCGCTCATCATGATGGGCGCCGTGATGGGCTTCTTCATCTGGAACTTCCCGGCCGGGCTGATCTTCCTCGGCGACGGCGGCGCGTATTTCATCGGCTTCATGCTCGCCGAGCTGGCCATCCTGCTCGTGATGCGCAACCGCGACGTTTCGGCGTGGTATCCGGTGCTGCTTTTCATGTACCCGATCTTCGAGACCTGCTTCTCGATCTACCGGAAGAAGTTCGTGCGCGGCATGTCGCCGGGCATCCCCGACGGCGTGCATCTGCACATGCTCGTGTACAAGCGGCTCATGCGCTGGGCCGTGGGCGCACGCACGGCGCGCGAACTCACGCGCCGCAACTCGCTCACCTCGCCCTATCTCTGGCTGCTGTGCCTGATCGCCGTGATCCCCGCCACGCTGTTCTGGCGCCACACGCTGCATCTGTTCTGCTTCGTGGTGATCTTCGCGCTGACCTATGTGTGGCTCTACGTGAGCATCGTGCGCTTTCGCTCGCCCAAGTGGCTCGTCGTGCGCAAGTCCCATCGGCGCACCTGAGTTCGCGCCTGGGTTTAGACGCTGGCGCCGGGGATCGGATTATGGGTTGCTCTGGCCGCGCGGCAGGGTCATGGCATTGTCCGCAACGACTGCCGGGGCGATCCCGGGGCGCCGCCCGATTCGAGCGGTCAGCCAGGCCCGTGCGGGCGCATCGGCGAACCGGACGATGGCATAGCTGGCCAGCAGAATGACCGGCACGAACAAGGCGGCCTCCACGATCGGGTCCTTCCTGTGCATCACCTGCTGGTAGATGCCGTTGAGCCAGACAAAGAGCGGGTAATGCATCGCGTAGACAGGGTAGGACAGTTCGCCCAGCACGAGCGCAACCGTGCGCACCCGACCGTCAAGCCTGATCGACGATCCCCCGAGGATCAGCAGAGGTACGACGGCGGCAGCCCAGGCCCACTGCGCGACGAAGGGAAGCGGCGACGGCCACATCATGATGGCCAACGTCACGACCGATGCGGGCAGAAACAACGTCTTCCAGATCCTCCAGGAGAGAAGACCGAATTTGACGTCGCTGTGATAGAGCAGGACGCCCAGATAGTAGGCACCGAATACGCGCGGAAAGCCGCTAAGGAACGTATCCGGCGTATCGCCGCCCATGCCGAACAACGCCGTGAGCGAATAGCCGGCGAGCGTCAGCACGAGCGCGAACTTCACCCCGTCGAAGCGGCGGGCGAGAACCCAGAAGACATTGACCGTCAGCTCGAGAAATAGCGAGTACTGGGGGCCATTGAGAGGAAAGACCTGCGGTCCTCCGATTGCATGCGGAGCGCCGAACGACGGCAGGCACAACAGCCCGAGCGCCGTGGCGGCCAGCAGCCAGTCCACGCGAATGTCGGCGTCGTGAAGCAGAAGAACCTTTGTCGCCAGATACGCTGCGCTCACCAACGTTCCGAGGAAAATCAGCGGCAACAGTCGTATCAGCCGGATACGCACGAAGTGAGCGGCACTCAACCCCGTTTCGAAGCGCCGCCGGTAGGCCACGCACAAGACGTAACCCGAGAGACAAAAGAAGAAGTCGACCGCAATGCTCGCGTTCGATGCCAGCCACGGAATACCTAGCCAGTGGTTCAAATGAAAAAGCAGAACCGATATGGCGGCGAGGCCGCGCAAACAGTCAGGTAGCGCGAGGTGAGATTGTTTGTTCATCGCGGGGCGTCGTAGACCATCTTTCGCCGCCGATATTGGCATGCGAACTCACCCTGATCCTAGACGATTCGATGCAGGCGCCAATCCGATTTTGCTCCGGAGCGTTCGCTGCTTAACGCTATCCGTGTAACGCTGTGCGTAGCGCCGTAAGTTGTCGACGGAAGCCATTTCGCCGCGATACCCGAATGCCGCCAGGCACGCGACGTGCGCCTCCGCGCGCCCTCTCCCCGCGCCACGCGTACAATCCCCATCAGCAACCGACGCCGCTGCGGCGCCGTCTGCCTACGGCGGCCCGCGTCGCAGGCCGCTTCGTTTAATCGCTGGGGAATCCGTCAAAAAAGGAGAGCCGATATGAGCCGTTATCTCGCGTTTGCGCTTGCACTTTTCACGATCACGCTCGCCGCGTGCAACACCATCGCCGGCGCGGGCCAGGATCTTTCGAAGGGCGGCCAGGCCATCACGGACGAAGCCGAAAAGGCCAAGTAGCCCATTCCCCGGCGCGGCGGCACATCAGCTACATCGGCTACATCGGCGCGCAGAGAGCCGCGCGCTTACCGCCGCCGCCCGCTCACTGCATGGACCCAGGCCCGGCCCCTTCCTCCACCTTCCCGCCCAGCCGCGCAAGCTCCTCTTCCAGCCGCCGCACCCGCTCCTCGCGCTGCTGCGCCTTGGCTTCCAGCGTCTCGATGCGCGCTTCGCGCTGTGCCAGCGCTGCCTCGACCTCCTCGGCGTCGAAGCGCTGCGGAATGTGTTGCGGGCAGTTCATGTCCCACGCCTGAACCGTCAGCACGATCGCGCGCTCCGGCCGCGCGCGGTAGTCCTCTGGCATCAGCTTCGCGATCAGTTCGGCGTCGTCCACGGCGCGCGCCGTGCCCCAGATCTTCACGCGCCGGCGCCGCGCGTAGTCGATCAGGAAGAGATGCACCTTCGGATTGTCCGCGAGGTTGCCGAGCGTGATGTATTGCCGGTTGCCGCTGAAATCCGCGAACGCGATGGTGTGCTCGTCGAGCACGTGCAGGAAGCCCGCGGGACCGCCGCGATGCTGGATATACGGCTGGCCGTCCGCGTTGGCGGTGGCGAGAAATACACTGGTCTGCGCCTCGATGAACTGGCGAATGTCGGCACCGAACCCGGTGCGCCAGCCGTGCTCCGACTCCACGCGCGCATAGATCTCGCGCGAACCGAGGCGCTGCTGCATCGCCTTGACGGTGGGCGTGAACGCTACGTCGCTCGGATAGCGGGGGGCGGCTGAGGTCATGTCGGGCTCCTGCGGGAAACGTGCCGGTCGGGGCAACCGGAGCTTGCAGGTTAGGTGTTTTCACGAGGAAAGAGAATCCGCTGAAAACGGGAACCTCTCTCCCGATAAATGGAAGGATGTCCGTCGCCTGCCCGGCCACGGTAGCGCCCACGCATCCGACGATCGCGCTACCCTTGGATTTCGCGGTGTGGGGCGCGCGGCTGGCGGTGCGCGGCAAGCAATGCGCACCCCACACCGCACATTCGCTCATCGCTCCGGCACACGGCCCCGGGTCACGCCGCGACGCGCTGCCGGGGCCTGGACCGGGAGGGAAACATGTCGAAAACGATCTGGATCGTCGTCGCCAATCGCGTCACTGCCCGCATTTTCGCGGCCGAGAGCCCGCTGGGCGGCATCGACGAAGTCGAAACCCTGCTGCATCCGGAAGGACGCGTGCCGGAGCAGGATCTCGTGAGCGACAAGCCCGGCCGGACTTACGATCGCGCAGGGCCCGGGCGCCACGCCACCGCGCCCGATACCACGCAGCACGTGCACGAGGCCACGCTGTTCGCCGCGCAGATCGCGACGGCGCTCGCGAAAGCCCGCACGGAAGACCGCTACGGCACGCTCGTGATCGCGGCGCCGCCGGCGTTCCTCGGCGCGCTGCGCAAGGCCCTCGACGCGCAGACCCAGAGCGTCGTCACGCTGGAGCTCGACAAGGATCTGGCGCATCTCGATGCGCGCTCGCTGCGCGCCCATCTGCCCGAGCGGCTGGTGCGCTGCGAGACCTAGCGCCCGGGGATCCGCGAAAGCTCGGGCGGATTCGCGTGTCGTGTCGTGCCGCCCCGCCCGCGCTCCCGCTTACGCCATTTCGATCACCACGCGTCCGCGCGTGCCGGCCGCCACCGCCTCGTAAGCGTCGCGCGCGCGTTCGAGCGGAAAGCGCGCGGCGATCACGGGCGCCTCGAAGTGGCCGGCGTCGAAGCCTTCGGCAATCGCCTGCATCATCGGCGCCGAGTCGGCCACGCCCAGCTTCGCGCTGTCGGCCCCGAAAAGCTGCGTCTCGTTGTGATAGAAGTCGATCAGATCGAACTCCACGCGCCGCTTGCCCGTGGCGCTGATCTCCACCACCCGGCCGCGGCGCTTCGCGAGCGAGAGCGCGGTTTCGAACGCGACGCCGCCTACGGCGTCGTAGACCACGTCCGCGCCGGCGCCGTCCGTGAGTTCGCGCACGCGCGCCGCCGTGTGCTCGTCGAGCGGCACGAAGGCGTCGATGAGACGCGCCGCCGGGGAGCCCGCCAGCGGTTCCTCGCGTGCCACGCCGATCACGCGCGCGCCGCGCGCCTTGGCGATCTGCGCCACCGCGCCGCCCACCCCGCCCGAGATGCCGATCACGGCGATCGTCTCGCCCTTCGTCACACGCCCGTAGTCGACGGTGCCGAGCCACGCCACCACGAAGTTCACCCCGATGGACGCCGCCTCGGCATGCGAGAGCGTCGCCGGCTTGCGCGCGAGCGCGGCCAGCGGAATTTCGATGAATTCGGCGTGCGTGCCGTCGCGCGTGAAGCCGATGTCGCCGCCCGTGCCCCAGACTTCGGCGCCGCCCCATTCGTCCGGGCCGGCCACGACCACGCCGCTGAAATCGCGGCCCGGCACGCGCGGCGCCACGGTGTGCTCGAAATGGCCGGAGACGTTCTTCACGTCGCTCGGGTTCACCGAGGCGGCCTTCACCTGCACCAGCACGTGGCCGGCGGCGGGAACGGGGGTGGGCAGATCGACGAATTCGAGCACGTCGGGCTTGCCGAAGGACTTGAACTGGATGGCTTTCATGGCTTCTCTCCGTGAGATGGGGGTCGGGCGGCGACCGGGCCGTTCGGGGCACGGGCCGCGCTATCGAACTGGAAGCCAGTCTAGATGTCCGTCGGCCGATTGGGTGGACAGACGCTTTCGAGTTTCGGACAAGACTGGGGGAGAAGCCGTGTTGGGCGCGCGCCGGGAGCGAATTGGCGCACCGCCCGCGGCCCCCGCCTTCACAGCGCGTTGAGCGGAATCTTCAGATAGCGCACGCCGTTGCCTTCGGGCTCCGGCATGCGCCCGGCGCGAATGTTCACCTGGATCGACGGCAGGATCAGGTTGGGCATGGAAAGCGTGCGGTCGCGCGCGGTGCGCATTGCCACGAAGGCCTCTTCGCTCACGCCGTCGTTCAGATGGATGTTGCCGCTGCGCTGCGCCGCCACCGTGGTTTCGAAACGGGGCTCGCGCGTGGCGGGCGGATAGTCGTGGCACATGAAGAGGCGCGTTTCGCCCGGCAGGTCGAGCAGCCGGCGCACCGAGCGATAGAGCGTATGTGCGTCGCCGCCGGGGAAGTCGCAGCGCGCCGAGCCCACGTCGGGCATGAACATCGTGTCGCCGACGAACACCGCGTTGCCGATCTCGTAGGCGAGATCGGCGGGCGTATGGCCCGGCACGTGCATCGCGCGCGCGACGAGGCTTCCCACCTGGAAAGTCTCGCCGTCCTGGAACAGGTGATCGAATTCGCTGCCGTCAGCCGCCACCACGCCGCCGAGATTGAACACGTGGCTGAACACGCCCTGCACCGCGCGAATGTGCTCGCCGATGGCGATGCGCCCGCCCACCTGCGACTTCAGATACGGCGCCGAAGACAGATGATCGGCATGCGCGTGCGTTTCGAGCAGCCATTGCACCGTGAGGCCGTGCTCGCGCACGAAGGCGATCACGCGGTCGGCCGATTCCGTGGAGGTGCGGCCCGACTTCGGATCGTAGTCGAGCACCGGATCCACGATCGCGCAGGCCGAGCCGCGCCCCGCGTGCACGACATAGGTCACGGTGGCGGTGACGGGATCGAAGAACGGCTCGACGATCGGCAACTGACCTGAATCGCTCGAAGGCGCGGACGAAAGCCCGGACGAAAGCGTGGAGGAATGGTCAGCCGGATGGGGGGCGGAACTGCGGGACATGAGAGGCTCCATGCAACGGAGTAGATCGTATATTGAAACACATATTATGAATCGATATAATGTTTGTCAACAAATTGACAGGCGCCCATCCCGCCGATCCGTGCGACACATGAACTCACCGCTCACGCCCGCCGCCCTCGCCGCCCTGCGCGAATCCGCCGAGAAGTGCTGCGCACTCCTCAAGGCCCTCGCCCACGAAGACCGGCTGCTGCTGCTCTGTCAGCTCACCGAGGGCGAGCGCAACGTCGGCGAGCTGGAAGAGCTCGTCGGCGTGCATCAGCCGAGCCTTTCGCAGCACCTCGGCGTGCTGCGCGAGGAGGGCCTCGTGCAGACGCGCCGCGAGGGCAAGTACATCTACTACAGCCTCGCGAGCCACGAAGTCATCCAGGTCATGCAGACGCTCTCCAGCCTCTATTGCGGGCGCCTCAAGGTGCGGCCGGCGTGAGCCTCGCCCTCGACTTCGCGCATTTCACGCCGCTCGCCTCGCTCGCGGGCGGTTTGCTGATCGGCGCGGCCGCCACGCTGCTGGTGCTGGGCAACGGACGCATCGCGGGCATCAGCGGCATCGTGGGCGGTCTCTTCAGCAGCATGTTCGGCGGTCTCGCAGGTGCTGCACGCGGCGAACGCGCCTGGCGCCTCGCCTTCGTCGCCGGTCTCTTCGCCGCGCCCTGGCTGTGGCGTCTCGTGGCCCCGCTTCCCGCACCCGTGATCGCCGCTTCGCCCGTCACGCTGATCGTCGCGGGGCTGCTCGTGGGCGTCGGCACGCGCTACGCCTCGGGCTGCACGAGCGGCCACGGCGTGTGCGGCATCGCCCGCGGCTCGCTGCGCTCTGTCGCCGCAACGCTCGCCTTCATGGCCGCCGGCTTCGCCACGGTCTATGTGGTGCGCCACCTTGCCGGAGGCTGACGTGCGCATCCTCAACGCGTTCGTGTGCGGCCTCGTGTTCGGCCTCGGCCTGATCCTCTCGGGCATGGCCGATCCCGCCAAGGTGCTCGCTTTCCTCGACCTCGCCGGTCACTGGGATCCGTCGCTCGCCTTCGTCATGGCCGGTGCGGTCGCGCTCGCAGCTCTCGGCTTTCGCCTCGCGCGCACATGCGCCGCGAGCCTGTCCGGCGCGCCGATGCAGTGGCCCACGGCCCGCCGCATCGATGCGCGGCTCGTGGGCGGCAGTCTGCTATTCGGCATCGGCTGGGGGCTGGCAGGCTTCTGCCCCGGTCCCGCGCTCGTCAGCGCGGGCAGCGGCCAGCCGCGTGCGTGGCTCTTCGTTGCGGCCATGCTCGCCGGCATGGCGCTCTACGCCGCCCTCCATGCCGCCCTCGAACGCCGCCGGCCCGCTGCCGGTCCGGGCCACCGTCTTTGATCAGGAGTCTTGAATTCATGTCCATCGCCCCGCTCGACGAACGCCACGCCGGCGAGAGCCAACCCGCACTCGACGCCCCCACCGCCACCTACGACATCGTCGTGATCGGCGGCGGCCTCGCCGGTATCACTGTGACGTCGAGCCTGCTGCGCCGCACGCGCAACCTGAGCATCGCGATCGTCGAGCCGAACGACGAGCACTTCTATCAGCCCGCGTGGACGCTCGTCGGCGGCGGCGCCTTCGACGTGAAGAAAACGCGCCGTTCGATGGCCAGCGTGATCCCCGCCGGCGCCACATGGCTGCGCACGGCGGCCACGCGCGTCGAGCCGCAGGCGAACCGCGTGCGCCTCGCCAACGGCGAGACCCTCGCGTATGGCCAGTTGATTGTCGCGACCGGGCTGCGGCTCGCCTGGGAGCGCATCGCGGGCCTCGAAGCCACGCTCGGCAAGAACGGCGTCACCTCGAACTATCGCTACGACCTCGCGCCCTACACGTGGCAACTCGTGCAGCAGATGAAGGGCGGCACCGCGCTCTTCACGCAGCCCGGCATGCCGATCAAATGCGCGGGCGCGCCGCAGAAGGCAATGTACCTCGCGTGCGACCACTGGCGGCGCAGCGGCGTGCTCTCGAAGGTGAAGGTCGAATTCGATCTCGCGGGCGCGGTGCTGTTCGGCGTCGCGACCTTCGTGCCGCCGCTCATGGAGTACGTGAAGCGCTACGACGCGAAGCTCGCGTTCTCGTCGAATCTCGTCGCCGTGGACGGGCCGTCGCGCACCGCCACGTTCGAAACGAAAGACGCCAACGGCAACACGGCGCGCGTGGAGAAGCGCTTCGACATGATCCACGTGGTGCCGCCGCAGGTGGCGCCCGACTTCATCCGCGAAAGCCAGCTTGCGGACGAAGCCGGCTGGTGCGAAGTCGATCACGCGACGCTCCAGCATCCGCGCTATCCGAACGTGTTCTCGCTCGGCGACGTGTGCTCGGCGCCCAACGCCAAGACGGGCGCCGCGGCGCGCAAGCAGGCCGTGATCGTGGCGGAAAACCTGCTCGCGGCGCGCGCGGGCAAGCCGCTTTCGTACCGCTACGACGGCTACGGCTCGTGCCCGCTCACGGTCGAGCGCGGCAAGGTCGTGCTCGCCGAATTCGGCTACGGCGGCAAGCTCCTGCCCACCTTCCCGCTCGACCCCACGCGGCCGCGGCGCCTCATGTGGTTCCTCAAGGCGACGGTGCTGCCGCGTTTCTACTGGTCGGGCATGCTCAAGGGCCGCGAGTGGTTCACGGGCGCCTGCGCAGATCGAACCCAGCGCTAAACCGAACCTCGCAGGCAGGACCCGCATGCTGCACACCGCTCTTCTCATCAGCGCCGCGCTCGGCTCGTTCGTCGGACTCGTCCTCGCCTTGACGGGCGCGGGCGGCGCGATCATCGCCGTGCCGCTGCTCGTGTTCGGCCTAGGGCTCGAAGTCGCTCAGGCCGCGCCCATCGGACTGCTCGCGGTGGGGCTTTCCGCAGGCATGGGGGCGCTGCTCGCGCTGCGCGAAGGCAAGGTGCGCTACAAGGCGGCCGCGCTGATGGCCTCATGCGGCGCGCTGGTCTCGCCCGTCGGCCTGTGGGTGGCGCATCGCGTGCCCGACGCGCCGCTCACGCTCGTCTTCGCCGCCTTACTGGCGCTGGTCGCCGTACGCATGTTCCGCCAGAAGAGCGGTGCGACGCATGGCGGCCCCGAGCTCGCGCCTTCGAGCCTGCCGTGCCGCCTGAACGCCGAGCGCGGCAAGCTCGACTGGACCGCGCCCTGCGCGCGGGCGCTCGCGTTCTCGGGCGCGCTGTCCGGGTTCCTGTCGGGATTGCTGGGCGTGGGCGGCGGTTTCGTCATCGTGCCGGCGCTCAAGCGCGCGTCCGATATCCCCATGCAAGGCATCGTCGCCACGTCGCTCGCCGTGATCGCGCTCGTTTCGTCGGCGGGCGTGGCCGCTTCGGCGGCATCGGGGCACATGCTCTGGGCGGGCGCGCTGCCGTTCGCGGCCGGCGCGCTTGCGGGCATGCTGGGCGGGCGCGGCGTCGCGCGCCACGTGAGCGGGGTGCGCCTGCAACAGTCGTTCGCCGCGTTCGCGGGCTGCGTGGCGATCGGCATGGCCATCAAGGCCACGCTCGCCATGCACGCTTCGGGCTGGTTCTGAGCGCTCAGCCCTCGAAGTCGAGACCGCCGATCAGCACTTCCGGCTCGCCCTGCGTGCGCGAAGCAAAGTCGATCGGCCGCGCCGTCTCCCACGACGCCATCTTGCGCACCATCGCCTCCAGATAATGCGCGAAGCGCGCTTCGCCGCCGGGCTCCAGCAGGCGCTCGATCTCCTCGATGTCCCACGTGAGCGAAACGTTCAGCGCATACGCGTACGGATGGCGGGTCACGCTCGCCTCGCCGGCAAGGCGCACGCGCGTGGGATGGCCGCGCCCTTCGCTCGGCACGATCTCCACCCGCACCGCCGGGCCGAACTGGCCGGCGAGCGTCGCCGCGATGCGCGGGGCGAACGTCTCCTCGAAGCGATGGATGGCCTCGATGCTCATGCGTGTCTCACTCCATGGGTCGTTGGGGTTGTGCGCGAGGCCGCGAGGGGTTCGCACATCGGCACAGGATGTCGAAGCATCGTACCGCGCGCGAGGCGCCTGAACCAGCCCAGCCAGTCCTCCGGTGCCGCGTCTGCACGCTGCCCAGCAGTTCAGGCCGCCCCACGTGCCCCACGCGCCGACGCCGAACTGCGCAGCCCTTCGAACGAATAAAGCGCCAGGGCAACCCAGATCGCACCGTAACCGGCGGCGCGCACCGGACCGAACGGCTCGTGATACACGAGCACGCCGGTCAACAGTTGCAGCGTGGGCGTGACGTACTGAACGAGGCCGAGCGTCGACAGCGCAATGCGCCGCGCGGCGGCTGCGAACAGCAGCAACGGGATCGCGGTAACGGGCCCGGCACAGACGAGCAGCAACTGAAACGCGAGCGGCGCATGCCCGAAATGGCTCGCCCCGCTCAAGCCCAGCGCGCTCAGATAGACGATCGCGACGGGAAAAAGCAGCAGGGTTTCGAGCGTGAGTCCTTCGAGCGCGCCGAGCTGCGCCGTCTTGCGCAAGAGCCCGTAGCCGCCGAACGTGATCGCCAGCGCGAGGCTGATCCAGGGCAGCGTGCCGTTTTGCCAGGTGAGCCAGGCCACGCCCGCGGCGGCGATGCCCACGGCGCTCCATTGCAGCGGCCGCAGCCGCTCGCCGAGAAACGCATAGCCGAACAGCACGTTGATGAGCGGATTGATGAAGTAGCCGAGACTCGCTTCGACGATATGCCCGGCGTTCACCGCCCAGATGTAGATGCCCCAGTTCGCCGAAAGCAGCACGGCGCTCGCGGCGAAGCGACCGAGGACGCGCGGATTGCGCAGCACGGGGCCGAGCCAGCGCCAGTGGTGCCGCACGAGCAGCACGGCGAGCACGAACAGCAGCGACCACGCCATGCGGTGCGCGAGCAGTTCGAGGGTCGGGATCTGGTGCAGCGTCTTGAAGTAGATCGGAAAGAGACCCCAGAGGACGAAGGCGAGAAACGCGTAGAGGATGCCGGGATTCATGGTTATCGTGTGTGCCCGATTCTTGTGGCGGAGTCTTGTGCCCGGTTCTTGGCCTGGTTCTTGGCCCGATTCTTGTGCCCGATTCGTGCGCCGGATTCTGTCCGCTCTGCGCCGGCGCGCCGGTTTTGCGACAATACGGGATTTTCGCCGCCGGACTTTGCCGCTGTCCAGCCTGACGCGCCACTTACGGCGCGCCCGGGGCTGTCAGGCAACCGTCATGACGGCCGCTCTTACGCTCTTCTCGACTAACCCGACCAGGCGCCAGGCCTGGCTCGCCCGACCGGCCCCCAAGCGCGATGCACCTGCCCCATATCGAACCGCTCTATACGCTCTCCGGCCTGTGCGTCGGCTTTCTTGTCGGCCTGACCGGCGTGGGCGGCGGCTCGCTGATGACGCCGATCCTCGTACTGCTCTTCAAGATCCACCCGGCGACCGCCGTGGGCACCGACCTGCTCTACGCCGCGGCGACCAAGTCGGCGGGCACGCTCGTGCACGGGCTCAAGGGGTCGGTGGACTGGCGCGTCACCCTGCGGCTCGCCGCCGGCAGCGTGCCCGCGGCCACGGTCACGCTGATCCTGCTGCACCGCTACGGCATGGATACGCCGCGCGCCGGCCATCTGATCCAGGTGGTGCTGGGCGCCGCGCTCCTCGTCACCGCCATCGCCCTGATCTTCCGCCCCCAGCTGGCCGCCTTCGCCGCGCGCCACCGCCGCGCGCCGGGCGAGGCGCGCACGCTGTTCCTCACCATGCTCACGGGGGCGGTGCTGGGAGTGCTGGTGTCGCTGACTTCGGTGGGCGCGGGGGCGATCGGCGTGACCGTGCTGTTGCTGCTCTACCCCGCGCTTTCGACCGTGCGCATCGTGGGCTCAGACGTCGCGCACGCCGTGCCGCTCACGCTGCTGGCAGGCGCCGGACACTGGCTGCTCGGGTCGATCGACTGGTCGATGCTGCTCTCGCTGCTCTGCGGGTCGCTCCCCGGCATCGTGGTGGGGAGCCTGCTCTCGTCGCGCGCGCCCGAGCGGCTTCTGCGCGTGCTGCTCGCGGCCACGCTCACGCTCGTCGGCGTGCGGCTCGTGCTGAGCTAAGGGCTCGCCGCGCGGGCCGACGAGACCTCGAACCGGACTTCAGGCGTGCGGCGCGAGCCGGAAGAAGCGGCTGTTCAGGTCGGTTTCGAACTGGCGCAGCCATTGCCCGCGCTCGTCGATGCGGTACGCCTGGGCCCAGGCGCCGCGCCGCACGACGACGAGTTCGCCGTGGGCCGGATCGTTGGGGTCGGTCTCGCCGCTCACCTCGAAGTGAATCGGCGCAAAGCCGTGGCGTGCGCACGCGAGTTCGAAGGCCGCGCGATCGACGAGCGGCAGGTCGGTATAAGTGTGAATAGTCATGGCGGTGTCCGGCAATGAGGCCGCGCGCGGCCCCGGGTTCTTGCACGCGATACCTACGATATACGCCGTTTCCCGCGAAAGCTGTGTGTCAGTCCGCACTCAGTCCCTATTGCGCGGCATTCTGGCGCCCATCGGCTAGAGCCCGCGCCAAAAAAACGGGCCCCGGCATATGCCGGGGCCCGTTGCCCTGCCGTCACGCCCCGCAACGGGGGCGCCACGCTTATTGCTGCATCACGGTCAGCTTGTTCGCGACCGATTTCACGCCCGCCACGCCCTGAGCGACCTGGCCTGCCTGGTCGATCTGCCCCTGGTCCGGCACCGTGCCGGTGAGCGTCACGTTGCCGCCGCGCGAGCGCACGGCGATGTTCGAGACGTCGATGCCTTGCGCCTTGGCGAGCGCCTTGCGCACCGTGTAGCCAAGCTTGCGGTCCGCCTTCTTCGGCGAAGCCGCAGCCGGCGCCGCCGTGGTGGCAGCCGCGCCGCTCGCGGCGGAGTTGTCCTGTGCATAGACGCTGCATGCCACCGTGACACACACCACTGCACCCAGCGCCTTCAGAAAATTGACCGATTTCATGTTTTCTCCTTGTTGCTCCGCTTGTTGCTCCGAATAGGACCGCCTCCCTACGCCCGCCGTTGACTGGAGTGTCACCGGCCGGCCACGGTTGGACGGCTTCTTTACGACTTCCGCCGGACGGCCCGGCACGTGCCTCGCGGCACGAATGCGGACTGCCGTGGCTTGTACACGATGTGCGAGTGGCAAGGATGAAAGAGCGGCGAGGCGCCACGCCCCCCTGGAGGCACGACTGCCCGCCCGCTGCGACGCCTGCGCGCCCGTTATAGTGTGTGCGGCTGCCCGTAGCCTCGCTAAGCAAGGCCTGCCGGGCGTCCCGCATGAAGGCGCGGCATGTTTGCCGCAGCGGCGATGCACAATTTAGCCTGGTCGCGCGCCGAGCGCAAAGGGTTTAGCGCAGGTGCGGCGCGGCCCTGGCACGATTGCGCTCCCGCGTGCTCGCGCCGCCCGCGTCATGGCGCCGCAAGGGCGAATCTCATGTAACATCGGCGGGTGGAACCGCGGCCGGCTTGTCCGGCAGCCGGTATCCGAGCCCCGCCCCCATCCGCAAGGCATTGCCGAGGCCCGCACTCCCCCGATGAAGTCCCCCACCGGCCGCAAACCCCGTCCCCGCCTCGTCGCGCGTTTCGTGGCGATTTCGTGGCGCGACCTGGCGCTGTCGTTCGGCCCTATCCTGCTTGTCAGCCTTGCCGCCATCTGGCTCGCGGTGCGTCTCATCCAGCCCGCGCCGCCCAGCACGCTCACCCTGAGCGCGGGTCCGAAGGGCAGCACCTTCTGGAATGCGGCGCAAAAGTACAAGACGATCCTCGCGCGCAACGGCATCACGCTGAACGTGCTCGAATCGGAAGGCTCGGCACAGAACCTTCAGCGCCTCGGCGACCCGAAGTCGAACGTCGATGTCGCGTTCGTGCAGGACGGCCTCGCGAGCAAGGTGCCGGAGGGGCTCGTTTCGCTCGGCAGCGTGGCCTACGTGCCGCTCGCGGTGTTCTATCACGGTCCCGTCGTCACGCGGCTCTCGCAGTTCGAAGGCAAGCGCCTTGCCATCGGCGCCGAGGGCAGCGGCACGCGCGAGCTCGCGCTCGCGCTGCTCAAGGCCAACGGCATCGAACCGGGCGGCGCCACGACGCTACTGCCGCTCTCGGGCGACGACGCGGCGCGCGCGCTCGTGAACGGCACCGTCGACGCAGCCTTCCTCGCGGGCGACTCGGCCCAGCCGCCGGTCATGGGGCGCCTCTTGCGCATGCCCGGCGTGCGCTTCTTCGACTTCGCCCAGGCCGACGCCTACGCACGCCGCTTTCCGTACCTCACGGCGATCACGATCCCGATGGGCGCGTTCGACTTCGCCCGCAACCTGCCCGCGGCGCCGATGTACATGGTGGCGCCCACGGCCGAACTGGTCGCCCGCGACTCGCTCCATCCGGCGCTCTCCGATCTCCTGATCGAAGCGGCCAAGGAAGTGCACGGCCGCGCGACGCTCCTGCAGCGCGCCGGCGAATTCCCGGCCCCGCGCGCCCAGGACTTCCCGATCAGCGACGACGCCGCGCGCTACTACAAGTCCGGCAAGAGCTTCCTCTACCGCGTGCTGCCGTTCTGGCTCGCGAGCCTCGCCGACCGGCTGATCGTGGTGCTCGTGCCGATCGTGGTCGTGCTGATCCCGGGGTTGCGGCTCGTGCCGTCGCTGTACGCGTGGCGGGTAAAATCGCGAATCTACCGCTGGTACGGTTCGCTGATCGCGCTGGAGCGCGCCTCGATGGCCGACACCTCGCCCACCGAACGCCGCGCCCTCCTGCGCCAGCTCGACACGATCGAGGATTCCGTGAACGGCATGAAAATGCCGCTCGCCTACGCGGACCAGTTCTACGTGTTGCGCGAACACATCGGCTTCGTGCGCCAGCGCCTCGTGCAGGCTTCGGCCCGCGAGTCCGAGGGGGGCGAAGATGCGGCCGAAACGGAGACCGCCACTGCGGAAACGGCGGAGGACAGCGGCGAGGGGCCTGATGTAACGCGACCTGACGGACCCCGACCTGACGCGGCGCGCCCGGAGTGACACCAATGGCGCGCGTGGCCGCCAGCACGCATGATCGTGTGGCGAAGCGCAAGATACGCGGGCAAGCAGCAATTCGAAACAAGGGGCCGCTTAAGCGGGCGGCCCGCATAAAGCGCTTTAAGCGGGAGGAACAGCATGATCAGCGGCATCGACATCAGCGGCATCGACGCCAGCCAGCCGCAGTGGTTTTTCGACTTCGTCTCGCCGTTCTCGTACCTGCTGCTCGAGCAGCACGACAAGTGGCCGTCGTTCAACTTCGTGCCGCGCCCGGTATTGCTCGTCGACCTGTATCGCCACTGGGGCCAGCCGCTCGGCTCGGCGGTCCCGGCCAAGCGCATCTTCACCTATCGTCACGCGCTCTTTCGTGCGGACCAGCTCGGCATTCCGTTCAAGATGCCGCCCGCGCACCCGTTCGACTCGACCAAGGCGATGCTGCTCGCGATCGCCGCGGGCGGCGAGTTCGCCTGCGTGCGCGAGATCTTCCGCTTCATCTGGCGCGAAGGCCGCGATCCGTCCACCGAGGAAGGCTTCGAGCAACTGTGCGAGCGCGTGGGCATCGCGCACGGGGAGGCGCTCATCGAGGAGGAATCGGTGCGCGCCCAGTTGCGCCGCAACACGAACGACGCGATCGCGATGGGTGTGTTCGGCGTGCCGACGTTCTGGATGAACAAGCAGCTTTTCTGGGGCGAGGATGCCCTGCCGATGGTGCTGTACAGCGCGCGCACGCCGAACTGGCTCGATTCGCGCGAGGTGAAGCGCATCAGCTCGCTGCCTTCGGGAATCGGCAAGCCGGAGGCGCAGTAAGCGGGACGGCGGGGCCCAGGCGGGTCTCCTGATCCCGGCCATACCGCGCAGCCTATGGCGTCCTCGCGCGCGGCGGCCTATGGTTATGGCTGAGCCGGTGCGCACGCGAAGACGGGGCGGCCGGCCGCAGGCGGGTTTCCCGCCCGCGCTTCACCGATACCCCCTTACATGGACGACACCGCCCTCACCCTCGACATCTGGCTCGTGCGCGTATTGCGCACGCTGCTGGTCGAGCGCAGCGTCACGCAGACGGCGCTGCGGCTGAACCAGACCCAGCCCGCGATCAGCACCGCGCTGCGCCGGCTGCGCGAGATCCTGGGCGACCCGATCCTGGTGCGCGGCAAGGCCGGCATGGTGCCGACCGAATATGGCGAATCGCTCCTGCAGCACGCCCAGTGCGTACTGCGCGAGGTCGATTTCGTCTCCACGCCGCATGGCGACTTCGACCCCGCGCGCTCGAAGCGCACCTTTCGGGTCGCGGCGCCCGACTACCTCAACGACTTCTTCATGCCGACGCTGATCGCCTGCTTTCGCGAAGCGGCGCCCGCGGCGCGGCTGGAGATCCTCTCGCTCTCGCCCACGCTCGACCACTACGCATCGCTCGACGCGGGCGAGCTCGACATCGTGATCGGCAACTGGCCGAAGCCCGACGCGCGCTTCGCGAAGAGCGACCTGTTCGCCGACAAAGTGGTGTGCATGATGCGCGCCGACCATCCGCTCGCACGCGAGCCGCTCACGCGCGAGGCCTACCTGGGCGCCGCACACCTCGCGCCTACGCCGTACACGGGCGCCAGCGCGGGTGCGATCGACCTGGGTTTCGCCAAGGCGCGCGCCGAGCGGCGCATCGTGGCCACGCTGCCCTACTTCGGACTCGTGCCGCAGGTGCTGCTGCAATCGGACCTGGTGTTCACCACCACGCGCCGCTTCGCGCTGCACTACGCGAGCCTCATGCCGCTCGCCGTGATCGAGCCGCCCATCGCGTTTCCGCGCATCCGCAGCTACCAGATGTGGCATCCGCAACCGGACCGGCCGAGCGACGTGGGGTGGCTGCGCGATCTCATCGACCAGGTGTCGAAGACGCTCACCGAACGCAGCGCCACGAAGACAAAAGCGAAGACGGCCCGACACGCCGCCGGCACACCCGACTCGCTCGACACGCCGCGCGCACCGGCCAAACGCGCGACGGCATGAGCATCGGTCTGCCAGAGCGCACCCGCGATCTGCGGGAAAAATACGGCAAAAAGTACAGCAAGAAATAGAAAACGGGCGGCACACCGCGCCGCCCGTCCCCTTTCCCCTGTGCCGTCTGGCGGCACCCGTCGTGGCATTCCTCAGACGCGCGCCAACATCGCCGTCCTCGCCGGCCCGCTCGCTGCTCGTGCGCCGCCCGCCTCGGTGCCGAGCGGCACGCGCAGCTGCATGAGCTGCGCCGCCACGGCCACCGCAATCGACGACGGCGCCTTGTCGACAACGCCCGGCACGCCGATCGGACACACCATCTCGGCCAGACGCTCCGCGCCCACGCCGCGATCGAGCAGGCGCCGCTCGAACTTCACGCGCTTGGTCTTCGAGCCGATCAGCCCGAACCACGCGAAGTCGCGCCGCCGCATGATGCGCTCGGTCAGCTCGAAGTCGAGTGCGTGGTTGTGCGTCATCACGATGAACCAGGCGCCGGGCGGCGCTTCGTCGACGATCGCGGCCGGCGTGTCGGTGGCTTCGACCTGCACGTTCGCAGGCACCTCGTCCGGGAACAGCTCGTCGCGCTCGTCAACCCATTGCACCACGCACGGCAGCATGCCGAGCAGGCGCACGAGCGCATGACCGACGTGCCCCGCGCCGAACAGCACGACGTGCATCGGGCCGTAGTGCGGCACCGGCGTGCTGCGGCGGCCGATGACCACGCGCCCCGTCACATCGATGCTCACGCAATGATCAGGATGACGATTCATCTCGGGCTCCTCCCTCGAAGTGCCTTGCCTGCGCCGGCCAGTCAGCCGCGCGCTGCCGTGCGCACCGCGCGCACGGCCCTGAGGATTTCCTCGGCCGTGGCGGGCGCGTTCATCGGCGGATTGAAGCGGTAGTCGGCCACGCTCGCCACGGCGTCGCGGATCGCGAAGAACACCGAGAACGGCAGCAGGAGCGGCGGCTCGCCGACGGCCTTCGAACGGTGAATGCTGTCCTCCGCATTGCGGTTCTTGAAGAGGCGCACGTTGAACTCGGGCGGCGTGTCGTTTACTGTCGGGATCTTGTAGGTGGACGGCGCATGCGTCATCAGCTTGCCGTCCGGCTTCCACCAGAGTTCTTCGGTGGTGAGCCAGCCCATGCCCTGGATGAAGCCGCCTTCGACCTGGCCCACGTCGAGCGCCGGGTTCAGCGAGGCGCCCACGTCGTGCAGCGCATCGGCGCGCAGCACGCGCATTTCGCCCGTGAGCGTATCGATCACCACTTCCGAAACGGCCGCGCCGTACGAGTAGTAGTAGAACGGGCGGCCGCGCAGCGTCGCCTGATCCCAGTAGAGCTTGGGCGTCGCATAGAAGCCGTCCGACCAGAGCTGTACGCGCGCCACGTAGGCCTTCGCCACCAGCGTCTCGAATGACACGATCTCGCTGCCGACGATTACATGGTCGTTCGCAAAGCGCACGTTGGCGGCAGCAACGGCGCCCTTGCCGTACAGGTTCGCGGCGAGCGCGCCCAGCCGTTCGCGCAACTGGCGCGCGGCGTCCTGCGCGGCCTTGCCGTTCAGGTCCGAGCCGGTGGAAGCCGCCGTGGCCGAAGTGTTGGCGACCTTGCTGGTATCGGTCGCCGTCACGCGCACGCGGCCGAAGTCGATGCCCAGTTCGTGCGCCACGACCTGCGCGACCTTCGTGTTCAGGCCCTGGCCCATTTCGGTGCCGCCGTGGTTCACGAGCACCGAGCCGTCCGTGTAGATGTGCACGAGCGCGCCGGCCTGGTTGAAGTGCGTCACGTTGAACGCGATGCCGAACTTCACCGGCGTGATCGCAATGCCCTTCTTGAGCACTTCGTTGTTCGCGTTGAATTCGCGAATTTCCTTGCGGCGCGCGCGGTAGTCGCTCGTCGCCACGAGTTCGTCGATCAGCTCGTGAATGACGTTGTCTTCGATCTCCTGACCGTAGGGCGTGACGTTGTTTTCGGTCTTGCCGTACAGATTGCGCTTTCGAACGTCGAGCGAGTCGAGGCCGAGCGAGCGCGCCACGTCGTCCATGATGTACTCGATCGCGAATGCGCCCTGCGGGCCGCCGAAGCCGCGGAACGCGGTGTTCGACTGCGTATTGGTCTTGCCGCAGAAACCCGAGATGGCGACGTCGGGCAGCCAGTAGGCGTTGTCGAAGTGGCACACCGCGCGCGTCATCACCGGGCCCGAGAGGTCGGCGGAAAAGCCGCAGCGCGAGGTCATGTCCACCGACACGCCTTCGATCACGCCGTCGTCGTCGTAGCCCACTTCATAGGTGTAGTGGAAGTCGTGGCGCTTGCCCGTGATCATCATGTCGTCGTCGCGGTCCGGGCGCAGCTTCACGGGGCACAGCAGCTTCCACGCGGCGAGCGCCGCGCAGCACGCGAAAATGCCCGACTGCGATTCCTTGCCGCCGAAGCCGCCGCCCATGCGCCGGCATTCCACGAGCACGTTGTGCGAATGCACGCCCAGCACGTGGGCGACGAGGTGCTGCATTTCGCTCGGGTGCTGCGTCGAGCACCACACGTGCATGCCGTCGTCGTCCTTCGGCACCGCGTAGGCGATCTGGCCTTCGAGGTAGAACTGTTCCTGGCCGCCCAGCAGCATTTCGCCCTGGTGGCGGTGCGCGGCGCGTGCGGCGCGCGTGGCGGCGTCGCCGCGCCCGAGCTTCATCGGCGGCAGCACGAACTGGTTCGCCGCGCGCGCCTGCTGCGCCGTGAGCACGGCGGGCAGCTCTTCATAGACCACTTCGGCGCGGCGCGCGGCCTGGCGCGCGGTATCGTGCGAGGTGGCCACCACGATGAACATCGGCTGGCCGACGAACTGCACCATGCCGTCGGCCAGCACCGGGTCGTCGTGGATGATCGGGCCGCAGTCGTTCACGCCGGGAATATCCTCGGCGGTCAGCACGGCGACCACGCCCGGCGTCGCGCGCACCTTGTCGAGATTCATCGAGACGATGCGCGCATGGGCCTTCTGCGAGAGCCCGAGCGCCGCGTGCAGCGTACCCGCGACCACGGGAATGTCGTCGGTATAGGTCGCCCGGCCGCTCACGTGCAGGTGCGCCGACTCGTGCGGGCGCGACACGTGAACCTGGGTGAAGTCGTCGAGGGCCTGCGCATCCTTCAGGAACGGTTCGGCTTGCTGGTTCATTGTTTCGTTCTCCTTCTCGTTTCCTGAATGCTCAGACGGCCTCGGCAGCACCGGCCGCCAGCACGGCCCGCACGTTCACGGCCTGCTGGGCGAGCGGGTTGTTCGGGCGCGTTTCCAGCCAGAAGCGATACAGCGTGTTCTTTGCCGCCTCGAGGCGGTATTCGTCGGTGGCGCGCATATCGGAGAGCGGCGCGTAGTCGTTGCCGAGCGCGATCATCGCGGCCTGCGCCGTGGCTTCGTGCCATTGCGCGTCCGCGAGCACGCCTTCGGCGTGCGCCGCGCGTTTGGGCGTCGCCGCCATGCCGCCGAACGCGAGGCGCGGCTCGCGGATCGTCTCGCCATCCGCGATGAAGGCGAATGCCGCGCACACGGCCGAGATGTCCGAGTCGAAACGCTTCGAGATCTTGTAGGTGCGGAACTGCAGGTTCTTGCGCGCGCCCGTGCGGGTGGGCACCTTCAGCGCGAGCACGAACTCGTGTTCGGCCATGTCCTTCTTCTGATACGCGAGGTAGAGGTCTTCGAGCGCCAGCTCGCGCGTCACGTCGCCGCCGCGCAGCACCACGCGCGCGCCAAGCGCGATGAGGCCCGGCATCGAGTCGCCGATGGGCGAGCCGTTCGCGACGTTCCCGCCGATCGTACCCGCGTTGCGGATGGGCAGCGAAGCGAAGCGCTGCCACATTTCGTTGAGTTCGGGGTAGTGCTTCGCGAGCTCGGCATAGGCGCGCTCGACGCTGACGCCCGCGCCGATCTCGATCCAGTCACGGCCCGCCTCGATCTGGCGCATCGCCTCCACCTGACCCACATAGACGATGTCGCCCAGTTCGCGCATCTGCTTCGTGACCCACAGGCCGATGTCGGTGCTGCCGGCGAGGATGCGCGTGTTGGGGCGCGCAGCCTTGATCGCGGCGAACGCATCGACGGTGCGCGGCGCGTCGAACTGCTGGCCCTTGTGTTCGTAGTGGAACGTATCCTCGCGCTCGATCGTCGCGAGCGTGCGCGCGAGCGCTTCGACATCGACAGGCTTCTTCGGGGCACCGGCCTGGAACATGCGGTCGGCAGCGTCGAGGATCGGGCGATAGCCCGTGCAGCGGCACAGGTTGCCGGTGAGCGCGTTGGCGATCTCTTCGCGCGAGGGCACGGTGCAGGCGGACTTGCCCGGACAACCGGATGCCGCAGGCAGGCCGGGCGCCGCAGCGTGTTCGTGGCCGTGCTTCTCGTAGAGCGCCCACATCGACATCACGAAGCCCGGCGTGCAGAAGCCGCATTGCGAGCCGTGGCAATCGACCATGGCCTGCTGGACCGGATGCAGCGAGCCGTCCGGCTGGCGCAGGTCTTCGACCGTGAAGAGCGCCTTCCCGTCGAGCGTGGGCAGAAACTGGATGCACGCGTTGACAGCCTTGAAGCTCACGCCGCCCGCCTCGTTGCGCTCGCCGACGACGACCGTGCACGCGCCGCAATCACCTTCGGCACAGCCTTCCTTGGTGCCGGTGCAGTGCACGTCTTCGCGCAGGTACTGGAGAACGGAGCGGGTGACGCCCGCGCCGCTGACCTCGCGGATCGCGTTGCGGTGGTAGAAGCGGATCGGCTGACTCATGATTTCTGACTCGTCTGGGTGTGCGTGCCGGCAACGACTGCCAGGCACGCTTCTGTGGACGGTTCGAACGCTATCACCACCAATATTTACAACCCATAGGCTCAGGTGCATGGGGGATATATCGTTGAATCGATAAATCGACGCGTCGCACGGGAGGTTAGCTTATGTCGTCTTGGCCGATTTTCCGTATAACTGCCATCGATATCTGATTTTAGCCACCCCTGCTCCCGACCGGGAGACGCCCAGACTGCGTCCCAGGCGCGTTTGCATGGCCAAAATCACTTTTCAATATCTGCAGAAGAACCGGTTCCATGGGACAATCACGGCTTCCCTGCCGTCTTCCATCCGCATTTTCCCCATGTCCGCTGATTCGGCGCCCGAGCGCAGCGCGTTCGCAACGACCTTGCAGATCATTCCGGTCGTTTTTTTCACGTTCCTCTGCTATCTGACCATCGGTATCCCGCTCGCGGTGCTGCCGGGCTACGTCCATAACGACCTCGGTTTCAGCACCGTCGTGGCGGGCGGCGCCATCAGCGTGCAGTACCTCGCCACGCTCGCCTCGCGCGCGCTCGCCGGCCGCTCGGCCGACACGCTCGGCCCCAAGCGCACCGTCACGCTCGGCCTGATCGGCTGCGGCGCGAGCGGCGTGCTGCTCCTGCTCGCCACGCTCGTCGCGCACTGGCCCGCGCTCTCGCTCACGCTGCTGGTGGCGAGCCGTCTCCTGCTCGGCTGCGGCGAAAGCCTGTGCGGCACCGGCGCGATCCTCTGGGGCATCGGGCGGGTGGGCACCGCCAACAACGCACGCGTGATCTCCTGGAACGGCATCGCCACCTACGGCGCGCTTGCCATCGGCGCGCCGCTCGGCGTGGAATTCGCGCATTACCTCGGCTACTGGACGCTCGGCGTGGCCGTGATCGGGCTCGCCGCGCTCGGCTACTGGCTCGCGCGCCCCATCGCCCCGGTGCCGGTGGTGCACGGCGAGCGCCTCTCGTACCGCAGCGTGTTCATGCGCGTGTTCCCGCACGGCATGGGCCTCGCGCTCGGCTCGGCGGGCTTCGGCTCGATCGCCACCTTCATCACGCTCTTCTACGCCGCGCGCCAGTGGCCCAACGCGGCTTTCACGCTGACCGTGTTCGGCCTCATGTTCATCGGCGCGCGCCTCCTGTTCGCCAACACCATCAAGCGCTTCGGCGGCTTTCGCGTGGCCATCGCGTCGTTCTCGTGCGAATGCGCGGGACTGCTCCTGCTGTGGCTCGCGCCCGTGCCGCACGTCGCGCTGGCCGGCGCCGCGCTCACGGGCTTCGGCTTCGCGCTCGTGTTTCCGGCGCTCGGCGTCGAAGCGGTCGGTCTGGTGCCGGCCGCGAGCCGCGGCGCGGCGCTCTCCGCGTACTCGGTGTTCCTCGACCTCTCGCTCGGCATCACCGGCCCGCTTGCCGGCTATGTCGCGAATCTGTTCGGCTACGGCTCGGTGTTTCTTTTTGCGGCCATTGCCGCGGCCGCGGCAGTCGTCCTTTCGGTCTCGCTGCATCGGCGCAGCGTGCGCGATGCGCAGGCCGCCTCCGCGGCCAGCGCGCCTGCCGCCACGGGCGCCGAATGAAAAAAACGCCGCACGGCTCTGCTCCGCGCGGCGTTTTTGCATGAGGACAGCAGCGGCGGCGGCATGGTTGCCACCGCCTGCCTCGAACCCCGGATCCAGGCTTACTTCTTCACGATCTTCACCGCAGCCGGATCGAGCTTCTTGCCGGTGGCTTCGTTGTACTTCTGCACCCATTCCTCGGTAAGCTTGCGCACCGCGCGGCCGATCTTGCGGTAGTCCGACTCGTTCAGGTTCGCCAGCGACACGCGGCCCGACGGGTGCGGCGTGCCGAAGCCCATACCCGGCAGCAGCACGACACGCGCATCGCTCGCGAGACGGAACAACAGCTCGTTCGGCTTCACCTGCTTGAGCAGCCAGTCCACGAAATCGCGGCCGAAGAGTTTCTCGCCCAGGTACTCCATGTCGAGAATCGTGTAGTAGTCCACCTGATTCGGGTCGGTCTCGTCGTAGGCAATGCCCATCTCTTCGAAGAGCGCGCGCTTGCGGTTGCGGATCAGGCGCTTGAGCGCATTCTTGTACGCGTCCGGCGTGTCCATCAGCGAGAACAGCGAGAAGAGCACCATCTGCACCTGCTGCGGCGTCGAGAGGCCAGCCGTGTGGTTCAGCGCCACCGTGCGGCTGTCGGCCACGAGGCGGTCGATGAACTTGAGGTTGTCCGGCTCCGTCGTGATCGACTCGTAGCGCTTGTGCAGGATCTTCTTCTCGTCCTTCGGCAGCTTCGCGAGCAGATGGTCGAGCACGTTGTCGCGATGCGTGGCGATCGTGCCGAGGCGCCAGCCCGTCGCGCCGAAGTACTTCGAATAGGAGTACACGAGAATCGTGTTCTTCGGCGCAAGCGCGAAGAGCGAGACGAAGTTATCGGCGAAGGTGCCGTACACGTCGTCGGTCAGGAGGATGAGGTCCGGACGTTCCTTGATGATCTCGGCGATGTACTCGAGGCTCTCGTCGTCGATCTTCACCGAAGGCGGGTTGCTCGGGTTCACGAGGAAAAACGCCTTGATCTTCGGGTCGCGCAGCTTGTCGAGCTCCTTCTTCGAGTACTGCCAGTCGTTCTCGACCTTGGCCTCGACGTGCACGACGTTGAGCTCGTAGTCGTTGAGTTCCGGAATCTCGATGTAGGGCGTGAAGATCGGCATGCCGAGCGCGATTGTATCGCCCGGCTTGATGAGGAAGTTCTCGCGCATCGTGTTGAAGATGTACGTCATCGCCGCCGTGCCGCCTTCCACCGCGAACACGTCGAACTCGCCGACGAACGGATGCTTGCCGATCATCTCGCGGCGCAGGTACTGGCCGACGATGATCTCCGAGAGCCTGAGCATGCGGTCCGGCACCGGATAGTTGCAGGCGAGAATACCTTCGCACATTTCATAGAGGAAGTCGCCCGCCGAAAGCCCGAGCTGGTCGCGCACGTACGACACGGCGCCCGCAAGGAACTCGATGCCGGGCTGGCCCTTGTTCTCGCGCACGAAGAGATCGAAACGCTCGACGATGCCCACGCGCTGCGGGAAGCCCCCCACGCCCTCGGGCATGTAGGCGAACGAGCGCTCCGATTCGCGCATGGCGAAGAGGCCCAGTTGCCAGAAGCCGTGACGCGGAATGGTGGCGAGGAAGTTGGGGTTGCCGCGGCCGGCGTTGAGCATCGAGAAGTTGGCCGGACGCTCGGTTGCGCCGCCGCCCGCCGCCTTGATCAGCTCGTCCTTCAGCTCGAACGGGCTCAGTGCGTCGAGACCCGACTTTTCCTTCGCTTCTTTACCTTTTGCCATGGTGCTTTTCTCCAGTGGAAGAACGGATGCGAGGCGCCGCCCGAGGGGCACCCCGCATTGCCTTGAGCGTTATGCGAGACCGACCACGAGCGGCCCGAGCAGCGTGAGCAGCACGTTGGCGATCGCATAGGTGATGGCGAACGGCACGGTCGGCACCGCGCTTTCGGCCTTGTCGAGCACGCCGCCGAACGCCGGATTCGCACTGCGTGCGCCGGACAGTGCGCCCGCGAGGATCGCCGCGTTGTTGTACTTCAGCACGTAGCGGCCGAAGAGCATCGTGAGGAGCAGGGGGACCATCGTCACGACCACGCCGAGCAGGAAGATCGTGACGCCGCTCTGCTTGATCGTCACCACGGCCTGCAGGCCCGAGTTCAGGCCCACCACGGCAACGAACGCCGCGAGACCGAAGTCCTTGAGCAGTTGCGAAGCGGCCGGCGGCATCACGCCGTACATCGGATGCTTGCCGCGCATCCAGCCGAACAGCAGGCCCGCGAGCAGACAGCCGCCGCCCGAGCCGAGCGTGAGCGGAATGCCCGCCACGTTCACGACGATCAGGCCGATCAGAAGACCGAGCACGAGACCGACGCCCATGTAGATGAAGTCGGTCTTGTTGCTGTAGGCGAGCTCATAACCCGCTTCCTGCACCGCGCGCTTCGTATCGGTTGCCGTGCCGTAGATCGTGATCACGTCGCCGTGCTCGAGCTTCGTTTGCGGCAGCACGGGAACGGGCTGACCCACGCGCTCGATCTTCTCGATGTACACGCCGTGGCGCATGTCGCGGTCCACGTTCTTGCGCACCTCGGCGATCGTCGTGTGATTCATGCCCTTTCTCGTGAACACGAGCTGGCGCGTCTGCATCACGAGGCTCATGCCGCCCGAGTCGGGCACTTCCGGCCCGATCAGCGCACCCACTTCGACCATCTGCTCGCGGCGCCCCACCACGAGCACGATGTCGTCGCGGGAAAGCACGAAATCAGGCGTGGAATCGAGCACCTTGCCCGCACGCCGAACCTTCTCGATGGCGACGAGATCTTTCTCGGCCGTCTCGAGCTGCTTGACCGTCTTGCCCGCGGCCGCTTCCACGCGAAACACGCGGCCGAAGAGCTCGGGCAGCGCCGTGACCTGGCCCGGCCCCGAACTGCCCGCGCCGCCGGACATCTCTTTCTCGGCCTCGATCGAGGCCTCCCGGAGCCCCTGCCCCATGAATTTCGGCAGGATGTTCACGCAAACGATGATCGCGCCGAGCGAGCCGAACACGTAAGTCACGGCGTAGCCGATCGCGACGTCGGCCTGCATGGACTTCACCTCGTCGGGCGAGAGGCCGAGGCGCGCGATGGCGTCGCCTGCCGTGCCGATGATCGCCGACTGCGTCATGCCGCCGGCGGCGAGGCCCGCGGCGAGGCCCTTGTTGAGGTGAAAGAGCTTCGCACAGATGATGACGGTCACGAGGCCCGCAACGGCCATGAACACGGCCATGGCGATCTCGCGCAGCGTCTTGCGGTTGAGCGAGTTGAAAAAGCCCGGGCCCGAGTCGTAGCCCACCGCATAGATGAACACGGCGAACATCACCGCCTTCACGCCGTTGTCCACCGTCACGCCCACCTGGCTAATCACGACGGCCGCGAGGAGCGAGCCGCCCACGCCACCCAGCTGGAATTTCCCGAAGTTGATCTGGCCGACCCAGTAGCCGACCGCCAGTGACAGAAACAACGCTATTTCGGGGGATTTGTGAAAAATGTCATGTAGCCATTCCATCGTGCCCTCGCTGTGTGAATCGCTGCGTGAATCGCCGCGTAAATACTACGTACTGCTGTGGAAATGAACCGCCATCGGGGCGAAGCTGCCACGTGAGTCCGTGCACCGCCTCGCTGCCCCTCAGCCGAACTTCGCCGCCAGCCCGACGACAACCGGGCCCATCAGCGGCAACAAGATGTTCGATAACGCATAGGTGATGGTGTAGCCGATCACCGGAATCGAATTGCCCGCCACGCCGACGAGCGCACTGATCGCCGGCGTGCTGCACTGCTGCCCCGCAATCGCGCCGAGCAGCATCGGCGCTTCCAGCTTGAGAAACATGCGCCCGATCCAGAGCGACAGGAAACCGGGAATCACCACCAGCAGAATGCCCGCAGCGGGCAGCGCCAGACCGTATTCGCGTACGAGCCGGATGGCGTCGGGGCCGGCCGAAAGCCCAACCGCCGCGATGAAGGTGGCAAGACCGAAGTCCTTGAGCACCTGGGCCGCCGCCGACGGCAGCGAGCCGACCACCGGAAAATGCGAGCGCAACCAGCCAAAGAGGAGACCCGAAAGCAGGCACCCGCCGCCGGTGCCGAGCACCAGCGTCACGCCGCCGATCGTCGCGCCGAGCCGGCCGATCGCCATGCCGACGAGCACGCCGAGGCCAAGGTATACGAAGTCGGTCTTTTGCGTCTGCTGGATGACATAGCCAAGCCGCTTCGCGCCACGCGCGACATCCGTGGGCGCGCCCACGAGCGTGAGCACGTCGCCGCGCTGGACCACCGTGCCGGGCAGCGCCGGCACCGTGGTGTCCGAGCGCGTGAGCGCGGCCACGTAGATGCCGCGCCCCGCCTGCGGCTCGGCGCGCTCGCGCATCTGGGCGAGCGTGATGCCGTTGATGTCGCGGCGCGTGACCAGCACGTCGGTGCGCTGCGCGAGGACCCGCGCGAAACTTTCGCCCGAGACCTCCTCGCCGAACGCCGACGACGCCTCGATCATCGCTTCGCGCCGCCCCGCGATGAACACGGTGTCGCCCGCCGCCAGCACGAACTGCGCGTCCACTTCAAGCTGCTTGCCCCCGCGCAGTACGCGCTCGATCGTCACGTTGTTGCCGAAGCGCGCTTCGAAAGCGGAGACGACGGTGCCCGCAGCCGGCCCCACGAGGAACGCGCGGCCGACGAGCGGCGGCAGTGCGAGCCGCTCCCCTTCGTCGAGCACGCCGTCGCCGCCGAGCTTGCGGGCGAGCCGGGCCGATTCGTCGCGCAGATTGATGCGCAGGATGAGCGGCGCAATCTGGCTTGTGAAAAGGACGATGGTGATGAGGCCAAAAAGGTAGCTCACGCTATAGGCAGTCGCGATGTTCGACTGGAGCTGGGTGACCTGCGCACTGGCGAGACCGAGCTTCGAGACGGCTTCGGAGGCCGTGCCGATCACGGCGGATTCGGTGGCCGCCCCCGCGAGCAGCCCCGCGGCGGTGCCCGGATCGAGTTTCATCGTAACGACTGCAATCATCACGAGCGTCATCACGGAAACGATTTCAACGACCGAGAGGAGCCCGTAGCGCCAGCCGCGCAGCACGTTGGCGAAGAACTGCGGGCCGCCCGTGAAACCGAGCGCGAAGATGAAGAGCGCGAAGGCAATGTTCTTGAGGTCGGGCGCGATGCGCGCGCCGGTCTGCCCCAGCACCAGCGCGACGATCAGCGTGCCGCACACGCCGCCGAGCGAAATCGGCCCGAATTTGAAGGAGCCAATCAGATAACCCAGCGCGAGACTGAGGAAAAGCGCAATTTCGGGCTGCGATTTCAGCAATTCGACGATCATGAGTGTCCGGCCTGCTGATTAAAGGTTTTGAGTGTGCCAAAAATTGCATGGAAAAGCGCGCAAAGTGTGCGCACCGCGTATTCCACAATGGGTCCGTCACAGCACCGGTAATAAATCGCCCGGCTACTCTACTCTTATTCATGCCTATGCGACCAGCGTGAATTCACGCTGGGTTGATGCAATGCAACCCGGGCAGCAGATAAGGAAATTTCGCAAGGCAATTGGAAAATTTCAGCAGAAAAACACGAAAGACAAGACAGACATCGTTTCCTCGCGAGCTGGCCCGCAACCCGCAAGCCACCGGGCCGACGGGCGGTCGACCCGGCCGGGAAAAACGCTATCTGCAGAACCGAAAAACGATGGGCAATTCAATTGCGCATACGGCCACACCGCATTCCTCATTCAATTCCCATGCCAGATGAGTATTGAATCCTTTACACCAATGCAACGCTGTGCCACGCCGAGATAAATATTGTAATTCCCACAGACTGTCAATATGATTTTCATTCCCGTACCGCCAATGCGAGGCCGCAACGAAGGGCGCAAGAAGGGCGCAACAAGCCGAATCCACGGAGACAGTGCTGCACTCTCTTGCCGTTGCAGCGTCTCTTCTTCCGATTCATGCAGTCAGCATACGAGGCGAATGTCCATGAACCAGATACACGCCATGCGCGTCTTCGTCAGGGTCGCGGAAACGCAAAGCTTCCGCCGCGCCGCGCAGCAGCTCGACGTGTCCAACGCACTCGTCACCCGTTCGGTCGCGATGCTCGAAGCGCATCTGCACACGCGTCTCATCAATCGCACCACGCGTAACCTGTCTCTGACCGAAGCCGGGCAGCGCTATCTGGAAGGCTGCCGAAGCGTGCTCGAAGAGCTCGATCACCTGGAGCATACGGTCGCCCACACCGAGCGCGAACCGAGCGGCACGCTGCGCGTGGTCGCCGCAGGGGCGCTTTCGCTCGCCACGCTCACCCCGCTCATCGACGGCTACCGGCGGCTCTATCCGCGCGTGAACGTGCGGCTCACGCTCGCCGAGCGGCGCATCGACCTGATCGAAGACGGTTTCGACTGCGGCATCGTCGCGGCGGCTTCCTTGCGCGGCAGCGATGTCGTCGAGCGCTCGCTCGGCACCACCACCTTCGTGCCGTGCGCCGCGCCGGCCTGGCTCGCGGAGCACGGCGAGCCGCGCACGCCCGAAGCGCTCGCGCGCGTCGCCGCCGTCACGCTGCCGCCCGAGGAGCGCAGCGCGACGTGGCAGTTCGCGCGGCCCGGCGAGCGCGCACAGCAGGTCACGCTCCAACCGGCCTACGCCGTGAACAATATGTTGATGGTGCGCCTCGCGGCGCTCGCGGGCATGGGCGTGGCGATCGTGCCGGCCTCGCTCGTCGCCGACGATCTCACGGCCGGCACGCTGCGGCGCCTGTTGCCCGACTACGAGATCGACGACCCCGAAGCCCGGATGTCGATCGTCTATCCGAGCCGCCAGTACCTGCCTGCCAAGACGCGCCGCTTCGTCGACTACACGGTCGAGCACTTCGGGACGGCGGGATCCGCCGAAACCCAGGCACCCGCGAGCCTGCGACCGCCCGCACCCGCGGCGGGCAGCGCGATGAATGGCGCCCTGAACAGCACGATGGGCAACGCGCTGCGCGAGGCGGTCTAAAGCATCGCGCAGTGCCCGGAACCGTCCGGGCGCCTGCGGCCATCACTCTCCATACGCGTTCTGCACCGCCGTGCCCTCGCCGGGCTCGCCCGCGCCGCACAACTCGCGCAAGAGCGGCGCCTCGCGCTCGTGCACTTCGACCGGCAACCACACCGCCCCGGCCCACGCGAGGTAACGCGCCCGATGCTGGCCGTTGCGAAAGGCCACCACCCCCTCGTGCGCGAGCCGCAGCCACCCCCCAATCCCCGGCGCGCGACGTGTCGAGATCGTGACATAGGGCATCTGCGGCACGCGTTCGCTCTCCGGATCGAGGAAGTCGCGAATGCCGCGCACCTTGCCCGCGTGCCAGTCGTCCACGGGGCGCAGCACGTAATCGGTATCGTCGCGATCGGCGCACAGCAGCAGCTTGTGCAGATCGACGATCACGACTTCATGGCGCGTGCCGTCGGTCGTGAAGACGCGCTTTAAGCGCACATGGTCGTAAGCGTGATGCGTGGGCAGCGGCACGATCCAGAGAGGTTCGGCAGCGGAAGACGGCGAGAGGCTCGGGTCGGGCGTAAACATGGGCGAGCGCTGCATGCGAGAGGACGGCAATTTCTATGATTAAAAGCGGCCTAAGCTACGAGGCAATCGTGACGCTCGTGTGACCTATGCGCAGCGCATTCCCGTACCGGAGAGGACCATGCACATCGAAACGTTCGGCGCCGACGTGCGCATCGAAGCCAGCGGCCAGATCGCGACCATCGTGCTCGAGCGGCCCGCGTGCCGCAACGCCATCGACCGCCCCACGGCAAACGCGCTCGCCGATGCCTTCGCTCGTTTCGAAACGAATGGCGCATGGCATGCGGCGGTGCTGTTCGGCGCGGGCGGCACGTTCTGCTCGGGCGCCGATCTCACGGCCCTCGGCGATGAAAGCCGGCGCAACGAACTGCATGCCGACGGCAGCGGGCCAGGCCCGCTCGGCCCCACGCGCATGCGGCTCGCCAAGCCCGTCATCGCTGCAATCACAGGATACGCCGTCGCGGGCGGCCTGGAGCTCGCTTTGTTGTGCGATCTGCGTGTGGTGGAAGAAGACGCGGTGCTGGGCGTGTTCTGCCGGCGCGTGGGCGTGCCGCTGATCGACGGCGGCACCGTGCGGCTGCCGCGCCTGATCGGCCTGTCTCGCGCGCTCGATCTGATCCTCACGGGACGGTCCGTCGATGCCCGCGAGGCACTCGCCTTCGGTCTCGCGAACCGCGTCGTACCGTGTGGCGAAGCGCGCGCGGCCGCGGAGCGGCTCGCCGCGCAGATCGCCGCGTTCCCGCAGGCCGCGTTGCTTGCCGATCGCCGCTCCGCCTTCGAGAACAGCCCGCTCGACGACTGCGCCGAAGCGTTGCGCCGCGAAGGCGCGGGCGGCTATCGTGCGGTGCTCGACGAGGGCCTGGCGGGCGCGGCGCGTTTCGCGTCGGGTTCGGGACGCCACGGCGGTGCGCTCGACGGCTGATTCGGGTCGAAGGCGTCTGCCCGACCGACTAGCGGCACTAGCAGCACTAACAGCACAAGCGGCACAAACGGGCGCGAGTGTTGGCCGCAAGGCACAACGAAAAGCGGGTCGTATGCGATGTGTCAGGATTCAGTACAATTCCGTGTTGACTTAATTGCGGCTTCCCGGGCGCGCCGTGCGCACCGTCGGCCGCGTGACTCCGACCCGCGCCGCGCCATGCCCCTGCCCCTTCTCGCCCTCGCCGTTGCCGCCTTTGGAATCGGTACCACCGAGTTCGTCATCATGGGGCTCCTGCCCGACGTGGCGCGCGACCTCGCCGTCTCGATCCCGGCCGCCGGCATGCTGGTCTCCGCCTATGCGCTCGGCGTGACCATCGGCGCACCGATCGTCGCCATCGCCATCGCCAACGTGCCGCGCAAAGCGGCGCTCATGCGGCTGATCGGCATCTTCATCGTGGGCAACCTGCTGTGCGCGCTCGCGCCGAACTACACGATCCTGATGGCCGCGCGCATCGTCACCGCGTTTTGCCACGGCGCGTTCTTCGGCATCGGCTCCGTGGTCGCAGCCGGCCTCGTCGCGCCGAACCGCCGCGCCCAGGCCATCGCGCTGATGTTCACCGGCCTCACGCTCGCCAACGTGCTGGGCGTGCCGCTCGGCACGGCGCTCGGCCAGATCGCCGGCTGGCGCGCGACCTTCTGGGCCGTGACCGGCATCGGCCTGCTCGCAGCCGCAGCGCTCTGGGTCTGCCTGCCGGCGAAGATCGAAATGCAGAAGGCGAGCCTCGTGCACGAGTTCGCCGTGCTGAAGAACCCGCAGGTGCTCATGGTGCTCGGCATCAGCGTGCTGGCTTCGGCGAGCCTCTTCTCCGTGTTCACCTACATCACGCCGATCCTCGAAGACGTGACCGGCTTCAGCCCCCACGAAGTGACCTTCGTGCTGCTTCTGTTCGGCCTCGGCCTGACCGTGGGCAGCACGCTCGGCGGCAAGCTCGCCGACTGGAAGCTCATGCGCTCGCTGCTCGGCTTCCTCGCGCTCATCAGCGTGGTGCTCGCCGCGTTCGCTGCCACCATGCACGACCAGATCGCCGCCATGGCGACCATTTTCGTGTGGGGCATTCTCGCGTTCGCCATCGTCCCGCCGCTGCAGATCCTGATCGTCAATCGCGCGAGCCATGCGCCGAACCTCGCTTCCACGCTCAACCAGGGCGCGTTCAATCTCGGCAATGCGAGCGGCGCGTGGCTGGGCGGCGTGGCGATCAGCGCGGGCGCGCCGCTCACGGCGCTGCCGTGGGTGGGGATCGCGATGGCCCTCGGCTCGCTCGCGCTCACGCTCGTTTCGGCTCAGCTCGACCGGCGCGCCCGGCGCCTCGCCGTGGCGGGGCCGCAGTCCTGCGCATGAAGACCTGGGGGCAGCGAGGCATAACGCGCCTTTAGCCGTCTGGGTCGACGCATCGAGGATTGCCTGCCCGCGCGCCCCGCCGCACGGGGCCTTCCGCCGGCGCCCGAACGCGCCCCCGTAGTAGCATCTGGCCCGATGAAAACCGTCCTCACCCGCGATTTCCTCGCGCTGATCCTGAGCGTCGCCGTGGTCGGCGTGGGTTACGGCGCCACGCTGCCGCTCACGGCGCTCGCTCTGTCCCAGGCCGGCTACGGCACCGCCGTCATCGGCCTTCTGACCGCCACGCAGGCCTTCGGCGGCCTCGCCGTCGCGCCGCTTGCCGCGTGGGTCTCCACGCGCTTCACCAACCGTCAGGTCATCACGGGCGCCGTGCTCGCCGTGGCGCTCGCCACCGCCGCGATGCAGATCACCGCGAATCTCTGGGCCTGGGCGCTCCTGCGCATGGTCTGCGGCGCGGCGCTCATGCTGCTCTTCACGATCGGCGAAGCCTGGGTCAACCAGCTCGCCGACGACACGAACCGCGGCCGCGTGGTCGCGATCTACGCCACCACGTTCACGCTGTTCCAGATGGCGGGGCCCGTGCTGGTGAGCCAGATCGCCGACTCGCTGACCTGGCGCTTCGCGATCTGCGGCGCGATCTTTCTCGTGGCGCTGCCCATGCTCGCCGCCATGCGCGGGACGGCACGGGCGAGCAACGTGCACGATACCCATGATGGGCACGATGGGCACGGACACGCCGCACAGGCGGGCAGCTGGCGCCACGTGCTGCCGAGGATGCCGGCGCTCGTGCTCGCCACGGCCTTCTTCGCCCTCTTCGATACGCTCGCGCTCTCGCTTTTGCCGCTCTTCGCCATGGACCACGGCATCGGCAGCGAAGAGGCCGTGCTGTTCGCCTCGGCGGTGCTGCTGGGCGACACGGCCCTGCAGTTCCCCATCGGCTGGCTCGCGGACAAGCTCGGCCGCGAACGCGTGCATGCGCTCGCGGGCATCACCGTGGCGGTGCTGCTGCCGCTGCTGCCGTTCGTGATGGGCACGCCCTGGCTGTGCTGGCCGCTCCTCTTCGTGCTCGGCGCGGCCGCGGGAGCCATCTACACGCTGGCCGTGGTGGCGTGCGGCGAGCGCTTCGAAGGCGTCGCGCTCGTCTCCGCGAGCGCCGTCGTGAGCGCTTCGTGGAGCGCGGCGAGCTTCGCCGGCCCAATCGTCACCGGCGCGCTGATGGAGCATGCCGGGCGCGATGCGATGCTCTGGGTGCTGTTCGCGGGCGTGCTCGTGTTCCTCTTTGCGCTGCAGTGGGAGCGCACGCGCCGGCTCGTGCAAGCCTGAGCGCCATACGGGTTGCATCAAAACGCAGGGCCGGTGCGCTGCGAAGCACACCGGCCCTGCGTTCATCCGTCTTTCGATCAGGACTGCAATGCAGGCAGGATCCTGCCGACGCAGGTGCCGAAGCCCACGCGATACCCCTCGCCCTGGCACCAGCCCGCGAGCGTGAGTTCGTCGCCGTCCTCGATGAAGCCGCGCGTGCCGCCGCCCGCGAGTTCGAGCGGATGCTTCGCGTTCCACGTGAGTTCGAGCAGGCTGCCGAACGAGTCGGGCGTCGGGCCCGAGATCGTGCCCGAACCCATGAGGTCGCCCACACGCGTGTTGCAGCCCGCCACGGTGTGATGCGCGAGCTGCTGCGCCATCGTCCAGTACATGTGGCGGAAATTCGTGCGCGCGATCGCGGTCGCCTGGGCAGCGCCTTCAGGGCGCAGCAGCACTTCGAGCGCGATGTCGAACGCGTGGTCGCCGGTATGGCGAAGGTATTCGAGCGGCTGCGGATCCTGCTGCGGCTGCGCGACGCGGAACGGCTCCAGCGCGTCGAGCGTCACGACCCACGGCGAGATCGACGTGGCGAAGGTCTTCGCGTTGAACGGCCCGAGCGGCACGTATTCCCATTGCTGGATGTCGCGCGCGCTCCAGTCGTTGAGCAGCACCATGCCGAAGATGTGATCTTCGGCGTCCTCGCATGCCACCGGCTCGCCCAGCGCGTTGCCGCGCCCGACGATGAAGCCGGTCTCCAGTTCGATGTCGAGCTTGCGGCAGGCACCGAACACCGGACGCTCCTGCTCGGGCAGCTTCAGCTGGCCTCGTGGACGACGCACCGGCGTGCCGCTCACCACCACCGACGATGCACGCCCGTTATAGCCGATCGGCATTTCCGACCAGTTCGGCAGGAGCGCATTCTTCGGATCCCGAAACATCGAGCCGACGTTGGTTGCGTGCTCTTTCGACGAATAGAAGTCGGTATAGCCGGGGATGTCCACCGGCAGATGCAGCGTGGCATCGGCCTGGCGCACGAAGGCGCGGGCCTTGAGCGCGGCGTCGTCGCGCAATGTCGCGGTTTCGCGCGCCAGCAGCGAAGAAAGCTGGATGCGCACGCTGCGCCACGTCTCGCGGCCGAGCGCGATGAAATCGTTCAGCGCGCCGCGTGCGAAGACATCCTGCGACGCGCCTTGCGGCAGGCGCAGCAGGCCCGCGTCGTGCAGCACGGCAAGGTCGGCGATCAGCTTGCCGATCGCCACGCCCACGCGCGGCGCGGCGTTGCCGGCGTGGCTGAACACGCCGAACGGCAGGTTCTGGATCGGGAAATCGCACTGCGGGTCGTTCGCGCTGTCGATCCAGCTCTTGCGCGCCGGGTCGAGCGTCGCCTGAAGATCGCTCTGGATGGTGCGGCTCATTGCTTCTCCGGATTGAAATGTTTTGTGAGGCCTTGCCAGCACTGGTAGTAATTGGCCTGCAGTTCGGCCGCTTCGAGCGCGTAACGCGTCGGGCGGATCAGCGTGCGGGTTTCGAACATGAAGGCCAGGGTGTCGCCCACCTTGTGCGGCTTCGAGGTATCGGCGTTCGAGGCCTTCTCGAAGGTTTCCGCATCGGGGCCGTGGCCCGACATGCAGTTGTGCAGACTCGCGCCGCCCGGCACGAAACCCTCGGCCTTGGCATCGTAGACGCCATGCACGAGGCCCATGAATTCGCTCGCGATATTGCGGTGATACCAGGGCGGACGAAACGTGTTCTCCGCCGCGAGCCAGCGCGGCGGGAAGATCACGAAGTCGATCGAATCGACGCCCGGGGTGTCGGTGGGCGCGTGCAGCACGAGGAAGATCGACGGGTCCGGGTGGTCGTAGCTGATCGAGCCGATGGTGTTGTAGCGGCGCAGGTCGTACTTGTAGGGCGCGTAGTTGCCGTGCCACGCCACCACGTCGAGCGGCGAATGGCCGATGTCCGCGCGCCACAGCTCGCCGTTCAGCTTCGTGACGAGTTCGAACGGTCCTTCGCGGTCTTCGTAGGCCGCGTGCGGCGTGAGGAAGTCGCGCGGATTCGCGAGACCGTTCGAACCGATCACGCCGAGGTCCGGCAGGCGCAGGAGCGCGCCGAAGTTCTCGCAGAGATAGCCGCGGGCTTCGCCGTCGGGCAGATCGACCGCGAAGCGCACGCCGCGCGGAATCACCGCGATCTCGAACGGCTCGACTTCGAGCCGGCCCATCTCGGTGGCAATGGCGAGGCGCCCGTGCTGCGGGACGATCAGCAGCTCGCCGTCCGAGTTGTAGAAGAAGCGGTCCGTCATCGGCCGGTTCGCGGCGTACAGATGGATCGCGCAGCCGCTCATCGACGCCGCCGAGCCGTTGCCGGCCATCGTCACCCAGCCGTCGATGAAGTCGGTGGGCTCGGCCGGCATGGGTAGCGGGTCCCAGCGCAGCTGGTTGGGCGGCGTGGGCGGCACGGCGCCGAAGTCGGCGACGAGGCGCGAAGCGCGTGCCGTGAGCGGCATGAGCGGCATGAGCGGCGTGAAGGGCCGATGCACCGCCCCCGGACGGATGCGGTAAAGCCACGAGCGGCGGTTGTGCGAGCGCGGAGCGGTGAAAGCCGTGCCCGAAATCTGCTCGGCGTACAGGCCGTAGGCCACGCGCTGCGGCGAGTTCCGGCCCTCGGGCAAGGCGCCGGGAAGCGCCTCGGTGGCGAACTCGTTGCCGAAGCCGCTCATGTAGCCGCGCTGGGCATCCACGGCCTCGGCGGGGTGTCGCAGGGGTGCGTTCATGCTGATGTCTCCACGTGCTCCGGCACGGCGGCAAGCCGGCCGTGCCTCGTCCGATTGAGTCTGGGTCGAGGCCTGGCGGAATCCCGTCCGGATCCCGCCCTGGCCCGAAAAAAGTACAACGACGCGTGTCGCGTGATTTACGAATAGTAAAACGGATTATGAATAGTAAAACACCGTGTATACCCTGGCCTTGAGCGCCCCGGCCCGCTAACGTCCTGCAGGCGGCCTGCGGGCGCCCGTGCCATCGATAACGTTATAAGCAAGAAGTCGAATCGCCCGGCGCGGCGACTGCTACCATCAAGTCATGCGGCCCCCGGCGCGCGCGAAGGCGCGGCGTCCGAGCGTGGCCAGCGCCGCCACTCACCCTCTATGATCGCTCCGACTATTCCCGAGCTTGTCGCCCGCGCCGCCGCCCATCCGTTTCTCGGCGAGCACCTCGCGCTGGGTACGGGCGCCTGGCACGACCAGGCGGTCGCAAGGCGACGCGGCGTGGAGTTGCTCTCGGCCTACGAACCGATCTACGACATCACCGTGCACAGCGGCGTGCAGTCGCTCACGGCCGATCTCTCGAGCGCGTCGCGCTTTGGCGACGAACTGGGTTTTCAGGCCGTGACGCTGCGCGAGCAGGACGGTCAGGCCGTGCCTTTCGATCCGTTCGTGGATTCGCTCGACGATCCCGAACTGGTCGCGCTCGACCGCATGGTGCGCTCGCTGCACGCGATCAACTTTCTCGGCTCGCAGCAGCACGGGCTCCTCTTCCTGCGCGTGCACGAGCGGCTCCTGAAAAGCGTGAAGTACGACCACGGGCGGCACTTTTCGAACGTGCTGGTCTCGTTCGGGCTGAATCCCGGGCGCATCGTGATCGAGCTGCCCGCGGCGGCCGTGGCGCACCGGACCTTCGTCGGCTATCTCACGAAGAGCTATCAGCGTTATGGGTTCAAGGTCGCCGGCAATCTGCCCAATGCCGGACAGATCCTTTCGGTGTCCGACATGGCGCGGCTCGATTTCGTGAAGATGGATGCCACCGCGGCGCTGCGCGATTCGGTGGTGAAGCCGCTCGTGAGTTATGCCGCGCGGCTGCGGATTCCGCTGATATTCAATCGCGTAGTGGACGCGGCGCAGTTCGATCTGTTGCAGCAGTACGACGTGCGGTTCGTGCAGGGGCCGGTGTTCGCGGCCCAGGATAAAGTGATTTGAAGCGGCGTGATTTGAAGCGGGGCGATTTGAAGCGGCGTGTAGTCTGCCGCGGCAAAAACCTTAGAGGCTGACGGGCTCCTGCTCCAGCGCCACACCGAAACGCGCTTCGACGTCGCGCCGGATCGCCTGCGCGAGTTCGAGAATATCGGCACCCGTCGCGCCGCCCCGGTTCACGAGCACGAGCGCCTGGCGGTCGTGCACGGCCGCCGCGCGCAGCGTGCGGCCCTTCCAGCCGCACTGGTCGATGAGCCAGCCCGCCGCCAGCTTCACGCGACCATCCGCCTGGCGGTAGGACACGATCTGCGGCTCGCGCGCTTGCAGCGCGTCGAACTGCGGCGCCTCGATCACCGGATTCTTGAAGAAGCTCCCCGCATTGCCGAGCACCTGCGGATCGGGCAGCTTCGCGCGCCGCACGGCCACGACCGCATCGAACACGGCACGCGCATCGGGCTCGCCCGCGCCACCGATCTCGCCCAGCGCGCGCGCGAGGTCGGCGTAACCGGCGTTCGGCTGCCACGCCTTGGGCAAGCGGAACGTCACCGCGGTAATCACGTAACGGTCGCGCCCTTCGCGCTTGAAGAAGCTGTCGCGATAGCCGAATGCGCATTGCGCCGCGTCGAATTCGACCACAGCGCCCGTGGCCGCCTCGATGGCGCGCACCGCGGCGCAGCGCTCGGCCATTTCGAGCCCGTAAGCCCCGATGTTCTGGATCGGCGCCGCGCCCACCGTGCCCGGAATCAGCGCGAGATTTTCGAGGCCGGGCATGCCCGCTTCGAGCGTCCAGGCCACGAAATCGTGCCAGTTCTCGCCCGCGGCCGCCTCGACGTACCAGGCTTCGGCGTCCTCGCGCACGACGCGGCGTCCGCGCAGCGCCATGAGCAGCACGAGGCCGTCGAAGTCGCGCGTGAGCACCACGTTGCTGCCGCCGCCCAGCACGAACGTCGTCAGCCCCGCCGCGCGCGGGTCGCGCATCGCCTCGACGAGGGCCGCCTCGGTGTCGATGCGGCAGGCAAGACGCGCGCGCGCCTCGATGCCGAACGTGTTGTGCGCGCGCAGCGGATAGCCGGCGGCAAACCACACGGGGGACGAATCGACAGCGGCGGGATGAGCAGTGGACATCGGGGCCAACGGAAAAACGGATGGGACAGGGAACGCAGCCGGTACAGGCCGCCACGGCCGCAGGGCCACGCGCCATGCGCACGGGCGCCTAGGGCACTTGTGGCAACTGCGGCACCTGAGCGCGGGCGGCGCGGCGCCACGGCCTTGGGCAAACGCGCGAGGCGCCGGTAAAATGGCGTCGGTCCGTGATTATAGCGAGTGCGCGGCCCGCCGCCCGATCCGGCAGGCGTGGCCCGTGGATGCGCCGCTCGCGCTACTGGGAGAATGCAATGCCATCGTTTGACGTCGTCAGCGAAGCCAATATGATCGAAGTCAAAAACGCCATCGAGCAATCCAACAAGGAGATCTCGACGCGCTTCGACTTCAAGGGCTCGGATGCGCGCGTCGAGCACAAGGAACGCGAACTGACCGCGTTCGCCGACGACGACTTCAAGCTCGGTCAGGTGAAGGACGTGCTGATCGCCAAAATGGCCAAACGCAACGTCGATGTGCGCTTTCTCGACTACGGCAAGATCGAGAAAATCGGCGGCGACAAGGTCAAGCAGGTCATCACCGTGAAGAAGGGCGTGTCGGGCGATCTCGCCAAGAAGATCGTCAAGCTCGTGAAGGACAGCAAGATCAAGGTGCAGGCCAGCATCCAGGGCGACGCCGTGCGCGTGACGGGCGCCAAGCGCGACGACCTGCAAAGCGTGATCGCGCTGCTGCGCAAGGACGTGACCGACACCCCGCTCGACTTCAACAACTTCCGCGACTGATTCCGTCAGTCAGGCGGCGTGCCCGGGTGTCCTGCGATGCCCCGGGGGGCGCCTTCGTGCGCCCCTTATTGCCCGAACGACCGCCGTCAATCGAGTTCAATCGGGCTCAATCGAGCCTGAACTGCCCCACCGCCTCGGCGAGCGTCGTTGCCTGGCCCCGCAGCGCCGTGGCCGCCGCCGTCGATTCCTCGACGAGCGCCGCGTTCTGCTGAACCATCTCGTCGAGCTGGCTGACGGCGCGGTTCACTTCCTGAATGCCGCGCGTCTGCTCGCTGGCCGCGTTCGTCACTTCGGAGATGATGGTCGTGACGTTCGACACGTTCTGCACGATCTCGTCCATCGTCTCGCCCGCGCGGCGCACCTGCTGCGAGCCCGAGGTCACGCTCGACACCGTCGATTCGATCAGGGCCTTGATCTCCTTGGCGGCCTGCGCGCTGCGCTGCGCGAGGCTGCGCACCTCGCCCGCCACCACCGCGAAGCCGCGGCCCTGCTCGCCCGCGCGCGCCGCTTCCACGGCCGCGTTGAGCGCAAGGATGTTGGTCTGGAAGGCAATGCCGTCGATCACGCCGATGATGTCCGCGATCTTCACCGACGCCTCTTCGATCGAGCCCATCGTGCGCACGACGTCGCTGATCACCGCGCCGCCGCGCGAGGCCACCTGCGAGGCCGAGGCCGCCGTCACGTCGGCCTGCTGCGCCGCGTTGGCCGACTGCGCGACCGTCGCCGTGATCTGCTCCATCGAGGCCGCCGTCTGCTGCAGGCTCGCCGCCGCCGATTCGGTGCGGCCCGACAAATCCACGTTGCCCGCGGCGATCTCGTCGCTCGCGGTGCGCACGGACTCGCTCGCCGTGCGGATGTGGCGCATCACGTCGCGCAGCTTGTCCATGAAACCGTTGAACGAGCGCGCGATCTGCGCGACTTCGTCGCTGCCCTCGGCGGGCAGGCGCTGCGTGAGATCGCCCTCGCCCGCGCTGATCGCGTCCATCGCGTCGCGCACGCTCGAAAGACGCTTGAACGACACGGCGGTGGCCGCCGCCATGATCGCGGCCGCTACCGCAGCGATCACCACGAGCGAGATCAGCGAGGTGGTGAGGAGCGCGCGCATGTCGGCCATTGCGTCGGCATGGTCGAGCGCGACGATCACGTGCCAGTCCGTGCCCGCGATGGGCTCGGCGCGCATCAGCTTGCGGCTGCCGCCCGCCTCCACGGTCAGCGGATCGGTCGCGGCGAAGAGCGCGGCGAGACGCTCGCTGCCCAGCTCCGGCGCGAGGTCCGAAACGGGCTTGAGCGTGAGCTTCGCGTCCGGGTGCGCGACGATCTGGCCGCTGCTGTCCACGAGCATGCCGAAGCTGTTGGACGTGGGATGGATCGAGCGCACGTTGGCGAGCACGGTGTCCATCGAGACGTCGCCCGACACCACGGCCTTCACGGCCCCGTCACGGATCACGGGCGTCGCGAACGCCACCACCAGCTTGCCGGTGCCCGCATCGACGTAGGGCGGCGTCACCACGCCCTTGCCCGCCGCGACGGCCTGCTTGTACCAGGGGCGGCCGGTGGGATCGTAGTCGGGCGGGATGCCGGTCGGATCGGAGAATTTGGAGGTCTTGTCCGCGTAGCCGACGTAGACGTTGGTGAAACCGCCCGCCGCCGCGATCTGCTTGAGTGCCGGGACGGGATCCGCCGGGTCGATCACCGTGTCCTGCAGCGAGTTGATCATCTGGGCGTGCGAGGCGACCCAGTCGTTGATGCCCGCGGCGTGGCTGTCTTCGACCGCCGTGAGCATGTTGTCGATCGATTCGGTGTCGTACGAGCTGGCGACGAAATAGTCGAGCGCGGTATTGGCGCCTAACGCAACGACGACGATGACAGCGGCGAGCGCGACGATGCGCGCGCGAATGGTGGAAAACATAGGGGTGTCGTAGGCGGGAAAGTAACGGGATTAGCCTGCAATCACTATCTGTGGCATCACCGGCGTTTACGGCGGCCGCCGCCACGGACTTGAATCCGATAAATGGGGAGCAAACGGGAAACGGAGGAGAAAGACGGGAGGCGGAAGGCGGGCCGTACAGCCCGGCTTCCCGGTGTGACGGTGTTATTGCCCGGCGCCGGCCGCTTTTTTCTTGTCGCCGATGCGGCTTTCCTGGCCGGCAACCAGCTTGGCGATGTTCGAGCGATGGCGCCAGAACAGCAGCACGCTCATGGCGAGGACGGCCAGCGCGATGACGTGCGGGCCGAACAGGAACACGTCGAAGAGCGGTGCGAACACGGCGGCGGCCAGCGCCGCGAGCGACGAATAGCGGGAGAAGAACGCGACGATGAGCCAGGTGAGCAGCGTGGCGAGCCCGAGCACCGGGTGGATCGCGAGCAGCACGCCCGCGGCGGTCGCCACGCCCTTGCCGCCCTGGAAGCGGAAGAACACGGGATACAGGTGGCCAAGGAACACGGCGATGGCCGCGAGCGCGACGGCTTCGTCGCCGAGCCCGAAATGCGGGCCGAACCGCGCGACCAGCCACACGGCCACCCAGCCCTTGAACGCGTCGCCGATCAGCGTGAGGATCGCGGCCTTCTTGTTGCCGCTGCGCAGGACGTTGGTCGCGCCGGGATTGCCGGAGCCGTAGGAGCGCGGATCGGCGAGGCCCATCGAGGCGCTCACGATCACGGCGAACGAAACCGAGCCGATCAGATAGGCGAGAACGGCGACGATCAGGTTGTACATGCACGAAGCCCGGTGATTGGTGGGAACACGCGCGACACGGCCATCGAAGCCATCGAGGCCCGGCCGGGACGCGCGAAGGCGCCCATTCTACCGAAGCGCGGCGCGGGGTGAGCGCGAATCAGGGAACCTACCGAGTAGGCCGCCGATGTAGGCCGCCGATGTAGTCCGCCGATGTAGTCCGCCGAAGCAGTCCACCCGAAGCAGTCCACCGAAGCAGCCGCCCGCGGGAGTCACTCCACGATCGCGCACTCCACGGGCTTCGCGCCGAGCAGCGAAACGAGCACGGCGGGCGCGAGGCTCACCAGATAGCCGCGGCGGCCGCCGTTGAGCCAGATTTCGTCGAGTTCGAGAATCGTCGATTCCACGTACACGGGCATCGTCTTCTTCGTGCCGAAGGGCGACGTGCCGCCCACCAGATAGCCCGAATGCCGGTTCGCGACCTCGGGCTTGCAGGGCTCCACGCGCTTCGCGCCGATCTGGCGCGCGAGGTTCCTGGTGGACACCTTGCGGTCGCCGTGCATCAGCACGATGAGGGGCTTCGCGTGCTCGTCTTCCATCACGAGCGTCTTCACGACGCGATGCTCGTCCACGCCAAGCTGGCGCGCGGATTCGCCCGTGCCGCCGTGCTCGACGTACTCATAGGGATGCTCGCCGAACGCGACGCCCGCGCGGCGCAGCAGTTGCGTGGCGGGCGTTTCGGAGACGTGTTTCGATTTGCTCATCGGCGCATTGTAATGGCGCACGGGGCTCAGGGCCCGGGGCGCGGCGCGCCCTACCCTCGCGGATGGTGCTTCGCGTGCAGCAGCCGCAAACGCTCGCGGGCGACGTGAGTGTAGATCTGCGTCGTCGAGATATCGCTGTGCCCCAGCAGCAGTTGCACGACGCGCAGGTCCGCGCCGTGGTTGAGCAAATGCGTGGCGAACGCGTGGCGCATGGTGTGCGGCGAAAGCGGCGCGTGCACGCCGGCCGCGGCGGCATGGCGCTTGATGATGTGCCAGAACTGCTGGCGCGTCATGCCTTCGGCGCGGGCCGTGACGAACAGCGCGTCGGCCGTGCGCGCGCCGAGCAGCGCGGGGCGCGACTCGCGCAGATAACGCTCGATCCACGCATGCGCCTCCTCGCCGAACGGGATCAGCCGCTCCTTCGCGCCCTTGCCCAGCACGCGCACGACGCCCTCGTTCAGACCCACCTCCACGGTCTTGAGCGTCACGAGTTCGGTCACGCGCAAACCGCTCGCATACATCAGTTCGAGCATCGTGCGATCGCGCAGGCCGAGCGGCGTGCTCACGTCGGGCGCGCCGAGCAACGCCTCGACCTGGGCTTCGGTGAGCGTGGAAGGAAAGCGCGGCGCCTGCTTCGCCGAGCGCACGCGCACGGTCGGATCGACGGCCACGCGCCGCTCGCGCAGCGCCCAGCCGTAGTAGCGGCGAAACACCGAAAGCCGCCGGTTCGCCGAAGTCGATTTGTCTTCCTTGCGGGCCGCGCTGTAGGCGTAGAGATCGTCCTCGTGGGTCGCGTCGAGCGTGCCTGCGCGTTTGCGCGCGAGCCACCCCGAAAAGAGCTTGAGGTCGCGCCGGTAGGCATCGAGCGTGTTGCGCGAGAGACCGTGTTCGAGCCACATCGCGTCGCAGAAGGTGTCGATGGCGAGCAGGCTCTGATCGAGCGCCGCCGACGATTCGGGCGTGAGCGTATCGCCTTGCGCTTCGTCGGCGTCGAGGCCGGGGGCCACGAGCGTCGCGGCCGGGGAAGGCGCCTTCGTCATCGGATGGACACGCCTTCGTGGGCCAGCAGCCAGCGCTTCACGTCGCGAAAGAAGCCTTCGCCGCCGTGATGCGCAAAGCCGCCGATACCGCTCGCCGACACCACGCGATGACACGGGATCACGAGCGGAAAGCGGTTCGAGCCGCACGCCTGGCCGACCGCGCGCGCGGAGTCGCTGCCGATGCGTTTCGCGAGCTCGCCGTAGGTCAGCACCTCGCCCGCGTCGATCGCGCTGATGCCCTGCCAGACGCGCCGCTGAAACGGCGTGCCGAGCGCGGCGAGCGGCAGGTCGAAGGCCACGGAGGCGTCGTCGAAGTAGCGCTCGATCTGCCCGGCCACCTGCGCCGCGAGTTCGCAATCGGGCGCCACGGCCTCGGTCGTGGCGGGCAGATAAACGATCTCGCGCAGGGCGCCCTCGCCCGTGCGGATGCCCACCTTGCCGAATGGCGCGTCGATGACCGCGTTGTACATGATTGCCTCCGTGTTTGCCGCCCGGTTTGATCTTGCGCTTGCTGCAAAGCCTGCCGCCGCGCGCACCGTTTCGTCCAGTTTCATGCCGCCTCCAGCGCCCAGCCGACGTGCTCGCGAACCAGCTCCGATGCGTCGTGCTCGCGCCCGCGCAGCGCCGCGACGATCGCCTCGCGGGCCGCACCGTCGAGCGCCGTGTCCGGCTGCGCCGCGCGCAGCGCATTGCCCATCGCCACCGCGATATTGCGCGACCAGCGCTCGTAACCGATGCGCCGGATCGCGCTGCCCTGCATGCGCTCGTCGAACTGCTGCGCGCTCCAGCCGAAGAGCTCGACGAGTGTCGCGCGATCGAGCCCGTGCCGCACGTCGAAGTCGGCGACGGGCGCCGCCTGCGCGAACTTGTTCCAAGGGCACACGAGCTGGCAATCGTCGCAACCGTACACGCGATTGCCGATCAGCTCGCGCATTTCGAGCGGAATGCTCCCGTGCAGCTCGATCGTGAGATACGAAATGCAGCGCCGCGCGTCCACACGATACGGCTCCGTGATCGCCCCGGTGGGACAGGCGTCGATGCAGCGCGTGCAGCTGCCGCAGTGCGCGCCCTGGGTTTCGGGCGCCGGCACGGCAGGGACGGCTGCGTCTGTCTGCGCGGCCGATTCCGCGGCCGTTTCCGCATCGGTCGGCAGCGGCAGATCGACATAGATTTCGCCGAGAAAGAAGAGCGAGCCGGCGTCGCGCTGCAAAAGCAGCGTGTGTTTGCCGCGCCAGCCGATGCCCGCTTTCTGCGCGAGCGCCACTTCGAGCACCGGCGCCGAATCGGTGAAGACGCGCTGGCCGAATGCGCCGATTTCGGCTTCGATGCGCTCGGCAAGCTGCTGCAGGCGCGCGCGCAACACCTTGTGATAGTCGCGGCCGCGCGCATAGATCGACACGACCGCCGCCTGCGGATCGGCCAGACGGCGGCGCTCGCGCTCGCGCCAGTCGCCGCCAGCGTCGGGCGCAAGCCCGGCGTCTTGCGAAGCACTTTCGGCTGTCTTTCCGGTCCCATTCGAGGAAGGAAGCGCGGACGCCGGTGCAAGCGTCGCGGCCGGCAGATAGGCCATGCGGGCAGAAATGACGCGTCGCGTGCCGGCCACAAGCTCGGCGGGCCGCGCGCGTTTCATCCCATGTTTGGCCATATAATCCATCTCGCCGTGGCAGCCCGCTTCGAGCCATGCGGCGAGGCCCGCTTCGGCATGCGCGAGGTCGGTATCGCTGATACCGATCGCACCGAACCCCAGTTCGCGCCCCCACGCCCGGATGCGTGCCGCGAGCGCGGCGAGTTGCGCCGCGTCGAGCTGCGGCGCACAGGTCCCGGCCACGTCAGTCGACGACGCCGCGGCCGGCTCGCACGTCACATCGGCGGCCTGCGCCGCAGCGGGCGCAAGACCGCCCACGTCGGCGAGAGCGTGCGCGGGGCTTGTAGAGGAAGGCGAGGGACTGCGGTTCATCACGTCATTTTACGAGAGTAATGCCCGTCCAGCCTGTCACGTCCGGTCAACCTCCTGCGCAGCCCGCGCCGGCCCCCGTTCTGCTCGAACGCCGCTTCGAACTGGCGGATGCAGCGGCCACCGACGCGTTCGGCCAGCGCTTCGCTCTCGCGCTCGACAGCGTGCGCGCGACTCTCTCCGACGCCAGCGGCGCCACTGAAATTCAGCGTTTCAACGGCCTGCACGTGCAGTTGCAAGGCGACCTGGGCGCCGGCAAGACCTCGCTCGTGCGCGCCACGCTGCGCGCCCTCGGACACGCGGGCCGCGTGCGCAGTCCCACCTATACGCTCGTCGAGCCGTACACGGTCGTCACCCCGAATGGGGAACTCCAGCTCTATCACTTCGATCTGTACCGATTCAGCGACCCGGCCGAATGGGCCGACGCCGGCTTTCGCGAATACTTCGCGGCAGGCGCGGTGTGTCTCGTCGAATGGCCGCAACGCGCGGGCGGCCTGCTCGGCGTGCCGGACCTCGTGTTCTCGCTCGAACCCGGCGACGAGGGCGAGGGTCGCGTGCTCACCGCTTACGCATACAGCGCATCAGGAAAGGCATGTCTAGAAAGATGTTAATCAAACCGTTCCGCTCGATCGAATCCGCGGCCACCGCCACGCACAACTGGCGCCGCCGGCAGATCCTGAAGGCGGGCGCTTCCACGCTCGTGCTCGGCCTCGCGGGTCCGCGCCTCGCATGGGCGACGTCGGTGCTCGGCGTGCGCGTGTGGCCCGCGCGCGACTACACGCGCGTCACGATCGAGTCGGACCAGCCGCTCGCGACCACGCAGCAGATGCTGCAGGGCCCAGACCGTCTGGTCGTCGACATCAACGGCCTCGACCTCGACGACGCGCTCAAGAACCTCGTCTCCAAGATCACGCCGAACGATCCGCAGATCCAGGCGGTGCGCGTGGGCCAGTATCAGACGCACGTGGTGCGCATGGTGTTCGACCTCAAGGGGTCGGTGAAGCCGCAGGTGTTCACGCTGCAGCCCGTGGGCTCGTACAGGTACCGGCTCGTGTTCGACCTGTACCCGGCCGTCGCGCCGGATCCGATGATGGATCTGCTCGCGCAGACCGACAAGAAGCAGCAGCAGTTCGACGCGACCCAGCACGAGGTGCCGCCTTCGACGCTCGCGGGCCCCGCGGCGCCGCCCGCGCCGCCGCCAGGCGCGCAGGCTCCCCAGGGCGCCGACGGCAGCGACGCGTTCTTCCAGCGCTACGCGCAGAACGACGCGGCGCCCGCGCGCCCTGCCGCGCCGCGCCCGCTTCCGCCGATGCCCCCGGTGCCGCCCGTCGCGGCGCCCCGCCCGCCGCAGCAATCGGCGCCGGCGCTCGCGCAGAACAACGACGACAGCAGCAGCAGCGACGACTACGGCTTCGTCACGCCGAAGTCCACCAGGGGCGGCACGGTGCGCCTGCTCACCGTCGCCATCGACCCGGGCCACGGCGGCGAGGACCCGGGCGCGATCGGCAGCGCGGGCACCTACGAAAAGCACATCGCGCTCGACATCGCGAAGAAACTGCGTGCGAAGATCGACGCGCAGCCCAACATGCGCTCGATGATGACGCGCGACGCCGACTTCTTCGTGCCGCTCAACGTGCGCGTGCAAAAGGCGCGCCGCGTGAGCGCGGACCTCTTCGTCTCGATCCACGCCGATGCGTTCACCACGCCGCTCGCGCGCGGCTCCTCGGTGTTCGCGCTCTCGGAGCACGGCGCGTCGAGCGCGGCCGCGCGCTGGATGGCGAACAAGGAGAACTCGTCGGACCAGATCGGCGGCATCAGCGTGCAGACCGCCGACGCCGCCGTGAACCGCGCGCTTTTCGACATGTCGACGACGGCGCAGATCCGCGATTCGATGCGCTACGGCGGTTTCGTGCTCGACGAGATCGGCGACATCAACAAGCTGCACAAGGGCTCGGTCGAACAGGCCGGATTCGCGGTGCTCAAGGCGCCCGACATTCCGTCGATCCTCGTCGAGACCGCGTTCATCAGCAATCCGGAAGAAGAAACGCGCCTGAACGACGACGCCTACCGCGACCAGATGGCCAACGCCATCCTCAAGGGCATCAAGCGGTATTTCGCGGCGAATCCGCCGCTGGCGAAAAGCCGCATGACGTAAGCGGAAAACACCGCGAGGGGCGCACGATCGCGCGCCCGACCGGAACGCCGCGTGAGCCGCCGGGCCACGCGGCGTTTTGTTTGCGCCGCCTCGCTCAGCGCGCAGCCGCGAGCCGCTGACGCACCCAGCCGCCGAACACGTTGACGAAGAGCCCCGCCATCACCAGCACCGCGCCGCCGATCTGGGCGGCGGTGAGCTGCTCGCCGAGCAGCAACGAAGCGGAGGCGAGCCCGATGATCGGCACGAGCAGCGAGAACGGCGCCACCTGGCTTGCCGGATGCTTCGAGAGGAGCCGCCCCCAGAGGCTGTAGCCGAGCAGCGTCGCGACGAAGGCGAGATAGACCACTGCCAGCACGGAAGACCCGCCGATCCCCTCGAGCGCGCTCACGATGCGCTGCGGACCCTCGACGAAATACGAAAGCACGAGAAACGGCAGCGGCGGAATCAGGCTCGCCCACACCACAAGGCCGACGAGATCCACCTTCCCCACCTTCTTGGTGACGATATTGCCGAGCGCCCACATCACCGCCGCGCAGAGCGTGAGCACGAAACCCGCGAGCGTCATGGCCTGCGCGCCGCCGGCCGCCGTCGATTGCAGCCCGGATTGCAGCCCGGATTGCAGCCCGATCAGCGCGAGCCCGCCCGCGGCGATCAGAAGGCCGATCACGTTTTGCGCATGAAAGCGCTCGTTCAGGAACATCGCGGCGAAACCTAGCGTGAAAAACGCCTGCGCCTGCAGCACGACCGAAGCGAGCCCCGCGGGCATGCCCACGTACATGGCGGAGAAGAGAAAGGCGAACTGGCCGAACGAGATCGTCGCGCCGTAGGCAAAGAGCCATTTCCACGACAGCTTCGGCCGCCTCACGAACAGCACGGCCGGAAACGCCGCCAGCAGAAAGCGCAGCGCGCCCAGCAGCATCGGCGGCACGCCGTGCAAGCCCACCTTGATCACCACGAAATTCACACCCCACGCCAGCACCACCACCAGCGCGAGCAGCAGATCCTTCGGCGACATCGCCCCCTCCCGCATCGTTCTTGTCGAGTGGGCGAGTGTACCGCGCGGCTCTCGCCGCCGAGCAGGCGCGGCCCGGTTCCCCCCAGCGCCGCACGCGCGGCGGGCGTTAGAATGAGCGCCTGCCCGCGCGGCTCGCTGCCTGTGTCCGAGCCGCCCGCGTCCCCACCGGTCCATCAAGGAAGCGCCATGTCCTCATCGATCAAAGCGGTCCTCAAGCCCCATACGCGCGACATCGGCAACCTGCTTGTGCGGCGCGTGCTGCCGGCGCTCGCCGCCCGCCTCGTCGGCCCGTTCATCTTCTTCGACCATATGGGCCCCGCCACGCTCGAACCGGGCACCGGCGTCGACGTGCGTCCGCACCCGCATATCGGGCTCGCCACCGTCACCTACTTGTTCGATGGCGCGCTCATGCACCGCGACAGCCTGGGCTCGAACCAGAAGATCGTCCCCGGCGACGTCAACTGGATGACCGCGGGCCGCGGCATCGTCCACTCCGAGCGCACGCCGGAGGAGAACCGCGCCACGGGCCTCACCATGCACGGCATCCAGACCTGGGTGGCCCTGCCGCTCGAGCACGAGGACACCGAGCCGTCGTTCTTCCACCACGCCGCCGACACGCTGCCCGAGATCGAGCGCAACGGCGTCACGCTGCGCGTGATCGCGGGCACAGCGTTCGGCGCGACGGCGCCGGTCGAGACGTTTTCGGGCACGCTCTACGTGGCGGCCGATTTCGCGCCGGGCGGCGCGATCGCGCTCGATGCCGAGCACGAAGAACGCGGCGTGTATCTCGTGGAAGGCGATCTGTCGATCGACGGCACGCCCCTCGAAGCCGCCACGATGGCCGTGCTCGTGCCGGGCGAAACCGTCACGCTCGCCTCCACCAGCGGGGCACGCGTGATGCTGCTGGGCGGCGAGAGGCTCGAAGGCGAGCGCTTCATCGAGTGGAACTTCGTGGCCAGCTCGCGCGAGAAGATCGAGGCCGCAAAAGCGGCGTGGACTCGCCAGGAAATGGGGCATGTTCCCGGCGAAACCGAATGGATTCCGCTGCCGCAGAAAAAGCCGGGCTAAACACCGGCTGAATGGCAGGCTGGCAGGCTGACAGGCGCGATTGAATCCGCGCGGTTCGTCCCCATGTCACGGGATAGCGGACGGACCTGAACCCACAAACAAAACAGGCAAAACCAACGAGGACGCAATGGATACCACTCTGGCCACATTTGAAAAGGACGTGATCGAAGCGTCGACGCTCGCGCCCGTGCTGATCGACTTCTGGGCGCCGTGGTGCGGCCCGTGCAAGACGCTCGGGCCGATGCTCGAAAAGCTCGAAGCCGAGTACGGCGGCAAATGGAAGCTCGCGAAGGTCAACGTCGACGAAAACCAGGAGCTGGCCGCGCACTTCCAGGTGCGCAGCATTCCGCACGTGGTGGCGTTCGTGGACGGACAGCCCGTCGATCAGTTCATCGGCGTGCTGCCCGAAGGCCAGTTGCGCCAGTTCATCGACGGCCTGATCCCCGATGCGGCTGCCACCGAGCGCCAGACTGCGCAGGAAGCGCTCGCCGAAGGCCGCCGCGAAGACGCCTACGATGCGCTCAAGGCTGCCCTCGCCTACGATCCGGGCTTCGACGACGCGCGCATGGACCTGATCGAAATGCTGCTCGCCGACAACCTCGCCGACGAAGCGCACAAGGAAGCCGAACTGCTTTCGCCGAAAACGACGCAGGGCATCGACGCGCGCTACAACGCGATCAAGACGCGCCTCGACGCGCTGGATGCGGCCGCCGACCTGCCGCCCACCGATGCGCTCGAAGCCCAGGTGGCGGCCCATCCGGAGGATCTCGAGGCGCGCTTCGATCTGGCCAACGGGCTGATCGCGCGGCGCAAGTATGCCGGCGCGCTCGAACAGCTACTGGAGATCGTCAGGCGCGACCGCACGTTCCGCGACGACATCGGCCGCAAGACCATGCTCTCGGTGTTCGAGCTCGCGGCGCACCAGCCGCAGCTCGTGAGCGAGTGGCGGCGCAAGCTGAGCTCGGCGCTCAACTGAGTTTCCTCGGCATTGTGGGTATTGCGGGTATTGGACCCGCACCGCGCCAATGAAAAACGCAGAGCCCTGAAAAGGCTCTGCGTTTTTTTTCGAACCTGGCGCCTCGCGCCCGAGTGATGCGCGGATCGCTCAGCGCACGGCCGCCGCTTGCGCCGCCAGCGCGCGCAACACGTGCGCGGCCGCCGCGAACCCAAAGCTCGCCGTCACGCACACACTCGATCCAAAACCCGCACAGTTCAGGCCCACCGGCCCGTGCTGCCCCGGCGCCGTGCTCACGTGCTCCGCCTCGGGGTCCACGTCGGGGTCCACGTCGCACACGGCGGCTTCCGGGTAGAGGAGCGGCTCGTCCGAATACACGGCGCTCACCTTGAACTTCGCCTTCGGCCCGCGCGGAAAACCATGCTGCTTGCGCAACTGGCCGCGCACCTTGGAGAGCAGCGGATCCTGGATCGTCAGCGCCAGATCGTCGATGCGGATGCGCGTGGGGTCGAGCTGCCCGCCCGCCCCGCCCACCGTGATGAGCGGCACGCGGTGCTCGACGCACCACGCGATCAGCGCCGTCTTCGTGCGCACGCTGTCGATCGCGTCGATCACGTAATCGAAACCCGCGCCCAGCAGCGCGTCGAAGTTCGACGGCTCGACGAAATCCTCCACCAGCCGCACCTTGCAGGCCGGGTCGATCAGGCGAATGCGCTCGGCCATGGCCTCGACCTTGGGCTTGCCGTAGTTGCCGTCGAGCGCGTGGATCTGGCGGTTCGTATTGCTTTCGGCGACGTTGTCGAGATCGATCAGCGTGAGCGTGCCGATCGCGCTGCGCGCGAGCGCCTCCGCGACCCACGACCCCACGCCGCCGATTCCGATCACGGCCACGTGCGCGCGCTCGAACGCATCGAGCGCGGCTGCGCCATAAAGCCGCGCCACGCCGCCGAACCGGCGTGCCCGGTCGGCTTCATCGGCTCCGGGGAGCGCGGTAAGATCGGTTTGCGGCGAAATCGGGGTGCTGGACATGACGGTAGGGCAACGGTAAGGCACGAAAGCGGACCGGACGGATTTGAGCCCGGTTCTGCCGAGACCCCCTATTTTGCCTGATCGGACGGGATCGCTCCGCGTGAGGTCGACGTGTGAAGACGCACAGGCGCCGATTTTCGTCCTTCGCTATACTTGTTCGAAATTGAAGTGTCTGCATAAAAACATGACGACCCTCGCCGACCTCCGCAAGAACTATTCGCTCGGCTCGCTCGATGCCGCCGACGTCGACCCCGATCCCATCCGCCAGTTCGAGACCTGGTTCGCCCAGGCGCTGGACGCGAAGCTGCCCGAGCCCAACGCGATGACGGTCGCGACCGTGGACGGCGAGGGCCGCCCGGCCGCCCGCATCCTGCTCATCAAGGGCGTGGATGCGCGCGGCTTCGTCTTCTTCACGAACTACGAGAGCCGCAAGGGCCGCGAGCTCGCGGTCAATCCCCACGCGAGCCTGCTCTTTCACTGGGTCGAGCTGGAGCGCCAGGTGCGCATCGAAGGCAAGGTCGAGAAAACGAGCGACGCGGAAAGCGACGCGTACTTCCACTCGCGCCCGCTCGGCTCGCGCATTGGCGCGTGGGCTTCGGAGCAGAGCGCCGTGATCGGCGGCCGCGCGGAACTCGAAGCGCGCGAGCGCGAGATCAGCGCGAAGTACGGCGAGAACCCGCCGCGTCCGCCGCACTGGGGCGGCTACCGGCTCGTGCCGGACGCCATCGAGTTCTGGCAGGGCCGCCCGTCGCGCCTGCACGACCGTATCCGCTATACGCGCGAGGGCGCCGGCTGGCGCATCGAACGTCTCGCGCCGTAAGCGCAATACTGCTTTCAGCACACCCCGCAGTTCACCCGATTTGCCTCGTAGTTTGCATTGCTATTGCTTTTGCCTTTGAGCTTCAGTCGTTCATCGGACCGCAACCGCCCTGCATGGGACCGGAGTCGGTGCTGAAGTGCCAACTCCGGATCGACCGCCCTGCATGGGACCGGAGTAGGCACTGAAGTGCCAACTCCGGATCGACACGGAGAGATAAGCATGTTCTGGGAGAAGAAACTCGCGCAATGGGTAGATGAAGTGCGCAACCAGGCCAACCTGCCCGCACGTCTCGTGCTGTGGAGCGGCCAGCAGTACGACTTCGGCCACTTCGCCGCGCCGCAGGTCACGCTCAAGGTGAACAGCGCCTCGGCGCTGCCCCTTCTGCTCGAACCGAGCCTCGACAATCTCGGCGAGGCCTACGTGAAGGGCAAGATCGACATCGAGGGCAAGCTCGCCGACATCATCAGCATCGGCTACTCGCTCGCGCGCAGCACCGTCACCAGCGCGAGCAAGCTCGCCCGCGTGCGCCGCTATTTCACGCACTCGAAAAGCACCGACAAGAAGGCCATCCAGTACCACTACGATGTCTCGAACGAGTTCTACCAGTTGTGGCTCGACGAGAACATGGTCTATTCCTGCGCGTACTTCGAGAACGGCGACGAAGACCTCGCCACCGCGCAGCTCAAGAAAATCGACCACATCCTCACCAAGATCCAGTTGCAGCCA
>NZ_CAJMZC010000015.1:0-141325 GCF_905220215.1 Paraburkholderia sp. J12
ATCTCTCTGCCCGGATCTGGGGTACTACTACGAAAGCAGTGACGTGGAGGCCGGTGCACGCCGACTGGTTGAGGCTATCACCACGCACGACAATCAGGCCGGCTGGTATCGCGAGCGGCAGCGCACGCTGATCGGACGTCACTTGCCCGACAACCCGCAGGTGGTCGCGACTTATGCTGCCTTGCTGGATGACCTGATGCGCAAGCCTATTCGCTAACGAATCGGCAAACTCCTGTCTTTATCGCGACGCTCTATCTCGCGCGTCCGCATCTCGATCACGCTCGCGCTCTCGTCAGACGGCCAACACTGCGAGAGCGCAACGTCGAGTGATCCGACAACATCGTCAGTTATAGCTCACCAGGACGACAAGCGAGGCATCTTGAGGTGCGCCGGCTCCGTACGCCGGTTTCAGCATCATCAACGCGCCCTGCGCATCGAGCCTGTAGTGCCCGGTCGCATCCGCTGCGATCTGCCTGCCCGCCTGGTTCGAGAGTTTGACTTCAACTTCCCGGGAGACCGCCTCGCTACCCTGCCGCATGGGGCCAGCAGGTATCAGTGCGATATCGGCGACGGGTGAACTGCCGGGCAGGGCAGTCAGCCGGATACTGGTACCCGCTTCTCCGCTCGAGTCATACACCACGTTCGTCGTTGTGGCGGCAGTGCGAGCCGGTGTTACCGCGATCTCGAACGGGGGAGCGACGACTGCACCGATAAAGGTGATAGTCCCACTGCTTTGGGCCAACCCAGGGACTGCAAGTCCGCCTGTCAGAGCGATCAGTCCTGTTGTGCCAGCGAGATGAAGTCTTTTCCGTATTTGCGTTTTCATGACGACCTCCGGATGAACGACAATGCCGGCTTCTGATAAGTCCGGCTACCATGAGTGGTATTGCGGCACCGTTCTGGAAATCTTTAGATAGTTATAGGTCATTCCACCTTCAAAGACGTGAGGTATTCGAGAAAAATCGGCAGTTGCGGGAGCACGCGGGCGGCACGCTGTCAGAATGCACGATTTTTTAAACAACATGCTCTTCAAATAAGAATGGATGGGATTCCTAATATATCGATCAACCGTCCAGTGAACCGGGAAGCCTTACCGGCAGGGCGACAGAAAAGCGCCGCTACACCGTGAGCGGTTCCCAATCACCGCCCGCCCGGATGACAGAAAAGCCGGTATTCGATGACGCCGCGCCAGAGAAGTCCAGCACCCCATCAACGATTGCCTTGGTAGTTCTGACAGAATTTCCCGGGCCACGAAATCATCGACCTCCCGCTGCGAGTGGCGCTATCTCCTCGCCAATCCGACAGGGTCCTTCAACGCGCCTGCGAATTTGACCAGTCAGAAAATGCGTGAATATCGGTCCACAGGGTACACGGCGCGAAAGAACTGTAGTAAAAATCGCCCCTAGCATCGACATGGATCTATTTTTCAGCCAGATAAGCTTTAGAAGATACCTCACTATTAGAAGACAATATCCGTGTATCGACGTTCATGATTAAGGACTACAGATTTAGGGTTTTGTATTAGATGGTGTAGAGATCGAGGTGCTTGTTTGTCACCTGAAAGACCTAAAAATGTTGTTCAGTGGTATCCTGCAGCGCGTTTCATGGCGCGCATATTTATCTGACTCTGTTTGCATGCACGTATGAGAAAAATCAGAATAGGTATCGCGGACGATCATCCACTCACTCTCCGGGGGCTTGAGCACTATCTTCGGGCTATTCCCGACATCGAGATCTGCTTTAAAAGTGAAAGCATCGGTCATTTGCTTACCCAGTTGGTCGAGGTTCCCATTGACGTCCTTCTCTGCGATTACGAGTTCAAGGACAATTCTTATGCAGACGGGCTGGTTCTGCTCGAGCGGATTCGGCGCATGGTGCCACTCACCCGGGTCATCTTCCTGAGTTCACATTCTTCCGTGTATATCGTTTCCGCGGCGCTCGGGGCCGGGGCGGCGGGCTTCATTAGCAAGAGGGGGCCGGATTTTCTGAATCTGGCGGGTGCGATTCGTGTTGTGAATAGCGAGGGCATTTACCTGTCCGATTCCCTCGCCAGCAAAGTGCTGGCTACGACGGGGCGTCCGAAGGCAAGCGGCACTCACCCCGGCGTGCTGTCGGAACGGGAGTCAACTGTCGTGCGAATGATCTGCGAGGGTATGTCGATTGCCGAGGTGGCCAAGCGCCTGAGCCGTAGTCCGAAGACAGTGAGCAATCAAAAGAACGCTGGCATGAAGAAGCTTGGCGCAAAAAACGACGTTGAACTCGCCTTGATCATGCGCGAGTGGAATGTGAGCTAGTTCTTGTCAAACGCGCTCGATTATTCTGTAGGTGGGACGCCTGCTGGTCTTCTCGCTCGCATCAAACGGTTCCTTGTTAAGACTCGGGAAATCTGACGTTCCCCACATTTTCGTTAATTCAATCTCTGGGGTTCGACTCACTTTTGGGTATTGGCCTATTAACAGTCCCTGGTGCCAACGGCATCATCTTAGCTCCCTGAGGATTGCGGGAAATCTCAGGCGTTCAAGAATGTTTGTCGTTTTAATCTAGCGAAATCTACCCAAGGGAAAAGGAACACCGATGAAAAAGCAACTCACGCAGCTGACGATGGCTCTGGCAGGTCTCTCCGTTGCGCCGATGGTTTTTGCACAAACCGCTCCGGGTACGGGAACGGTGACGTTTAATGGCCAGCTGACTGCCGATACTTGCGTAATCAACGCCGGCGACATCAACAAGACCGTCACGCTGGACACCGTCTCTGCTCAATCGCTGCCGGTGGCGGGAGCGACTGGCGATGCCACGAATTTCACCATTTCGGTTTCGCAGTGCCCGGCGACCCTGAGCAGTGTCGCTGCACACTTTGAAACGACGAACATGGATCCGGCCACCCGAAACATTATCAACCAGGCAACCGTATCCCCCGCGACCAACGTGGAAGTGCAATTGGTGGATAAGGACGGCAAGACGCCGATTCTGCTCGGCAGCACGGGTTCGTTCTATCCGATTAACGCGGCCACCCAGTCCGCCACGATGAGCTACTACGGTCAGTACTACGCGACCGGTAAGACCGGCGCCGGTAATGTGACGGCTGTCACGAGCTACACGCTGGCATATCAGTAAGCGTCAAGTCAACTACGGCTGAATGACGTCGGGTTGCTTCTCCACCCCGGGAGCAACCCGAGAAATATCTCGACCAGTTCGGTCAGTCAGAGGGGGCTGAGTCCATTCAATGAAGTCCCGAATTCTTGCGGTTGCCGCAGCCGTCTGCGGCCTGACCGCTTTTACCGCGCATGCTGCTATCACAATTACCGGTACGCGCGTCGTTTACCCCGCCCAAAATCGCGAAGTCAATGTCCGGTTGAAGAATGTCGAAGACCAGCCAGTGCTGGTTCAGGCGTGGCTGGACGACGGCAATGCCGCGGCGGCGCCGAATGAAATCAAGGTGCCTTTTGCGCTGCTGCCATCGGTATTTCGGGTCGAGCCGCATAAAGGACAGGCGTTACGCATCATGTTCACCGGCGGCGATATGCCAAAGGACCGTGAGTCGGTTTACTGGCTGAATGTGCTCGAAATTCCGCCCAAACCCTCGGATGCCGATCAGCGCAACATGATTCAGCTCGCGTTCCGTACGCGAATCAAGTTGTTCTATCGCCCTGCGTCATTGCTCGACGATCCGACAGCGGAGCGTTCGAAGCTCAAATGGCATCTTGCGGTGGACGACAAGGGTGAGCATGTTGTTCGCCTGGAGAATCCTTCGGCTTACTACATTTCCATCGGAATGGCGGAACTGGATGCCGGGAGCAAAAGGATTTTCCTGAAGCCTGACATGGCGCCGCCATTCGGGCATGTCGATCTGGTTCCGCAATTCGGTGCACTCGACTTCAAGGCTCCGGGAACGGTCTCCTATACGGTGCTCAATGATTTCGGCACGGAGGTCAAGGATTCAGCACAAGTTGACGATGGGCACGAAGAAAAGATGCCACAGGGTCAATAACTCAGTTAGCTCCGTGATGTCGGGTATGCAAGACTACAAGAAAGCAGTTGGGGCGATGCGTGACGACGTCCCGGTTCGACGTCATCCACTCGCCTGGGCGGCAATCGTGGCATCCGGATGCTGGGCATTTTCACTGGACCCCGCGTTTGCGGCCTGCGCGCCTGGTGGCCTGGAATCGGAGGTGGCCGGCAATTGCGAGGCCTCCGCGGCTCAACCCGCCACGGCGCCTGCCCCTGGTCTGTCTCCGCGCGCTGTGCCGAGCGCTCCCCCGCAGGAGATCGAGTTCAACCCGGCGTTCTTCTCTGGCAATGTCGCCGACCTGTCGCGCTATTCCCGCGGCAATCCGGTGGCTCCCGGCATTTACCCTCTCGATCTGTCGATCAATGGTGAGGGGCGCGGACGTTACGAGGTCCAGTTTCTGGCCGTGCCGGGGTCCGACGTTGCCGCTCCATGTTTCACGTTGTCCAGTCTGGACCGGATGGGCGTGGATACCAACCAGGTGATCCAGAGGCTCAAGGAAGCGGGAAAATGGGCACCTGGCGAAGAGAAGGTGTCGGAATGCCTTCCGCTGTCGCAGACTGTGCCGGGGTCGGTGGCGTCGTTCGACACCGCCGATCTGAAACTCGATCTGTCGATCGCGCAGGTGGAATTGCGCAATGAACCTGCCGGGTATGTCGATCCTTCACGCTGGGACAATGGCATCAATGCGGGTTTTCTCCAGTACAGTCTCGCCACCTATACGAGTCACCAGAACGGTACCGGCACGGATCTGAACAGTGCCTATCTCGGCCTCCAGAGCGGCATCAACGTCGGCGGCTGGAGTTTGCGCCAGTGGGGCACCCTAAGCTGGCAGAACCAGGCATCGGGCGCGCACTGGCAAAGCGTCGCTTTGTTCGCGCAGCACGACGTTACGGCGCTCAAGAGTCAACTGACGATCGGCGATAGTTCGACGAGCGGTGACGTATTTGACTCCTTCAACGTGCGGGGCGTGCAGCTTTCCAGCGACGACCGGATGCTGCCCGATTCGATGCGTGCGTATGCACCGGTCATCCGTGGCGTCGCCAATAGCAATGCGCGCATTACGGTGCGCCAGAACAATATCGTCGTGGCCGAGACGAGCGTGCCGCCCGGCCCGTTCGAACTCCGCGACCTGCCGGCGACGGGGTACGGCGGCGATCTGCACGTGACCATCACGGAATCCGATGGTAGTCAACGGAGTTTTGTCGTGCCTTTCGCTTCAGTGCCGCAGTTGCTTCGGCCAGGCGTTTCGCGTTTTAACCTGACGTCTGGCGTCTATCGCGACCCGATTCTCGACGTTCATCCGTGGGTTGCGCAGGCCATCTATCAGCGGGGCCTCACGAATCTGCTTACCGGGTATACCGGCAGCCAGATGTCGGAAGGCTATTGGTCTGCAATTCTTGGTGTCGCGCTCAATACACAGCTTGGCGCGTTTGCGCTGGATGTCACGGCGGCGAAGACGGACGTGCCGGGCGGTTCTGGGGGCGCCCCTGGATACAGTACCCGGCTCAGCTACAGCAAGCTGCTTCCTGGGCCCAATACGAATTTTTCGGTTGCGGCCTACCGGTATTCGACTTCGCGGTTCTATAGCCTGCACGACGCGATCTACGCACGCAACTACACGGGAAACACCGCGAGCCTCGCCGACTATCGTGCGCGCAGCCGTCTGCAGTTGAATATCAATCAGCCGATCGGTAGTTCGAGTTCGTTCTTTATCGCGGGCAGCTCGCAGAACTACTGGGGCGCGGGGAAAGGGTACGACCTGCAATATCAGGTTGGTTTTAACAGCGCGTACAAGCGGATCCTGTACTCGTTGTATGCGCAGCGCACACGCTTGCAGAACGAACAGATCAGCACGCAGGTTGGCCTGAATCTCACCATTCCGCTGGGCCGGGTCGATTCGAACGAACACCATATGTTCGACTACCTGACCACTAACCTGACGAGCAGTTCGGGCGGCGATAGCACGCTACAAACGTCGGCCACCGGCAATACCACAGGTCCGACACCGGTCGACTATGGCGTCAACGCATCGCGGAACGTGTCCGGCGGCGATCCGATCTATGCCACGGGCGCCTATGCCCAGTACCGTGCGCCGTTCGGTACTTACAACGGTAACGCGTCGATCAGCAATCAGACGCGTCAGCTTGGACTCAACGCCGACGGCGCGCTGGTCATCCACAGCGGTGGCGTGACAATGAGTCCGGCACTGGGTCAGGCGTTCGCGCTCGTCGAGGCGCAGGGTGCGAAGGGGGGGCGGATCGTCAACGGCCAGGGCGCGCGTATCGACAGCAATGGCTATGCGGTCGTGCCGTCGCTCACACCTTACCGTGTCAACACCGTTGCGCTCGACCCGAGCGATGTCCCGCTCGATGTTGAACTGGGCAACACGAGCGCGGAAGTGGTGCCGCGCGCCAATGCGCTCGTAAAGGTAAAGATTGCGACCATACAGGGCAGGCCGATTTTCGCCGAGATCGACGACCAGAACGGCAACGCTTTGCCGATGGGCTCGGACGTGCTGGACGAAACAGGGAAATCGGTGGGTGTGGTCGGTCAGGGCGGCCTCGCTTACCTGCGCGGCCTCGAAGGCAAAGGGAAGCTGCTTGCGCGGTGGGGGAGCGACCCGTCGGAAGAGTGCGTGGCGGCCTACGTCATCCCGGATGAAGACAAGGCCGGCGACGTGAGTACCGTTGCCCGCATCCAGGTAAGCTGCGACCCGTCGCTGATCTGGTCTCCGCCGGTGAGGACGGATACAACGAACGCTTCCGCGGACGCGGAAGCCCCTGGTTTGCCTCACTGAGTTGCACCGACAGGGGAGGTCGGGAAATGAACAGTAAAGTGGAATGCTTATGGATTGCGTGCGTCATGTTTTGCTTCGCCGCTGCCGCGTTATTTGCGCCGGTCGGCGCGAGTGCTCAATCGTCTCCTACGGTCACGATCCATTTCACAGGTACCTATATCGCGGACACCTGTACGGTGGTCAGTTCACCGGACATGACGGTGACGTTGCCGACAATATCGACTCAAAGTCTCACGACGGCCGGGATGACGGCGGGTGCCACGGTTTTCACCGTCTCCATGCAATGTGACAGTGACGTAACGGGTGCGCTCGTGTATTTCGAAAGCGGTTCGACGACCGATCCGGCTACCGGCTATCTGGTGCCGCAGGCCGTGGGCGGCACGACGTCGGCCACCAATGTGGAAGTCATGCTGGAGAATGGAGACGGTTCACCAATCAAAGTCGGTGACCGGAATACGATGAAAGTCATTCCCGTCACCTCGACCGGTCCGACACCAGCCAACTTCATCGCGAAGTACTACGCGACTGGACGGACGACTCCCGGCATGGTGAATACGTACGTTACCTACGTGATCCAGATGCCTTGATCGCCGCCGGCGAACCGCGCTTTTCAATGATGTCCGATTCGACAGTTACATTCTTACGCCCGACCGTGCTGCACGCGGCGTTGCTGCGTGGTGGTGCGGAGCTGCCCGCCATCCACCTATGGCGGGCACGCTGCGCAACACTGGTCGAAACACTTCGGCAGGACATGGAAGACGGGGGGTATCCGGCAACGGACATCGACGAAGTCAGTCTCGTGCAATGCGTGTTGCTCGACGAACTGACGTTGCGTGCGTTGCGACCCCAGCAGCAGGGCGAGTGGTTACGCGAAACGCTGCAGGCGAGATTTCACGGTCTGCATGACAGTGTGGTCAACGTCCGGGCGCGTATCGACGAGGTCCTGCGGGGCGAACGCCACAACCGTGCAGCATTGGAACTCTATGGTGCCCTGCTGGAAAGGCATCCCGAGCAGGTTGCCATCATTCCGGAAGCAGATTCATGAAGACCCTTGCAGCTCACTATCGCGCTCCGCTGATCTGGCTTGCGTTGCTCGTGGCTGGCCTGATCTGGTTGTGCTTGCCGTTGGATTGGCAGCCCTGGTGGCCCGTCTTGCCCGCCGTAGTTCTGATGACAGCGATGGGAGTGATGGTGCTGTCTCGATACGGCATATCGTCTACGCGCAACACGGACAAGACCAGACCGATCCAGACGGCTCAACGGGATTCATCGTGCGACTTGCCGATTATTCTCGTAGTTGGCCCCTATGCGACTGCGTTGTTTGAGCATGGCGGTCGCGTGTCCACACAGCAGCATCGTGGCGATGCAATGTGGATCCTCGTGAGGACGCGGGCTGAACTGGCGGGATCGATTGCTGCGATCCGTGAGGCGCATCAGCGTTTGCCGGATGCCGTGCTGATGCCCGTGGTATCCGATGGTAACGACGACGAGGCAGCCATTCGCCGTGAATTTTCGGGGTGGCGGCGCGCACTCGGCGAAAGTGCACAGGGTTGGGCATGCGTATTGCCCTGCCATATCGCGATTTACGCATGTCTTTGCACGAACGATGACCCTGACGCGACGCCGGTCTGGTTTGGCGATGCCATGGATCCATCCGCGACACGGCCTGGCATCGAGAATGCGTGGCAGCTTGTGCGCTCGATTCGAAGTCAGCTGGATCAGGCGTCGATTGGGAGTTCGAATTCGGACGGTATGACACGCATGGGACTTGGACATGCGGTGTTCGACTGGCTCGAAGATTCCGCGCTGCTGTCGATCCTCTCGTCGGTGGCGAACACGGCGCCGTTTTCGTTACATGGGTTGTGGCTGGCCGACATAGGATATTGGCCGATGCGGCCCGGTGCGTGGATGCGATGGCTTACCGCTAAAACAGGCCTGCTGATGCCGCCCGGGAAGCCACGAGTACAATCGTTACCGCTGCCGGAAGTTATCGCCCGGCAGATCACTTCTTCGCATGCTCCGACCACGGCCAGGCCCACCATCGTTGCCCCGGATGCCAGGCGACGGCGAGCACAAGGGACGATGGCACACGTCGCGATGGCATCATCAGTAGTACTTATCATATCGATCGCTGTATCGGCATGGGCGAACAGTCGGATGATCGTGAATGTTGCCGACGAAATTAACGCCTTTCGCCACACCTCCGAGGATCAGATAGACGCGAAGCGCGAGCGGCTCGACGTGTTGCAAAGACGATACGCAGAGCTGACCCGCTACGCACATAGCGGCGTGCCAGCCGAACTGGGCTGGGGACTTTATCGTGGCGAAGCGTTGCAGGCTGCATTGAAGCAAACCATCGCAACCTGGCGTCCGCCTACGCTCGGCACGGCGGTCGACGGCATGACAATCGACAATTTGTCGCTCTTCGATAGCGGAAAGACCACGCTCAAGCCAGACGCCGAGCACAAGCTTCAGGCGGCTCTCGATCTGATCCGCGCGCATCCCGACAAGCGGGTTGTCATCGCGGGCCACACGGATGACGTCGGTTCGCGCGCGGCCAATCTGAAGCTTTCCGAAGCACGCGCGCGTGCGATTCGCGACTGGTTTGTCGGCAGAGGGTCGCTACCGGTTACGCGCTTTGCCATTCAGGGCTATGGCGACACGCGCCCGTTGGCCAGCAATTCGAATGCGCAGGGACGCGAGATGAACCGGCGCGTCGAGATCAGCCTCATCCTCGATCCGGGCACGCGTTGACCGATACGATCGAGATTGGGCAATCGCCCATGTTGGCGACCCGCGCCGGCCTCTAATATCACCGGATTCCAGTTTTCTGCTTGTAGCGGCGTTGTACTGCCGCTTTTCCTATTCTTTGGGCGAATAACGTCAGGCCATTATGTCGGTTCCTAACAATTCTCAGAAATTCATTGCCCGCAATCGGGCTCCCCGCGTTCAGATCGAATACGACGTGGAAATCTACGGATCGGAAAAGAAGGTCGAGTTGCCGTTCGTGATGGGCGTGCTGGCCGATTTGTCGGGTAAGCCGATCGAGCCGCTGCCCGCAGTCGGGGATCGCAAGTTCTTCAATATCGACATCGACAACTTCGACGAGAGGATGAAGGCCATGAAGCCGCGCGTCGCATTCGCGGTGCCCAACACGCTGACGAACGAAGGCCAGTTGATGGTCGACATCACATTCGAAAGCATGGGTGATTTTTCGCCGGCCGCTGTGGCGAGAAAAGTCGATGCGTTGTCGCAACTGCTCGAAGCGCGCACGCAGCTCGCCAACCTGCAAACCTACATGGACGGCAAGAGCGGTGCCGAAGGTCTCGTCAGCAAGGTGTTGAGGGATCCGGCCTTGCTCGAGGCGCTGGCGAAGGCGCCGAAGCGCGAAGTGACGTCGGCCGACGAGTCGGCAGTCAACGAATGAATCTTGCTTTTTCAAAGCGAAGACAGATCCTGAAAAATGGTGAAATGATGGCTGAACGTCAACCGAATATCCACGCCGCAGCAGCGTCGGGCGTGACCAGTGAACCGAATTTCAACGCGCTCCTCGCGCGCGAATTCAAGCCGAAAACCGAGCGCGCGCGCGAAGCCGTTGAAAGCGCGGTGCAGACGCTCGCACAACAGGCGCTGCTCGCTTCCGTGACCGTTTCCGACGATGCTTACAAAAACATCGAGGCGATCATCGGTGAAATCGATCGCAAGCTATCGGAGCAAATCAATCTGATCCTGCATCACGAGGATTTCCAGAAACTGGAAAGCGCGTGGTGCGGTCTGCATCATCTTGTGACGAACACCGAAACGGACGAAAAGCTGAAGATCCGCTTCATGGACGTTTCGAAGGACGACCTGCGCCGCACGATGAAGCGTTACAAGGGCATGGCGTGGGACCAGAGCCCGTTCTTCAAGCAGATCTACGAAGAAGAATATGGCCAGCTCGGGGGGGAGCCGTATGGCTGCCTCGTTGCCGACTACTACTTCGACCACACGCCGCCGGACGTCGATCTGCTCGCGTCGATCGCCAAGGTGGCCGCCGCATCGCATGCCCCGTTCATCACGGGCGCGGCACCCTCGGTGCTGCAAATGGATTCGTGGCAGGAACTCGCAAACCCGCGTGACCTGACGAAGATATTTACGCAGAACCTCGAATACGCGCCCTGGAATTCGTTGCGCAACTCGGAGGACTCGCGCTACATCGGCCTCGCCATGCCGCGCTTCCTCGCGCGCCTGCCGTATGGCGTCAAGACGAATCCGGTCGACGAATTCGACTTCGAGGAGTCCACCGACGGCTCCGATCATCGCAAATACGTGTGGTCGAATGCTGCTTACGCGATGGCCGTGAACATCAACCGTTCGTTCAAGCACTATGGCTGGTGCACGTTGATTCGCGGCGTGGAGAGCGGCGGCGTGGTCGAAAACCTGCCGTGCCACACGTTCCCGACCGATGACGGCGGCATCGACATGAAGTGCCCCACGGAAATTGCGATCTCGGATCGCCGCGAGGCGGAACTGTCGAAGAACGGCTTCATGCCGCTGATTCATCGCAAGAACACCGACTACGCGGCGTTCATCGGCGCGCAATCGCTGCAGAAACCGGTCGAGTACCACGATCCGGATGCGACCGCGAACGCGAACCTGTCGGCGCGTCTGCCATATCTGTTTGCCTGCTCGCGCTTCGCTCACTATCTGAAGTGCATCGTGCGCGACAAGATCGGCTCGTTCAAGGAGCGCGACGAGATGCAGCAGTGGCTCAACGAATGGGTCATGAACTACGTCGACGCGGATCCCGCGAATTCTTCCCAGGAAACCAAGGCGCGCCGGCCGCTGGCCGCTGCCGAGGTGGTGGTCGAAGACGTCGAGGGCAATCCCGGCTACTACCAGGCGAAGTTCTTCCTGCGCCCGCATTTCCAGCTCGAAGGCCTGACGGTTTCGCTGCGTCTCGTCGCGAAACTGCCGCTCGTGAAGGAAGCAGCCTGATCTGGCTTCGGCTGCTTTCCGGTCACTGAGCGGCAGACAGGCGCTCATTAAATATGCCTGAATTTCGATAGAGCTTCTTTCTAACCAACCCTGTATCAAGGAGTCGTTTCATGGCGCAAGACATCTTTCTCAAGATCAACGGGATCGATGGTGAGTCGGCCGATTCAACCCACAAGGACGAGGTCGACGTCCTGAGCTGGTCGTGGGCCGTTTCGCAGCAGTCCAACATGCATCTTGGCTCCGGCGGAGGCGCAGGTCGTGCGACGGTTAGCGATCTCACGTTCGAACACTATGTCGACCGCGCGACGCCGAACCTCACGCAGTACTGCCTGACCGGCAAGCACATCGATGAAGCGAAGCTCGTCGTGCGCAAGGCCGGTGGCAACCCGCTCGAATACATCAAGTTCACGATGAGCGATGTGCTGGTGACCTCGGTGAGTCCGTCGGGCGTGAGCGACAGCGAGTCGCGTCCGCGCGAGGTGGTGACGCTGTCGTTCGCCAAGATGAAGCAGGAATATGTGGTGCAGAACGCGCAAGGCGGCAGCGGCGGCGCGGTAACGGCAACGTTCGACGTCAAGAAGAACAGCGCCTAAGTTGCAGTCTTCCTGAATCGTGACCCCGCCGGATTTTCCGGTGAGCGATTCCGCGATGGTTGGCCAGGATGCCGGAATCGATGCCGGCATCCTGGTCAATTCGTTCCGGGCCGCGGGCACGATGTCCTTGATTCCAACAGATGGTTCCGAACTTATTTTCCTGCTTAGCCTTGTGGGCGCGCATCGTGGGCTGGCTGACCCTGGGCGGAGCCAGTTTGTTGCTGGCTTCATGCAGCAGCACGCCCGCGCCTGTTGTCAAGGAGCCGACGATTCTACGGCTGCGGCTCGTGGCAGCCGACAACGTCAACCCAAACGAGTGGGGAACCGCGGCGCCGATTCTGGTGCGGGTCTACGAGTTGAAGTCCGCGACAGCATTTGAGAATGCTGATTTTTTCACGCTGCAAAACGACGACAAGAAAATCCTGGGCGACGACGTGCTGGCCGTCGACGAAATGATTCTGCGTCCTGGCGACATACGGGAAATCGCCCGCAAGTCGAATACGGCCACCACGGCGATTGGGGTGTTGGCGGGCTATCGGGACCTCGGAAAATCCGTCTGGCGTGCGGTCTACCGGTTGCCGGCGGCACCCGATGCCGCATGGTACAGGGCGGTCATACCCGACAAGGAGCAAAAGCTGATACTACGGCTTGACCAGCGCACCGTTTCGATTTCAAAGTCAGACTAAGGCCATGAGTTGGTATAACAAGGTTGTTTGGAGCGAAGGACTCTTCCTGCGCCCGCAGTTGTTTCAGCAGCAGGAGCGGTATCTGGAATCTCTCGCCCACCGCCGGAGCGCTCCGCTGAGCCCTTTTTTCTGGGGTTTTAGTCAATATGAAATTGATAAAGAATCCTTATCGTTTGGCAAGCTGGTGTTCAGGAGCGGATCCGGCGTGTTCCCGGACGGGACGCCATTCGATGTCCCAGGTCTGACGCCGCCGCCACCGCCGCTGACGATCGGGCCGGAGCATCAGGATGAGGTGATTTATCTGGCGGTTCCGCTGCGTCTTCCCAATACGGAAGAAACCGCGTTCGAAGAGCAGAACGGGTCGCTCGCGCGCTATCTCGCGTACGACATGGAGCTGCGCGACAGCAATGCGATCGGTCAAGGACCGAAGCCTGTCCAGCTCGCGAATCTGCGTCTTCGGTTGTTGCCCGAGAAAGAGCTCACCCAGTCGTGGATCGGCATTGCGCTGACGCGCGTGAAGACGTTGCATGCCGATGGCGCAGTGTCGCTGCATAGTGCCGACCATATTCCGCCTGTCACCGGCTATGGCGCGAATCCCTTGCTGCGGGAATGGACGATGCAACTGCACGGTCTCGCGAAACTGCGCGCCGACGCACTGGCGGCGCGTCTATCCGGCACGGATGGTCGCGCGGGCGCCGCCGCGGAGGTGGCCGACTACTTGCTGCTGCAGGTGCTCAACCGCTATGAGCCGTTGCTCGATCACCTCTGCCAGCTCGAAGAGACCGCTCCTGTGGACCTGTACCGCGAACTTGCCCTCTTTGCCGGTGAGCTGTCGACGTTCGTGCGCCCGCAAACGCGGCGCCCGGCGGCGGCGCCGGGGTATGACCATGCGCAGTTGTACCAGAGCATCAGGCCGCTCGTCGACGAGGTGCACTATCTGCTGAACCAGGTGCTCATACGCGGTGCGCAGCCGATTGCGCTTACCGAGCAGGCCCACGGTGTCCGCACGGCGACGGTACTGCCCAGCGAACTGGCGGGCTATTCGACGCTCGTGCTCGCGGTCGGTGCGCAAATGTCGCCGGAAGTGCTGCAACAGCAGTTCCTCGCGCAGACCAAGATCAGCCATCCGCAGCGGCTGCCGGAACTGATCCGCTCGCATCTGCCCGGGTTGACGATGGTGCCGTTGCCGGTCCCGCCACGCCAGATTCCTTTCAATTCAGGGTTCATCTACTTCGAGCTCTCGCGCTCGGGCCCGTTTTGGGAGCAGATCGGACGCCACGGCGGTCTCGCCATGCATATCGCCGGGCATTTCCCCGAACTCAAGCTTGAACTGTGGGGCGTGCGTCAGAAATGAGTACAGAGGCATACGGCGACGACGCATTCGACTTCCTGGCGGAGCCCGACAAGGCCGCATCGGCCACGGAATTGCCGCCGGCATTTCCGGCGGGACGGCCTGTCACGGGTGGCGCCCGGGACCCGGAGCCACCCGTCGATCCAGCCGCGTTCGATCCGCCGGAAGATTCACAGGCCCGACTCGATCGGGTCAAGGCTTCGAGGAATCCGCTCGGTGAAGCGGCGCAACCGCTGTTGCGCATGCTGGCCGATATGCCGTCCTCGCTCGATTCGCTTGCTGCGGTCGCGAGTCTGCGCTCGCTGCTGGTGCGGGAGGTCAGCGCATTCCAGAAAGTCTGCGACAAGGCGAATCTGCCCTGGAAGCACGTGGCCGCTGCACGCTATGCGTTGTGCACGGCGCTCGACGAAGCCGCCAACCGCACGCGATGGGGCGGCGGCGGCATCTGGGCCGCGCGCGGACTGCTGATCACGTTCGAAGGCGAAGTGGACGGGGGCGAGAAGTTCTTCCTGCTGATTGGCCGTATGGCGACCGATCCGCAGGAGTACATCGACGTGCTCGAAGTGATGTACCGCATTCTCGGTCTTGGATTCGAAGGCCGCTACAGCGTTGTCGTCGAGGGTCTCCGTCATCTCGAACAGATCAGGCAGCGGCTCTTGACGCTCATCAGCGGCGCACGCGACACGATGCGCGTCGAACTGTCGCCGCACTGGCGCGGCGAGGCGCCGGGCGAAATGCGCCTTCTGAAGAGCGTGCCGGTCTGGGCGACGGCGGGTGTCGCTGCACTATCCGTGTTTGGGCTTTTTGGTTGGTACAAGTACCAGTTGCTGGTCGAGAGCAATGGGCTCGAGGCGAAGATCCGCGCGATCGGCGTGCCAGTGAAGGCCGGCCCGACCGTCGTTCACGAGCGGCTACGTCTGTCGATCCTGCTGAAGGACCAGATCTCGCGCGGCCTCCTCACAGTCGACGAGGACGATCACAGCAGCAAAGTCGTCTTCAGCGGCGACTCCATGTTCCTTCCGGGCCGCGCCGGCATTCGCCCGGAACTGGACCCGGTATTGACCCGGGTTGCAGAGGAGGTGGCGCGCGTCAACGGCAAGGTAACCGTGATGGGCTACACCGACAACCTGCCGATCGACACCCCGGAGTTCCGAAACAACCAGATGTTGTCGGAAAAGCGTGCGGCGTCCGTCGCCGACGTTCTGATGACTCACGGCGTCCCGGCCGGCCGTATCGAGGCGACCGGCAAGGGCGACACGGAGCCTGTCGCGGACAACACCACGGCGGAAGGGCGGTCCCGCAATCGACGCGTGGAAGTCTTCGTCGCGCAATAACGGGAAAGCCTGAATGTCTTATTTGAATCGCTTCTTGAAGCTTGTCTTTTCGCGCCAGACGTTGATGGTCGTGGCGATTTTTCTGGCCATCGCGGCGGTCTGGTTTGTCGGACCCCTCGTCGCTTTCGGCGACGATCGTCCGCTCGAGACCGTGCTGTCACGCGTGCTGACGATTATCGTACTGCTCGCGCTACTGTTGTTCTGGCTGGCCGACTGGTCGCATGGCCCCATCTGGGTGGTGCTGGTTTGCCTTGCGCTCTGGTACTTCGGACCGCTGCTCGCATTCGGCGAGGCTCATCCTTTCGCGCCGCCGTGGTCGCGCGTGCTGCTGATCGCAGTACTGCTTGCCTGCTATGCGATCTACGGCCTCTATGGCTTGTGGAAGGCGGTGCGCAACAACGACGAGTTGCTGCAGCGCATTCTGCATCCGTTTGCGAAGAAGGCCGGTGCGGATCCGCTTGCACGCGACGAAATCCGCGCGGTCAACTCGGTGCTCACGAAGGCTATCGGCAAGCTCAGGCGTCTGCGGGGCGGTCCCGCCGGGCTGCGCCGCCTGCTGGAAAGCCAGCGCTATCTGTATGAGCTGCCGTGGTATATGGTGATCGGCTCGGGCGGCGCTGGAAAAACCACACTTATCCTCAATTCCGGCCTCGATTTTCCCGACGCCGACCAGATGGTCGCAGCGTCGATCAAAAGCCGCGTCGAGACGGTAAATTGCGACTGGTGGTTTGCCAATGAAGCTGTCCTGATCGATACGGCCGGTCGCTACACGGTCCAGGACACGGCGACGGACGACGGGGACCAGGAAAACCCGAAGAGCAAGAACGCGGCGGAGTGGCGTGGCTTCCTTGGGCTGCTGCGCAAACGTCGGCCGCGGGCGCCGATTAACGGTGCGTTGCTGGTCGTTTCCGTCGAGGAATTGCTGACGTGCCCGCCGTCCGGGCGCAAGGTGCTCGCCGCATCGATGCGCGCGCGGCTTGAAGAACTTCGTCAGGACCTCGGTATTCGTTTTCCGGTCTATGTGATCGTTTCCAAGATCGATTTGCTGCCGGGCTTCACCGAGTATTTTTACTCGCTGACGGCGGAAGGCCGCGCGCAGATTTTCGGCTTCACCTTGCCGTATCGGGACGGGAGCGCGGAGGAACGTCGCGACGCGTTGCGCGAGAATTGTGCAGCGGAATTGCGCGAACTCGAGCAAAGTCTCGAGGACAGGATCAACACGAAGCTGCAGGAGGTGTACGAAGTCGACCGGCGCAGGAAACTGTACGCACTGCCAACCGAGTTCCGTAGTCTGTGCGCGGATCTGACCGGGTTGATCGCGCAAGTGTTCCTCGATTCGAAATACGACGATGCCCAACTGAGCACCACGCTACGTGGCGTCTATTTCACGAGCGCGGCACAAACTCACGAAGTCGTGCTGGCCGACGGAACGACGCTGCTACAGCGGCTGCGCCGCGGACTCGCGGGCATGTTCGGCGGCGATGGGAAGGCGGGGGCCTTGTCTTCCGGCAGCGGTGCACCCACTGCCTATCGTGGTTATTTCCTGCGCAACCTGTTCCAGCGTGTCATCCTCGCTGAAGGGCACCTCGTGCGGCCGAACCCGTACTGGGAAATCCGCTTTCGCGCGATGCGCGTCGTCGGGCATCTGTTGTCGATCGCGGTGGCAGTGTGGCTGATCGGCGCGCTGATGGTGAGCTTCGGCAGCAACCGTGCTTATCTGGCGGCGATCGGCAAAAATACCGACGCGCTCGCCGCACGCGTGACATCGCAGCGCAAGGCACCGCAGCCGGGCGCGACGGGGCTGCTGCTGAGCGCGTCGCGCGATCTGCCGCAGTTCGGTGACCTGGACCTGGACAGCCCGGGGATTGCCTGGCGCTACGGTCTTTATACGGCGCCTGCCGTTCGCGCTGCATCCGGCAATACCTACGGCAATTTGCTGAACCAGATGTTGCTGCCGCAGATCACGGGGCGGCTCGAATCCGTGCTCGATGCGCAGATCGATGCGCAGGACGCGGACGGTGTCTACCGCACGCTATCGGTCTACCTGATGCTGTTCGACCCCGCGCACTACGATGCAAAGGCGATCAAGGCGTGGGTGCTCGGCGACTGGGAACACGCGGGCAGTGTTGCGGCGCTGGGCGAGCGCGACGTGATGGCAGGCCATCTCGACGCACTGTTCGACAATGGCGTGCCCACGGAGCCAGCCGGCCCGCTGAACACGGCGCTCGTCAAACACGCGCGTGATTTTCTCGGCCAGAATCCGGCGTCGGGGCGGCTTTACGAACGGGCGATGAATTCGATGGCGGCGGAAGCACCGGAGAACGTCACGCTGATCCGCGCCGCTGGCCCGCAGGCGACTTCGGTTTTTTCACTGGTCAAAGGATCGACGCTCGATCGGGGCATACCCGGCTTGTATACCTATGAGGGCTATCACGAGGTTTTTAATAAGCGCCTGCCCGAATTTCTCGGGCAGGCGCAAAAACAGGACGCATGGGTCATGGGCCTCTCCAGTCCGTCGGCCCGGTCGTTGGCGGAAACGGGGAGTGGGGTGTTTAGCGTCGGACGGAACAAGCTGGCGGATGACATCCGTCGGCAGTACCTCATGGACTACGGCAACTACTGGCAGCAGTTTCTCGACGATGTGAGGCCCGTGCAGGGCGACGACGGCTCGCTGGCGCTGGATCTGCAGGTGCTGCGGACGTTGGCCGCACCCGACTCGCCGCTTGCACGGCTCGCGCACACGGCGGTCCATGAAACGTTGCTCTCCGCGGTTGACGATACGGACGATCCATCATTGGGCGATGCGGCGATGAACGCTGTCAAGCGTCGTTCGAGCGCGGCGAGCGCCGTGGCCGCGACGGCGACGATCGGCCAGCTCGCACAGCAGAAGATGGAAAAGGAACTAGTGGACAACCGGTTCGCCGCGCTGCGCGAAGTCGTGACGGGACGCTCCGACATGGGCAGTGGCCCGGCAATGGACAAGACTGCGGCGGGCAGCGGCGGCGCGCTGCAACTCGACGGAATCATCGGTCTCGTCAACGAGCAGTACACGCATCTCATGATGGCCGGCAACGTGCTCGCCACTCACAATATGCCGACCGTCGACGACCTCGGCTCCGCGATGCAGCTCGAAGCGGAGAAACAGCCGGCACCGTTTCGTGCCGTGCTGGCTGGCCTTGCCGCGCAGTCGCTGCAGAAAGTGGATCGCAGCGTTGCATCCCTGCTGGCGCTGCAGGTGGAATCGGGCGTTGGCGCGCAGTGTCGTCGCGCGATCGAAGGCAAATATCCGTTTGCGGCAAGCGCACAGGAGGTCGACATAGACGACTTCAACCGCGTGTTCGCGGCAGGCGGACTGCTCGACGACTTCTTCCAGAAAACGCTTGCGAGCGAGGTGGACACCAGCATGCGGCCCTGGCGCTACAAGCCGGTGAGCCCCGGCATGCCGCCGATATCGGGTCCGGGTCTCGAACCGTTCGAGCGTGCTGCCGAGATTCGCCGGGTGTTCTTCCGCGATCCGGGCGCGAACAGGATGTCGTGGAACATCGGTATCAAGGTCGCGTCGCTCGATCCGGAGATTACCGAGCTGCTGATCGATATCGATGGGCAGAGCATGCGTTACGTGCATGGCCCGGTGACGACGTGGCCGGTGACGTGGCCGGGGCCGCGCGGCGGCTCGACGGCGGGCCTGAGCGCCAATCCGCGCGTCCGGCCCGATACGTCGACCCTCCTGTTCGACGGGCCCTGGGCGCTATTGCGCCTGATTGACCACGGTCACCTGACTTCGACCGTGTCGTCGAGCCGCTATGCGCTGGATTTCAACTTCGACGACCGTCATGCGGTGCTCGAACTGACGACCGCTGGGCAGTCGGGACCGCAGTTGACCGGTCTGCTGCGAGGTTTTCATTGTCCCGGTAGTACGGGCATGGGCGGGAGCCGGCTGGAAACAACGGCGAGTGCCATCGCCGGCGATGCCCGGTAGTGTCTTCGACAATCCCCATCGGGATTGGTGCATCGGAATGTTTTCGATGAATGGAATTTAGAGGATTGCATGCCAAATAATTCTTCTGGCAATCTGGATCTCGCACCGCGCGCGGTAACGGTCTCCAGCGCGGCGATGCCGCAACTGCTGGGGCAACCTGCGCTCGGGTTCAAGTCGTTGAGCGGCAGCGAGTATCTGGGCGAACTGTTCAAGTATGAGTTGCTGCTCCGTACACCCGACGACTACGCGATCCCGCTCGCCGTCAGCGCCAACGTCGACCTGAAAGCGCTGCTCGGCAACGAGATGACCGTTGCGATGGAGCTCGATGCGCCAGGCGATCTGCTGCCGGCCCCGGACATTGCCCAGCGTCAGATCACCGGGCTTGTCGTCAAGGCGGAATACCTGCACCGCGAAGGCCGTTACAACGTCTATCGTGTGATCTTGAAGCCGTGGCTATGGCTGGCGACGCTCACGACCGACTTCAAGATCTTTCAGGACAAGACCGTCATCGAGATCATCGACGAGGTCCTGAAGGACTATCCCTATCCCGTCGAAAAGCGCCTCGACGTGAGCCGCTATACGGTGAGCGGAGAGAGTCCGCGCAACGAGCCGCGGGCTTTCCAGGTGCAGTACGGTGAGACAGACTTCGATTTCATCCAGCGCCTCATGGAGGAATGGGGCATTTACTGGTTCTTCGAGCATGTCGATGGCAAGCATCGGCTTGTGTTGTGCGATCACGTTGGCGCACACCGCAAGTCGCCGAACCCGGCGTACCAGACGCTCGCGTTCCAGCCTCAGGGTGGCACGACCGAAGGCGACTATATCCATACGTTCTCGACGGCCGAAGTACTGTGCACCGGCCACTATGTCACGAGCGATTTCGACTTCACCCGCTCGCGGGCCGACATGCGCGAAATCAATCAGCAGCCGCGCGATACGAGCTGGAATACGCTTGAGCGCTACGACTGGCCCGGCGACTATACCGATGGCGGCCACGGCGAACTGCTGGCCCGCACGCGCATGGAAACGCTGCGCGCGCCAGGCGCGCGCGCGCGCGGCGAGGGCAACGTTCGCGGGCTCGCATGCGGCCAGACTTTCGAGCTGACCGACTACGACTACCTGGCGGCGAACTGCGAATACCTCGTCATTGGAACGACCCTTGACGTAACGGGCAACCCCGAAGAAACGGGCAGCGACTACGAATACACATTCAGCAACCGCTTCGACGTGCAGCCGACGAGCGAAATGTTCAGGCTGCCGCAGAAAACGGCAAAGCCGACCGTGAGCGGTCCGCAATCGGCCATTGTTGTCGGGCCGCCGGGCAACGAGCTATGGACCGATGAATTCGGTCGCGTGAAGATTCGCTTCCTCTGGGATCGTTATGGCCGCAACGTCGAAACGGATTCCTGCTGGGTGCGCGTGAGTCAGGCATGGGCTGGCAAGAGTTTTGGCGGACTCTATATTCCGCGTATCGGCCAGGAAGTGATTGTCGACTTTTGGAACGGCGACCCGGACCGTCCGCTGATTACGGGCGCGCTCTACAACACCGTGACGCCTACGCCGTGGGCATTGCCCGCCAACGCGACGCAGAGTGGGATGATGACCCGCTCGATAGAAGGCGGCGTGGAGAACTTCAACGCGGTGAGCTTTGACGACGCGGTGGGTGCCGAAGAGGTCACGATTCAGGCCGAGCGGCAAATGACCCGTTTGACGAAAGCGGACGAGTCACACGTCGTGGGCCTCGATTATTCGGTCGGCGTGGGCGCGGCGCACAGCGTTGTCGTAGGCGGGGCGTTTTCGAGCGTCGTGGGCGGCATTGCGAGCTATGAGGTCGCTCTCGCGCAATCGGTGCTGATTGGTGGCGCGGAGGCGACGGCGATTGGCGGCGCTTCGGCGCTGACTGTGGGCGGCGCGCGCGCCGTGACGATCGGCGGGGCCTCTTCGCATACGGTAGGCGGTGCGTATTCGCTGTTTGCTGGCGGCGCGCTTTCCATCGTATGCGGCAAGTCGTCGTTGACGATGACGAGCGACGGCAAGATCAAGCTCGTCGGCAAGGAAATCCTGATTAGCGGTAAGGATAATGTCGTGGTGAAGGGCATGCCGCTCGAACTCAATCCGTGCGATGACGAATGCGGCTGCGAAGACGGCAAGGGGGGGGCCGTGGTGCCTGTTCCCGTGGTGGCCGGTGTTTTGGGCTTCGCTCCCGGCATTCCGGACTGCCCGCTGCCAGTTCTCCCGATCATTCCCTGTCAGCCGACGCCGACGCCGACGCCGACGCCGACGCCGACGCCGACGCCGACGCCGACGCCGACGCCGACGCCAACACCGACTCCAACACCGACTCCAACACCGACTCCAACACCGACTCCGTCAGTTTCCGAGTTGTTTCCACCGCCGACGCCAACACCAACTCCAACCCCGACGCCAACACTAACCCCGACACCATCGGTTTCCGAGCTGTTGATTATCGATCCGTCCTGACACGACATTCCACTATTGCGTTCGGCCGCGGCGCGCATGCGCGCGCGGCCCTCAATGCCTCGCCGTCCGTTCAGAAGGAGAATTTCCCCCATGTTTCCCCTATCTCGCGTAGGAGACTTGATCGACCATGGTGGCTCGATCATTACCGGGTCGCCAGACGTCCTGATCGATGGAATCCCGGCGGCGCTAGCCGGCATCAGTTCGGCCGTCTGCCCACTGCATCCGTCCGCGCAAGTTCTGGTTTCGGGCTCGGCCACTGTATTCATCAACGACGTCCCGGCCGCGATGGCCGGCGGCAAGACTTCGTGTGGTTCGGTGGTCACATCCGGTTCGCCGGACGTACTCATCGGTTCATGACGACAGGGAAGAGGCATTGGAGACTGGAATTGCAGGGCCGGGCGCGGACCTGATCAGGCTGCCCGGCGTTGTGTTGCCTTTGACGCGTGCAGGGCAGACGGCAGACCGCTGCCGGCAGCTTGGCGAGGTGGTCGACCGGTATCGAATACGCCGCGCGCTCTCGGGCATCCTGTTGCGCTCGGTGGACGTGGTGTCCGGCAGCAAGGTCTGTCTGCCCGCAGACGAAACCGATTTCTCGCTTCGCGGCCGTCTGCCGCTTGGATGGTCTCGCTACTATTCGAGCGCACGCGCCGCGATCGGGCTGCTCGGCGTTGGCTGGCGTACCCGCTGGGAAATCACGCTGCACAAGTCGGGCGACAAGCTCATCTACGTCGATGAGTACGGCGGCACGCTTACGGTGCCGTTTCCCGAGCGTGGAACACAGGTAATCGCGCCGTCGGCCCAATTGCACTTCGCTCATCTGCCCGACGGCCGCATGGTCGTCGCCGACCTGACACCGCGCTACTGGGTCTTCGGCGACTTCGACGCCCGCGGAATCGCCCGGCTGAAGTACGTCGAGGATCTGCACCGGCAGCGGATCGGATGCATCTGGGATGGCGAGGGACGTCTGTTGCGCATGCGCGGCACGTGCGGTCACGAACTGCGGATGCACTACGAAACGAGACAGGGCGCACGCCTCGCGGCCGTCGAATGCGTGGACGGCGGCCCGACCGGTGTGCTCGTCCAGTACGCTTACAGTTCGAACGGCGAGCTGACGGAGGTACGCAACCGGACCGGCACCGTCGTTCGCCGCTTTAGCTGGCAAAACGGAAGGATCGTCGAGGAGGCTGGCCTCCTCGGCATGATTACGCGGTACACGTGGCAGACGACCGGCGGCGTCGCGCGCGTGGTTGAGCGCGCCACCTCGGAGGGGGCGCGCGAACGGTTCGCTTACGACGTCGATAGCCGGGGCAGCCAGGTGAGCGATGTGTTCGGCCACGATGCGAGCTGGCAATACGACGAGCACGGCTATGTGCTGTCACACAGGGATTTCGACGGGCGGCGCTATCGCTTCGGCTATCGCGATACCGGCGCGCCGGCATCGATCTGGCTACCGGGTGAGCGCGAGGTTCGCCTCGAATATGATTCGCTCGGGCGCGTCGGCGAGGAAACGGATCCGCTCGGCAGGATCCGCACGACGAAATACGCGTTTGCGTCGCGCGAGCCTGTCTCCGTGACCATGAGCGATGGCCGTAGATGGGCCTGGTCGCGCAACGAGCATTTGCAGCCCTTGCAATGCCAGATGCCATCCGGCGAAGTCATGCGCTTCGAGTACGATGCGAATGGCTTCGCCGTCCGCGCCATCGACGCCCTGGGTGTTGCGACTGCTTACGAGTACAACGCATGGGGGCAAGTCACGCGGCGCACCGAGGTCGATGGCAGCGCAACGCACTACGAGTACAACGTCGACGGTTATTTGACCGGCGTGACCGACGCGCTTGGCGGGGTAACGCACTTCGAGCGCGATGGCCTCGGTCACGCACTGAGCGTCACGCGTCCGGACGGGCAGGTGGAGCGCCATGTCTGGAATGCAGCCGGCCGACGGACTTCGTTCGTCGGGTCGAACGGCCAGAACCGGCATTGGCACCGCGACCCGCGCGGCAACGTCGTGCGCGCGATCGACGAGGAGGGGCACGCGATCGTGCGGCAGTACGATGCGCATGGCCGACCCGTGCGAATCGAGAGCGCGAACGGTGCGATCCAGACGCTCGAATGGGGCGCGAGTCATTGCCTGTCGATCACCGATGCCGACGGCGTGGCGCGCCGCTTCGACTATACGGATGCGGGCGAGATCTGCGGCGTCACCTCGAAAGCGGGCGCGCAGGAGCGCCGCGAGACGTTCGCCTATGACGAGGGCGGGCGGCTCATCCAGCGCGAGACGCCGCATAACCTCTACCTGTACCGCTATGCTGCCGGAGGCGGTCTCGAGTTGGTTAGCCGCACACCGACGAAAGAAGGAGAGTTGCTCGGCATCGGCGCCGATGAAATCCGTTTCGAATATGACGCGAGCGGCCGCCTGGTCGCGGAACGCGGTGCGAACGGCGCATTGCACTACACCTGCAACGCCGTGGGCCGTCTCGTTGCGACACAGCTGCCGCAGGGACAGGAAGTGCGTACTCGCCGCTTTGAGACCGGCCATATCGCGTTCGTCGAACTGGACGAGCGCCCGGTCGCGCGCTTCTGGTACGACGCGATGCGGCGCGTGATCGCGCATACGCAAGGTCGTCTGCGTACGCACACCGGCTATTCGCCGCTTGGTTTGCCGGTGTGGTGGCGCACGGTATCGAGCGATGATCTGGGCGCGCCAGCGGCGCCGTCCGAAAGCGACAGGCAGTTGTGGCGCGAAGTGGACTACAGCGCGGCGGGCATGCCGGTCAGGACCGACGGGCCCGCCGAAGGTCAGACCTGGTATGACTACGATCGGCGCGGCTGCCTGCTGCGGCGCGTGTCGGAGCACCTGGGCATCGAGTATTTCACGTGGGATGCCGCGGGCAATCTGCTCGATACGCCCAGTGGAAACTGGTTCCCGGCTGTCTATCCCGATCACCGGATCGTGGAATGCCGTGGCTATCGCTACGAGTACGACGCCTGGGGGCAACTGGCGCGCAGGAGCGGCCGCGATCATACGCTGTCGCTCGACTGGGACGCGGAAGGGCGGGTGATTGCCGTGCATCGCAAGGGCCGCACCGTGCGCTTCCAGTATGACGCGCTCGGCCGGCGGATCGCGAAACGCGTCGAATCCGGTTCGACGCAGCAACCGTACACGCTGGCGCAAGACGAACTTACACGCTATCTGTGGCAGGGACGCCGGCTCCTCCAGGAGCAGCGCAGCGGCGCATTGCGCACCTACCTTTATCAACCGGAGTCGAGCCGGTCGATGGCCTTTGCACCGCTCGCCTGTGTGGACCAGGTGCTCGACCACGACGGCAAGATCACCGACACGCAACTCTATCACTACCATATCGATGCCGTCGGCACGGCGCTCGCACTGACCGACGAAACCGGCAAGCTGGTGTGGCGGGGGCGTTATCGCGCGTGGGGCGATCCCGTCACCCAGGAGTGGGGGCGCAGCGATACGGTCCCGCAGCCGCTGCGCTACGCCGGACAATACGTGGACGAAGAAACGATGCTGCACTACAACGGTACGCGTTTCTATGACCCGGAGGCCGGGCGTTACATCAGTCCTGACCGCACTGGCGACGGTGGTATCAGTCCGTACCGATACGCGCCGAATCCGCTGACATGGTGCAATCCGCTTGGCCGGGCAAAGCCGGAGCGGTTTCCGTACCTCGCCGGTATGGAGGTATCAGACAACGACGGTGTGCCCGACCCGGCTCAGCAGATCGCCGGCGTCGTCGCGCAGCTCGACGACGTATCGGGCTGGGATCCGCTCGAGCGCTGAGAAGAAGATAGCGTGGTAGTCGAGCCAGTCGTTCTGCCGATATTGGTGCAGATCGCGGGCTTCGATTGCCTCGCGGTGCAGCTCGGTTTCGTCGTGGCCGTAAACAGCGACGACAGCGGAGGCCGCGCCTGAGAGCGTTGGTTGCGCGCCCGGGGTCGCCGCGTGCTCATCGAACGTGTTCTGATGCACACAGACACGGACGTCGTTCGCGCGCCGCAGTGAGGCTTGCCAGATTGCCGCGTCTGGACGTGGCGTGCCGGGAGGCTCCGGCAGCTCGTGACCCAGAACGGTCTCGTGCACGCCGCGAGAGGCGAAGCTGATACCGGCATAGGTCTCGTATTCCGCGAGCGTGCGCTCGGTGCCAAGGCCGTACTTGCCGAACTCGTGCGTTGAAGACGGTTTGCCGTCGACACCGAGCAACGCCTGATTGCGCAGATACGCCCGTTCATTGCGCTCCGCCCAATGCTCCTTGATGACACCCTTCTCTTTGGCCTCGCCGTTGTGGTCGTCCCACATCTTGACGCGGTGCTGACGCGTGTACTCGTGCCATGCAATCAGGCAGTGCGGATGGTAGAGGTCGTAGCCATGCGTGAATGCACGCACGGTGATCGAAATTTCCTCGCCGAGAAAGAAGTAGTCGGGATCGTGCTGGACTACTGTCGCAAAATGACCATCGGCGAACGTGAAATGCCCGCTATAGAAGCGCGCACGAACGGGGCGATTGCGTACCGGCTCGGCGGGAAGGGGCTTGCCCTGAAACATCACGACGCCCTCTGCACCGAATCGGAAGAAGCTCATGAACTGAGGCGACCCGTGCAGGGCCGTATCGTTCTGCGGGTCGAATCCCGGGAGATACGCGGTGAGCACGGGCTTCGGACTTTCGTCGCGCAGCGATTCCAGCATGTCGATCGAGAGTGCGTCCCAACCGTCGACGAAGCGGTGATGCGAGTCGAGCTGAAGCGTGTACCGCTCGCCGCCGTATTCCTGCTGAAGGCGATTGCGGGCCCAGCATGCGCCTTGCGACATCATGTGCGGCACGTCGATCAGCTCGACCAACGCGCCGCGGTAGCTGAGGTGCTGAATGGTCCAGTCTTCGGCTTTCTTCATGTGCCATTTGCCGAAGCCCCGCTGCCAGAATCCGGCCAGCGTTTCATCGGGGCCGTGCTGCCAGCAGACGACAATGCGCAGCCGATTCGGCTTCTTTGCCTTGTTGATCAGATCGCACAAAGTGGGAATGAGTTGCGAATCGCGATAGCTCGCGATCTGCACGAAGATCGAGTCAGGTTGCGCGGCGGGTAGTGCGGTCATGCGGATGGCTTCCGGTCCAGGTAGGGCAATCGCGTGCGTGGTCGATGGGCAGGTTAGAGAATGGTCATGGTGATCGTCGCGGTAGCCTGGATCTTGCCCGCGGTCGGCGTTGTGCTTACCACGCGCAGCACAGTTGCCTGGAGTGCGAAAGGCGATTGCATGCCGCCGCTGGGCGTGTGGACGAGCGTGCTGTTCGGATTGTTGGGCTGGAGGATCGTGCCGGTAGAGACTTCCTTGAGCTGAATAGCCAGATTCGAGGCCCCGGTATTCTTCAGCATGCTGGGGGCGTTGGTATCGGGCGTTCCGGAGAGCGCTGCAGTGATCGATGCCGGTGGCGTCGGGCCCGTGCAGAGCACGTTGAAGTTGATGGGCTGGGTGGGCCCCGAGGTGGTTGAAACGTCGGTGGGGCCGAACGTGCCGAAGTCGATGTTCAGCTTGCTGCTGTCGACCGAGCAACTCGGCAGCACCTTGATGTTGAGGCCGTTGGCGCCGACCAGCACGACTGCCTTGCCGTCTCCGTCGGTCGTTTCCGTGCCGACCGTGCCGAACTGGACGTTCACGTTGCTTGCGATGTCCCCGGTCTTGATCAGCTGGATCTGGAACCGCGAACCCGCGCCGAGCGTCTCGTAGACCACCTGCGTGGGCCCCCCCGTGCCCGATTGAATGGACTGCGAGGCCGGGAAGGTCAGCAGAGTGCCGTTTGCGCGAACATAACTGAGCGTGAAGCCGATACCCGGCACATTGGTGTTATAGACGCCCGACAGGCTGGAAGGGGTGGCCCCGGCGAGGCTCAGAGTCGTGGTGCCGCCGTTCGTGCAGGTCATGACGGCCGTCGCGGTGGGCAGTGCGCTCGACGTTCCTGTCGCTATCACCGAGCCGACGGCAAGGCCGGGATCGATCGACATCGAGGCATCCTGGAACAGGACAGTGGCCTGCAACTGCTGATAAGCGGCATAGCCCAAAGTCTGCTGGGCGTAGCTGATCTCGCTGGCAGTCAGTTGAAGACACGTGGCTGATGCCATACGTGAGATCCCGAGGGTAAGCAGGATGAGAAACTGGACGAGTCTTTTCATTGGCAAGGGTTCTCGTTGACCGGTGTACCGTATGGGTTGACGGGAAATGAGGCTGGGCAATCGTACGCAGGCGTATCAGTCCTCGATCGGGTCCCACGCGGCCAGCAGGTCGGCCGGAATGAGCCGCGCGAGTTCCGAAAACCGCTTGCCGACCATCCGTTCCGACTGTCGCAACAGGACGATGACGGGGCTGCTCGGCTCGTTCTGTTCGAACCAGATACGCGTTTCCTGAATAGCCGCGAGTGCGCTCCAGCGATCCCGCGGCACCGGGACGGCCGTTGGTAAACCGGGCGGCAGGTCGGGTTGCGTGATCGACAGGGAGGTCGTTGCCGCCGGCGCTGTGGTGGGTATCGTGTCGGCGATGGGCGGTGTGGTGGCCGTTGGCGATGCCGCCATCGGCACCGTTGCCGGCATCGCCGACGGCGCGCCGCCATCCAGTTGCGCCTGTGAAAACGGCTGCAGCATTTTCGACAGCGCACTGAGATCGGGGGCATCGGTGCCGAGAGTCGCGTCGCACCACGCGACGATGTCGGCCGTCAGATGCTGGGCTTCCCTGCACGCCACTATCACCGCGTCGCGCCGTCCCCACAATTCCTTGAGCAGGCGGCTGACGGATTCCGGCGCGAGCGCGTCCTTCAGGCGCGGCGTGGAGAACGATTTTTCGATGTCGCGAAACTGCATGGGCACGCCCGTGGCTTTCGGCATGACGATGTCGCGCATGTCGCCCAGTGGGCCATCCGGATCGGCGAGCGCGGCGAGCGCGTTCGCGTAAATAACGGGATCGCGCTCACCCTCGAAGATGGGCTGCGGATGCAGCGCTTCGCCATAGCAGTCGAGCAGGGCCTTGAGAAACGCCAGTCCGTCGCGCAGCCCGGCCGCGCCGTCGAGCCGGATCCGGCAGCGCAGCAGGATGACCGCAAGGCGGATATCCTTCGCGCGCAGGAGCAGCGTCCGGCAATCGCGTTCGATCTCGGCCCAGTTGGCGGCCTGCGGGACGCCGACGAAATTGCCGTATTGCGCTTCGACACGCGGAGCCGCGGCGGCCAGCAGCATGACGAAGTCCTGGTCGTAGTCGAGTTCGGCGCCGCAGGGCGCGTCGGCGCAGACCGGTTCGAGCAGGTCCGCGTACCGTAGCGCAGCGGCGGGAGAATGGGCATTCATGCGGAGAGACTCCAGAATCAGTCGGTGTATTGCTCGGGGTCGAACACCATGCCGACAACCGGCTGTTCGTTCATCGCTTCGCCAAGCCAGGTGGAATAGCCGAGTCTTTGCGAGGTGTCGGCGCGGGCGGGCGGTGCGGCGCGCGGCTTGACGAGCAGCTTCACCTCCCATGCGTATTCGTGGCCGACGAAGGCCCGCACCCATTCGACGAGCGTCGCGAGATCCTCGCCGTGCGGTGTGAGGCGCAGGTACTGGTCGAGATCCAGCGGACCTACCACCAGGCGAAACTTGTGCTGCCGGTCCGGAAGGGTCTCGCCGAGCTGAGCGCATTCCCCCATGATGGCTGCCGGTCCCGGAGTGCCGAGCTTCGTATGCTCCGAATCCGGCAGCCGGATCCAGTGCGAAACGAATTCCTCCACGGTCATGGGTAAAGCGAAATAGTTCGAGAGCATCGATGCGAGCCCGTCCGGATTGCGCGCTTCTCGCATCAGATGCGCTGCCGCGCTGTAGCGCGCGTGCGACGGGAGACACGAGCGTCTGGCCTCGGCCGGGTCGATGCCGATCAGACTCGCGACGTAGAACGAAAAGGTTTCGTTGTCGGGACGGTCGAGCGACGCGGTGGACTGGGCTGCCGCCCACGCGCGATAGAACTGCGAGAGCGCGCGGTGATGGAACAGGTCAGCTAGATGAACGAGCGTGTGATCCTGATGACTTTCGACCCGGCTGTAGGCCAGCTCGGTCATGTGCAGCGGCAGCGGCCCCTGTGGTCCCCACAAGCCGAGCCCGAACAGGCGCACGTCGAGGCGGCCGCCGCGCATGCCGAGCGCCGCGATCTCGCGCGGCGCGAACATCATCGTCGGCTGCTGGCCAATCCGGAACGGCTCCTCGCGCGGCAGGCTCGCGGTGCCGGGCAACGGGCTGTGCGGGTCGCGGGCGGCGATCGCGCGCAGCAGGCTCATGAAACCGGACTGCCAGGGCGTGGCCGGATCGAACCAGGCGTCGAGCGACCGTGGATCGAGTGATGCTGGCGCCGACGCGGCGGTGGTCGTATCGCGACTGTCCATGCTTACACGGCTCCGCGGCCGCCCATGCGCGGCTGCCAGCGCGTGACGAGACCGCGCTGCATCGAGCGGAGTTCGGTCTCCGTGAACACGTTGATCGACACATGACGCGCAAGATAATGTTCGAGCACGAGACCGAACAGGTAAGGGCTAAGGCCAGAGAATCCGGTCTCATCGACGGTCAGCTCGCAGCGCACGCCGCGTCCATAAACGAGCAGTCCCTGGCCCGGCAGGCGCCGGACGACGGGTTCGGTGCGCGCGCCCACCAGCGCCTCGATCTGGCGGGCTTGCTCGCGCTCGCGAGGCGTGATGAAGAGGCTCAGCATGTTGCGCAACGCCTGACCGCCGTCGCCGTGATCGAGGTCGGCGAGCGGCATGTAGTTGAAGCTCAACTGGCGAATCAGGCGCCACGCGGTTTCTCCGCTCGCATATGGCGCACGTGGTGCGCTTGGCGGATGCACGAGAGCGACGCCCTCGACCGGCACCGAGTCGGGCATCGTGAGATCGGTTTTGCCGTTGCGCGGGATGAGGCGCGGCAGATCGCGATTCGTAACCCACGCGTCGACCGACAGGTAGCGCATGTCGTCCGCATACGGCGCGTCGGTCTGGTCGACGAGCGACACGTAGACTTCCGTGCCGACATACGGCGTACGTGTACCGTATTTGCGCGCGTTGGTGGACAGCGCGCGCTGCTCGCGGCGCACCGAAAAATAGCGACCGTGATTGCCTACGTCGCTATGCAGCGTCCGGTAGAGCGGGTTGAAGTCCACTGCAACCGATGTTTCGGCCTTCTTGCCGGAAACGCGCGATACCGAGAAGATCTCGTAGTCGAGCGGCCGGGTTCGGTCGACGAGCAGATGAAAATCGGTGTGCGCCCGGTTGATTTCGACGCGATCGGTGCTCTTGCGAAACAGGTTGACGACCGGCGTGCAGAACAGCAGGAAGCGGGACGCGTCGACGTGCGTGGCGAGTTCTTCCGGCAGTCGATCGAGCAACAGCACCACCTCGGCCTCCTTGCTGTCGACGCAGGCAAGACCGGGGGCAAGCTGGGTCAGCGCAAAGAAATAAAAGCGCTGGCGGCACGCGAAATACTCTTGCAGCAGATTGTGGCCGTGGAATGTATTCCATGTGAGCGGCAGCACACCCTGATCCGGCTGAAACCCTTCGAACTCGACCGGGGCTCTGGCTATCACATGCCCTTCGCCGCGCGGCGCGCCATGCGTGCGCACGACGGCAGCGACGCTGCCCGCGTGGATCAGCTCGAACAGATGTGACGCAATGCGTTCGTCGCCGCCGAGGTAGATCGGCAAGCGGTCGAAATGCGCCATCTGACTGAACTTCACCGCGCCCGTCGTGCGCAGTCGCAGTCGCAATGCGCCGCGCAACTGCTGGTGAGGCAGCAGATGGCGATCGGTGTTGGGAATATCCGGCGGCACGGCCGTGAGCCGAGCCTCGGCGATCTCGATTGGCCACAGCGTCACATCCTGGCTGCTGCGGAATTCGCAGGCCGTCTGCTCGCCCGACGGGATCTCCGAGCGCAACGGGCTGTGGCGCGGTACCTTCACGCCCTGGGTGAAATCGCCCTCGCGCAGATTAGGCAGTAACCGCGCGACAGCGATCGATGGCGTGGGCGCGACATAATTCGGATAGGTGACTTCGAGCAGACGCTGCGTAAAGCGCGGAAACTCGGCGTCGAGCTTGATCTGCGTGCGCGCCGACATGAAACAGAAGGCCTCGATGAGGCGCTCCACGTACGGATCGGCGACTTCGATCCCTTCCATGCCGAGACGGCGCGCGATCTTCGGGTGCTGTGCAGCGAACTCGCCGGCCATCTCCCGCATGTAGGTTAGCTCGCGCGTGTAGTAGTCGAGAAATTGCGGATCCATGTCAGCGCTCCCAGCGGCAGTCCGTATCGCAGGTGACCTGGTTCATTTCGATGTCGAACGCGCTCTGCATGCGGAATTCGAGGGGGTAAGGCGACCAGTGCATGAGCCCGCTGATTTCCAGTATCAGGCGGTTGTAGCGGATCGGGTCCTCGCGGTTGAGCGGACGGATGTGCAACGACTCGGACATCAGGCGCGGCTCGAAACGGGTGATTGCCGTGCGCACCATCTTCTCGACGGTTTCCCAGTTGCGGTTGTTGAGGTAGTGGCCGGACAGCGCGGGAATTCCGTAGTTGATCACCGATCCGGCGGCCACTGCGTGTCGCGTCATGTCCAGTTCGTCCTCGAAACTCGTCGTGTTGAGCAACAGGCTCAGGTCGCGCTGGATGACGCGGCGCATGCCTTCGCCGTCGGGTGCATAGGCGTCGGGATGCTCGGCCGCGCGTTGCGGTGCGTTATCGAGAAGGCGGTCGATGAGCGATGGCATGAAAGCCTGCCGGTGCTGGAGATCGGGCGCGTTCATGTCTGCCCGTCGTAGTTGAAGTGGCATTCGCCGATCTCGAGCAGGCCGAAGTCGCCCTGGTCGGTTGTCCAGGTTTTCTGGCCCAGCGCGATTACGTTCGTTTCCCCGACGTCCTGCCACGTGGTTTTGCGCGCGAGCTTGATGGCATGCGGGCCGCTTTCCGAGCCCGGATAGCGCACGGGCATATAGCCGCGCAGAACGGTGGCATTGCGCAGGCCCACGACAGTTGAGCGCCAGAGGAGGTCGGTCAGAGCCGTAACGGGGCCAAGCGTGAGCGACCGGATTGCTTCGAACGGCACCCAGCGATAGCCGCCCGCCACAGCCAGTTCGCACACCGGCCCGAGCCGGCTGTCGCTGTCGGTCAGCCATTCGAACGCGCCCATTTGTGTGCTTTCGCCTCGTGTTGCCGGCGCGTCGTTGAAGGAGACGTTGCGCAGTTCATCGGCGACGGCGATATCGCCTTCGCCGAGCTTCATGTTGGCCCGAACCAGCGAGTTCGCCCACGTTGGTAGCGGATCGATCGAGTCCGGCATGCGCCGGCCCGCGAATACTTCGGTGCGGAAAACCTCGCTCTGTATCAGCCCACGATACAGCTGGGCACGCGCGGTACCTTCGGGTTCCAGCGTGGCCCACGTCTGCAACTGGCGCAACGCGCGCTCCCATTCACCGCCGAGGCATAACAGCTCGAACAGCAGCCACCGTTCGCGGACATTCGATGGGTGTCTGCGCACATGTTCCATCGTTTGCTCTTTCAGTTCGTCGAGGGTTTGCGTGTTCAGCACGCCATGGAGCGTCGAGGCGTGCGCTGCCGGCAGGTCAGCGGTGATTTTCATGGGGAGATCCAGGTGTGTCTTCTTCGATGACATCAGGCATGGCCATGTGGCTGTCCATGCTGATCATGTGATGCTCTTCGCGCGAGAGCGGGGCAGCGTGAGCCCCACGTCGTGCGGCGATACCGCGCGGCGCGAGCAATGTGAGGATGTCGTGATGCTTTTCTGCTTCGAAGATCTGCCCGGCGTCGAATGCGTCGAGACTGCCGAGTAGCGTATCGATATTGCGGCCCTTCGTGAGCAGATCGAAAACCGATGCTTCGGAGTCTGGATGATTCGCGAGGTCGGCGAACGGATCTTGCGGCGCGACGATGATCGGGCCGCTGCCGTCTGCGTGGGCGCTTTTCAGATCGTGCTCGTGACCGCTTTTCTGACTTAATAGCGCCTGTTGGTATTCGAGCGTGAGCGTGGCGAGCGGATCCTGTCCGTCCGTATCGACAGGCAGAAACAGAACCTTCCCGTCGTCCGGATCCTCCATTGCCGGCGCAGAGCGATCGAGCAAGGAGAGCAGCGGGTCGCCGTCACGGTCGGCAAGTGCCCCAGACATCGCGATCAGGTCGCTGAAGTCAGCCGGACTTGCCGGGGCGGTGGAGTCGGAAGGGACAGGCTTGCTGGAAAGCCTGTCTTCGAATGAAAGGTCGGATATAACATGAAAGTCCGCATTCGCAAAAGGCGCGCGTGCCTGATCCGGAGCCTGGACGGGCGAACGGTCGGCAAGCAGATTGCTGGCTTTCGAGGCTGGAGCGAGGGGCGTGTTATCCCAGCGGGCCTGGTATCCGGTCATGATTGGGCCTGCCAGGCTTGGCAGGCGTGCGGACGGTGAGTGAAGCGGCAGATGGTACGGCGCGAGCCACAGGGGGAATATGGGCGGCGGCCCAAATACAAGCAATGGGCGATGGGCTATCCTGCGCTCCTCTATCCCTCCGATAGCCAGGTGTCTCACCTGGCGTTTCGTCCAAATCCGACTATCTCTCATACGGAATGTCGGAGCACGCAATCACCACGTATACGACATTAGTTCGCTCATGGCCATTTCACGTCACGCGCTGTTCGGCAAACTCGGCGCGACGCTCTTCAGGAGTATCGAATCCGCAACCGCGTTCACAAAGCTGCGCGGTAATCCGTATATCGAACTGGTGCACTGGCTGCATCAGCTGATGGCGCAACCCGACAGCGATCTGCATCGCATCGTCAGGCACAGCGGTATCAGCCGTGAACTGCTCGACAGGGACATGCAGGCCGCTCTGGCCGCGTTACCGGCCGGTGCCAGTTCTCTAAACGATTTTTCGCATCACGTCGAACTGGCGATCGAGCGCGCATGGGTGGTGGCGACGCTCGCGTTTGGCGACCGGCGCATTCGGGGCGCCTGGCTGATCGCTGCACTCGTCGAGACGCCGGAGTTGCGGCGCGTGTTGCTGTCGATCTCTCCTGCTTTCGGCAAGATTGCGCTCGACGGTCTTCACGACAGCCTGCCTGTGTGGATCGACGGATCGCCGGAAGCGGACGACGCACCGTATGATCAGAGCGATTTTTCTGCCGCGTTGCCGGGCGTTGCGTCCGGAGCAATGGCGGCGCCCGCAACGGGTGGGGCGCTCGTGCAGTTCTGCACGGACTTGACCGCATGTGCGAGAGCCGGCGAGATCGATCCCGTGGTGGGGCGCGAACTCGAGATTCGAACGATGATCGATGTGTTGATGCGCCGCCGCCAGAACAATCCTCTCCTGACCGGCGACGCCGGAGTGGGCAAGACCGCGATCGTTGAAGGACTGGCGCTCGCGATCGCAGCGGGCGACGTGCCGCCGACACTCGCCGACGTCCGCTTGCTGAGCCTCGATATCGGCGCACTGCTGGCGGGCGCCAGCATGAAGGGCGAGTTCGAGTCGCGTCTGAAGTCCGTGGTCGAAGAGGCGATGAAGTCGCCGGCTCCGGTCGTCCTGTTCGTCGACGAAATCCATACGCTGATTGGCGCGGGCGGTCAGACCGGCACGGGTGACGCGGCGAACCTGCTCAAGCCGGCTCTCGCACGCGGTGCCTTGCGCGCGATCGGCGCCACCACGTGGGCGGAGTACAAGCGGCACATCGAGAAAGATCCGGCGCTCACGCGCCGTTTTCAGGTGCTGCAGGTAAGGGAGCCTGAGGAGCCGTCCGCCATCGACATGGTGCGCGGCCTGGCGCGGATGCTGGCGAGCCATCATGGCGTCGTGGTGCTCGACGAAGCAATTCGCGCCGCTGTTACGCTATCGCATCGCTACATACCGTCACGCCAGTTGCCGGACAAGGCGATCAGCCTGCTCGACACGGCGTGCGCGCGTGTCGCCCTGTCGCAGCATGCGCCGCCGCGGGAACTGCAGCGCATCCGCGAGCGACTGCGGGCCGCGCGCATCGAAGCTGATCTGCTCGGCAACGAAGTGCGCATGGGTCTGGGCAGCGACGCCGCGCTTGCAGACACTCATGGGAACATCGTGCGGCTGGAAGCCGAAGAGCGCACCGTCGAAGCCGCCTGGCAGGCGCAGGCCGAGGCGGCGAGCGCGCTCGCGAACGCACGGGACGCCCTGAACCAGCCCGGCAAAGCGGAGACGTCGATCGGAACGTTGCGCGATCTGGAGCGCACCTTATCGAAGCTGCAGGCGGGTAGCCCGTTCGTATTCCCGGAGGTCAACGAAGCGATCGTCGCGGAAATCGTATCGGACTGGACGGGCATTCCAGTTGGACGCATGGTAACCGACGAGGTGACTGCCGTTCAGGTGCTGCCGGCAACGCTTGCTGCCCGCGTGATCGGCCAGCACGACGCGCTACAACTGATCGCCGAGCGTGTGCAGGCCGCGCGCGCGGGGCTCGCGGATCCGCGCAAACCGCGTGGCGTGTTTCTGATTGCGGGGCCGTCCGGTGTCGGAAAAACCGAGACCGCGCTCGCGCTCGCCGAGGCGCTTTATGGCGGCGAGCAAAACCTCATCACGATCAACATGAGCGAGTACCAGGAGGCGCACACCGTTTCGGGACTCAAAGGTGCGCCGCCGGGATACGTGGGTTACGGCGAGGGTGGGGTGTTGACCGAGGCGGTGCGTCGCCGTCCGTATTCCGTCGTGCTGCTCGACGAGATCGAGAAAGCGCACGGCGACGTTCTCGAAATGTTCTATCAGGTGCTCGACAAGGGTTACATGGAAGACGGCGACGGGCGCTATATCGACTTCCGCAACACGACCATTCTGATGACGAGTAACGTGGGCTCCGGACTCATCGCGAGTCTGTGCGCCGATGAGGCGCTGGTGCCGGAGGCCGATGATTTGCGTTCAGCCCTGACGCCGGAATTGCTGAAGTCCTTTCCCGCAGCATTCCTCGGCCGGGTGACGGTCGTACCGTATCGCCCTCTTGGCCAGGATTCGCTCGCCCGGATCGTGCAGTTGCATCTGGATCGCGTGGTCCGTCGCATGTCGGAAAACAACCGGGTCGAGCTGACCTGTTTGCCGGATGTGGTCGATTACATTGTCGGGCGTTGCCTTGTGCAGGAAACCGGTGCACGCCTGTTGATCGGGTTCATCGAGCAGTACGTGCTACCGCAACTGGCACGGCTTTGGCTGGCTTCGTTCGCGTCGAAAAGTGGGCTCACTCATATCGAGATTGATGTCGCCGATCGAGCCGCGGCGCCCGCGGTTGCACTCGTGTTCAGGCCTTCCTGCGCCGCTCGGCCGTGTACTGTCGAATCTGGAGCGACGCTTCTGTTGGACTAGGGGCAGGTTGCGACGATGCAGCACCAGGACTGCGATATCGATTTATTTCATACTGCGAATTATTTATTCAGCATGAATCATGCCTGTTTTAAACGTTATCGCAGTCGTCCGGAAAGATCGGAGCACGAAAAATTTCATGCATGGAGATTAAAGTCACGTCATTACTAACATCGATCAATTTCCCGGCGCTCCTGATTGGCTATTATTGTTCCATGCCTATGTTTTATCTGTTTCACCGGATTTTTCAGCTTGCTTCACACTTTACTGATTGTCGTGTCGTATGGCGAAAGAGGGGGAATCGAATTGTCCAGGAACGAGCGATACACGACGGCGCAGGTACTCCTCGCGTTTGTCAATCTGCACAAGCATGAAGAGCGGCGATTCATGACTACATTGAACCTCCTGCTCCGCGCTTCCCCGAAACAGCGTCGGCAAATTGTCGATGAACTCAGGGAAGAGGCTTCCAGGGGGACGGTAGCCAACGACGATTGAAATACCTTGTGGGCTTCCGTCAGGGCCCAGCAGTACTTTGATGCCGGACATGACCTGGTTTCGAGGGCTGGGTTATGTTTGTTGAGGCGAGGGTGGCTCCCCGTCGCTAGTCGGGTGGCACTCGACATCTCAATAGGCTATCTGTCGTGTCGCGTGGCATACCTGCGCCTGCGTTGCGACGAACCTCTGAGCACTGAGTTCGACATTCTAGAGTTAATGTCGAATTAATGAGATAGATAGTTAGATATTTGACGGTTTACGTTGTAATATTTGACGAAATCGCTCTCCCAACCGCCCCCATGACCGACACCCCTTCGGACGAAACCCGCCTTGCCGCCGAAATCGACCGGTTGAAGGGGGAGTTCCCCAAGACACGCGAGCTCTACCGCGAGGTTTGCGCGCTCATGTTCTTCCGCTACGGCATCACGCCGACGGCGAATCGCCTGTATCAGCTGGTGCATCGGGGCAGCATGGGCACTCCCACCGCCGTGCTCGCGGAATTCTGGAGCGAACTGCGTGAAAAGAGCCGTGTGCGTATCGAACACGCGGATATGCCCGAAGAGCTTCAGGGCGTCGCAGGCGAACTGATCGGCGCACTCTGGAACCGTGCGAGCGCTGCGGCCCAGGCGTCTCTCGCCGCGCTGCGCGATGAGGTGGAGGCGGCACGCCAGGAGGCTCAGGCGGCGGCGGCCGCTTTGCAGGTCGATCTCGAACGCACGGAAACCGCGCTGGAGCAACGCACCAGCGCGCTGCTCGCCGCACAGGTCCGCATTCACGAGCTCGAGCAGGCCGAGGCCGCTGCTGGGGCGACAGTCGGCGCGCTCGAAGGCGAAGTCGTGCGGCTGCAGCAGGAGGGCCGCGCACGCGACGCGGCGCTCGCGCAGGCGCGCACCGATTTCTCCGTCGAACTCGACAAGCAGCGGGCCAGCACCGAACTGGCCGAAACCCGCCTGCAAGCGGCCGAAAAACGGGCATTGCTCGAAATCGAGCGCGAGCGCACGGCCAACGCACGTTTGCAACGCGAGACCGACACGGCAGCACGCCGCGCCGCTCGCGCGGAGGAGAGCGCCCGCGCGGAAATCCAGTCGTTGCAGGCGCAGTTGGGGGACCTGCGTCACCGGGCGGGTATGCTGGAAGGGCGTCTGGAGGCCATGCACACGAGCCATGCGGCGCAGGCCAAGGAACTGGCGGCCTTGCGTCGCGTGCCGGGGGGCGAGACCCCGGCAACTACAGCGGGCCGCCGCGCGCCGCGCCGTGCGGCACGGCCGGCGGCGGATGTCGCCAAGCCGTTGCGCCCCGCACGCAAGACCACCGCAAAAACCGGATCGTAGCCGCGCGTCCGTCGTCGCACCGGTGGCTCTATCGTGAAGCCGTATGCTGGACCTACCGGTGGGGCCACAAATTCTCTATCGTAATCGGCTTTTCCACACGACTTAACGAGGATGCCGACCATGACCGCCGCCGACGCCAACACGCCCCCTTCGTCCCGTACCCGTGTGCGCCGCGAGGCGCACCGCGGCCTCTACGATAGAGCGACGCTCCACGCGATTCTCGACGCGGCCTGGATTTGCCACATCGCCTTCGCCGACGATCATGGCGTCCACTGCATCCCCACGGCGTGCTGGCGCGAGGGCGAGTATCTCTACATTCATGGCTCGAACGGCAGCCGCATGCTCAAGTTGGCCGAAGCGGGCGCCCAGGTCTGCGTGACGATCACGCATCTCGATGGCCTCGTGCTGGCGCGTGCGGCGTTCAATCATTCGATGAACTATCGTTCGGCCGTGATCTACGGCACGTTCGAGGCCGTACCTGCCGAGCACAAGGCGGCGGCACTCGACGCCTTCATGGAGCGCCTCGCGCCCGGACGCGGTAGTGAGGCTCGCCCCGGTAACAGCAAGGAGCTGGCGGCAACGACCGTCCTGCGCATTGCGCTGGCGGAGGCGGCGTCGAAAGTGCGCACGGGCGGTCCGAACGATGACGAGGAAGATCTGGACCGCGCGGTCTGGGCCGGTGTTCTGCCGATGGCGCTGCGACCCTTGCCGCCCGAGCAGGATCGTTCCGAAAGCGGTATCGCAGCGCCGGACTATGTGAACGCATGGGTGCGCGGCGCAGCGGCGCCGTCGCTGGATGCCGCGGCAAACGAGGCTGCAACCTCGGCAGACTGATCTTTCCGGACCGTCCCTCATCCCCCGCCTGCGTTGCGCGCAGTGGCTCGCGCAATGCTTTCTGCTGCATCGCACAACACGGCGATTTGCTTCCGTGAAATTGTCATGGTAATTTTTCATGAAATTTACCAGATTAATTTTCACGGACGTCGCCATGTTCGTCGAGTCGAGCCAACACGTAGAAAGTTATTACGCGCGCACCCTGCCGGGCGCGCTGCCCGAGCGCGCGCCGCTTGCGGGCGATTGCAGCGTCGATGTCGCTATTGTCGGCGGTGGTTTCAGCGGCTTGCACTCGGCGCTGCGACTTGCGCTCGCAGGCAAGCGCGTCGCGTTGCTGGAGGCGAGCCGCGTGGCCTGGGCGGCTTCCGGGCGCAACGGCGGCCAGGCGCTGCTCGGCTGGTCGTGCGACATGGGTCCGCTCGAACGCTCGCTGGGCGTCGAACGCACGCGCGAACTCTGGGACAGCATGTGCTGGGCCGCCGCCGAAGTGCGTGAATTGCCGGCGCGGAACGGTTTCGACGTCGATTACCGGCCCGGCAGCCTGTGGACGGCCGTGAAATCCAGTCGCGTCGCCATGCTGCAGGAGGCGCGCGACGAAGCCGTCCACAAGTGGGGTTACGACAAGCTGCGCTTCATTCCCGAAGCGGAAATGCCCGAATGGGTGGGCAGCCCGCGTTATCGCGCGGCGCTCTACGACCCCGAGGCGGGACATCTGAATCCGCTGAAGCTGGCGCTCGGTCTCGCCGATGCCATCGAACGCGCCGGCGGCCGAATCTTCGAGCAGAGCCGCGTGCTCGCATGGCGCGAGACCGATTCCGGTTTCGTCGTGAACACGAGCGGAGGCACCGTGCGGGCCGATATCCTCGTGCTCGCGTGCAACGCTTATATCGACCATCTCGACCGCGATCTCGCCCGGCGCGTGCTGCCCGTCGGGACTTACCAGGTCGCGACGCGTCCGCTCGATCCCGCGCTCGCGAAGTCGCTCTTGCCGCGCAATAGTTGCGTGATCGACAACCAGTTCGTTCCCGACTACTTCCGCCTGAGCCCGGACCATCGTCTCCTGTTCGGCGGGGCCTGCACGTATCTCGGCGGCATCCCGAAGGACATCGCCGCTTCCATCCGCCCGAACCTCGAGCGCGCTTTTCCGCAGTTGCGCGGCGTCGAGCTGGAGTACGCGTGGGGCGGCCACATCGACATCAGCATCCGGCGCACGCCCGACGTGGGCCGCCAGCGGCAGCGCTACTGGCTGCAAGGCTTTTCCGGTCACGGCGTGCTGCCGACGCTGGCGGCTGCGCGTGCCGTCACCGACGCGATTCTCGGCGACGACCGCTTGCTCGCGCTTTACCAGGGCATTCATAATCCGCGCTTTCCGGGCGGCGAACGGTTCGCCGCGCCGATCGAGGCGCTCGGCAAGCTGTGGTATCGGCTGCGCGACGTCGTGTGACGGGGCATCGAAATGGACAAAGAGGATGAGATAGAGGGCCTGGCGATCCTGATTCGCGATCTGCGCAAGCACAAGAAGGTGACGCTTGCCGAACTCGCGAAGCGCATCGGACGTTCGGTGGGCTTTCTTTCGCAGGTGGAGCGCGGACTCTCGCGCCCCACGGTGACGGACCTGACCGCCATCGGCGAGGCACTGCAGACGCCCACCACCTATTTCTACAGCGTGAGCAAGCCGCGCGCTCTGCCGTGGGTTACGCGGCCGGGCGAGCGGCGCGTTCTCTACTATGCGGGCGGAATTACCGACGTGCTGGTGTCGCCGGGCATGTCGTCGCGCTTTTCGATGCTGGAGAGCCTGCTGGAGCCGGGCGCGACGAACGGCGACCGTCCGGTGGACGATAGCGACGAGCAGGGCGGTTTCGTGCTGGAGGGCGAGCTGACGATCTGGCTGGACGGCGAGGACGAGCCCGTTACGCTGCGGCCCAACGACAGCTTCCAGTTACCTGCACGGCGCCGCTTCAGTTACGCGAATCTGGGCGACAAACCCGCGCGCGTGCTTTGGGTATTCACCTGATGCTGTAGAGGCCGTGAGCGCTGCGAGGTGCAGCGCGAAACCTGAGAGGATCGCCCAGTCGATCAGTAGTCCATATATAAAAACATCAATCGCATTCTGTTGCGCAACCGAGGACTTTATCGTGACATCTTCCGCAGTCGATCTCGTCAGCGAAGTGCGTGCATTTCGCGAGGCGCATCCCGAGGTACGCTATGTCGATCTGATTTGCCTCGATATTCCGGGGCATTTCTACGGCAAACGCTATCCCGTCGCGATGCTCGAAAAGGTCGCAGCCGGCTCGCTGCTGAAGCTGCCGCAGAACTGCGTGCTGCTCGGTACGCAGGGGGGCGTCTATCCGATCGGGCGTTACTGCTTCCACGACGGCGACCCGGACGCCACGCGCCGCCTCGTGCCGGGTACGCTCAAGCGGGTGCGTTGGGAGAAGGAGCCGCTGGGCCAGATGCTGATCACTTCCGACGGCACGTCCGCGCCGATTGGTTTCGAGCCGCGCGAGGTGCTCGCGCGGGTGCTGGAACGTTTCGCGAAACGCGGCATGCGCCCCGTGGTCGCCTTCGAGCTGGAGTTCTATCTGTTCGACGCGAAGCTCAAAAACGGTTTGCCGGCGCATGCGCGCGATCCGTTCTGCGACGACGAGGACGACCAGGCGAACATGCACATCGAGCGCCTTTCGCGTTTCTCGAGCGTGCTGCACGACATGGTCGAAACGGCGCGCGAGCAGGGCGTGGATGCCACGGTCATCACGGCGGAGCTCGGGCCAGGCCAGTTCGAGATCAACTTCGGTCATTGCGACGACGGCTTGCGTGCAGCCGACTGGTCGGCGCTGTTCTGCCGCAGCACGCGCGGCGTGGCGATGAGCCACGGCTATCGCGCGAGTTTCATGTCGAAGCCCTGGCTCGACGCCCCGGGTAGCGGCATGCACGTGCATGTGAGCCTCTACGACAAGGCCGGCAACAACGTTTTGGCCGCGAACGGCAAGCGCGCGCTGCGTCACGCGGTGGCGGGATGTCTTGCGCTGCTGCCGCACTGCATGCCGATTTTCGCGTCCAATCACAACGCGTTTCGCCGCTACGGGGCCATGGTGAACGCCGCGAGCCGGGCAAGCTGGGGCTTCGAAGATCGCGATGCGTGCATCCGGATTCCCGAATCGGATGACGCGAACCTGCGTATCGAGCATCGCCTCGCGGGCGCGGACGCCAATCCTTACCTCGTGCTTGCGGCGATCCTGACCGGCATCGAACACGGGCTGGACGCGGGCCGCGAACCGATCGCGCCGCTCAACGAAGACCGTTCGAGCGGCATTGCGTTTCCGGGCGACATGCTGGGGGCCGTCGCCGCCATGCGCGAGTATCCGGCGGTGCGCGAGGGCCTGGGCGAGGATTTCGTGATGGTGTATTGCGAAAACAAGCGTCAGGACCATCTGGATTTCATGAACGAAATCGGCAGCCGGGAATATCGCTGGTTCCTGTGAGTTCGCAATCGCGGCTTCTTGACATAACGGTTAACGCATAAATCGTTCCTGGCCAGAGGGTTAGCGCAATCGGACACTTCGCCGACACGCTGACACGATCTTGTGTTATTCCTCTGGGGCGCGCGGGAAATGCGCCGTTAGCAGCGCGCAAAACGCGTGCCGGACGGGCGAAAGGCGCGTATCGATATGCAACGCGATTTGCCTGTTTCGCCCGCGTGAGGTAGGGTATGCAGGTTTTCTCAACTCAACACAGGTAGCAGATGAACAAACAGGAACTCATTGACGCAGTCGCCGCAAGCACGGGCGAGACCAAGGCAGCCACCAGCGCCGCTATCGACGCGATTCTCGACGTCGTGACGCGCACGGTCACTGCTGGCGATTCCGTGCAGCTCGTCGGCTTCGGCTCGTTCTCGACCGGCCAGCGTGCCGCGCGCGTGGGCCGCAACCCGGCCACGGGTGCGGAAATCCAGATCGCTGCGGCCAAGACGGTGAAGTTCACGGCTGGCAAGGCCTTCAAGGACGCTGTCAACGCCTGATGCCTTTGGCCCCGGCACGCCTGCCACCAGGTGTGCCGCTGGCAGCCTCGCGCGCGGCGCCGGGCGGCTGAGCGCCGGGCATTGCCGAACGCGAACCGTTCATCACAGGCGGGCATGGCATCCCGGTGTATCGGCGCGTCAACCGGATTAGATCGGCGTCCGAAGCAATTGAAGACACCCGCAGGCCGTCTTCCTGTCCCGCAGTCTTCCCCCCGAGCCCCGCAAGATTCACACATCGTCCGCATGTGTGGCAGCGCCGTGCTCTCCCTTCTAACCGGCGGGTTTGAGTTCGTTGCGGCTCCGTTTGGCCTCGTACATCGCGACATCCGCTTCGCGCAGCATTGCCTCGATACTTTCGCCTTCCTCGCAGGTCGAGCAGCCCAGCGAAAAGCTGAGTGGCGGACCGCCGTAGAACTGGTTGTTCAGATCGACGAGCTTGCCGATGCTTTCGGCCACGATTTCCACGTCGCGTTCATCGGCGCCCGGCATCAGCACCGCGAATTCGTCGCCACCGATGCGCGCGGCCTGATACGGTTTCTGGATCGCCTTGGCGAGCACTTCGCCCGCGCGGCGCAGCAGCGCGTCGCCCGCGGCATGTCCCAACTGGTCGTTGACCAGCTTCAGGTTGTCCATGTCGAGCACGATGGCGCTCACCGGGAACGGCCCCTTGCGCTGAAGACGATTCAATTCGTCGACATAGAACGAGCGGTTCTTCAGCTTCGTCAGCACGTCGTGCTTGCCGAGGAATTCGAGGTACGCCTCCGCCTTTTTGCGCGCGGTGATGTCGGTGAGCGCGAGCAGCACGAGATCCCATTGCTCTTCGTGGCCTGGAAACACCGAAAACTGCAGATGCACGTTCACTTCGCTGCCGTCGAGCGCGTAGTTGACCACCTCGCGCTGATGGAAGAGCCGCCCCTCCCACAGGTCGAGCAACTGCTCGCGAAAATGCGGGCGCATTTCGTCGCGGAACACTTCGGGCAGGCGGGCGAGCAGCGTGGCTTTGTCGGGTGCGCGGAACATGCCGAGCGTGTAGTGGTTGATGTCCAGCACCTGGATTTCGCTCATGCAGCGTTCCACGAATTCGGGGTGGACGTCGGTGAACGTGCGGAAATCGACGATGCCCTGCATGCGCACGTCCTCGAGCAACTGGCGAATGGCCGAAAAATTCTCGACCCAGAGCGAAACCGGTGCGTGCTCGAAGATGCCGAGCGCGTACTGCTGGTTCGCCGTGGCGCGATGGCGGGCGTCTTCAAGCGCGGAGACGTCCTCGATCGCCACCAGCACGCGGCTCCAGTCGTGCTCGTGGCCCGGCAGGATCACACCGCGCAGCAGGATGTCCATGCGGCGGCCATCGAGCGTGTAGTTCACGCTCTGGCTCTGGAACGTGGCGTTGCCGGCCCACATCTGTTCGAGTTCGCCCACGTGGGCCTGGAACATGTCGTCGCGCAGCACCGAGCCCAGATGCTGGGCAAGTTCTTCGTAGTCGCGCGCGCCGTACAGCTGCAGCGTGTGGCGATTGACCTTGAGCACACGGATGCAGGCCGAGCATTCGGCCACGCGGCGCGGTTCCTCTTCCAGATAGTGGCGGATATCCGTGACGCCGGCGGCGCGCCAGCGCTCGAACAGCGCGTGCAACTGGCTATAGTCCTCGAGCCAGAGAGACGTTGGCGTTACATCGAAAAACGCGAGCAGATCGACGCCCATCGTGGCGAAGCTGGCGGCGGTGGCTTGAGTGCCTTGTTGCATGTCGGTTGGATGTAAGGGGCGGACAGCGGCGCCGGCGCGCCGCACGGATATGCGCATCCTGGCACACCTTGAGCTCTCCGTGAGAGCGAAAAGAAAGCTTCGGTGCCGTCGTTGCGACAGACAACGATTCAAAATGGATAACGGCAGGCCCGTTGCAAGACTTGAGCGTGGGCGCCCCCGCGCTCAGGCCGAGGTGTCGTTCGGGTGAGGGTGCGTGCGCAGCGGCAGTTCGGGCAGAAACAGGATGAACCCGAGCGCGATGGCGATGATGCCGGCTCCCGTTGCGAAAACACCGGCGATGGCATGGCGATAGATCGCCGTGGCGACACCGTGCGCAATCCCCGCGGAATGCGCGGAGACGGAGGCGAGTTGCGGCACCGCAGAGTGACGCAGCTTCGACGCGAGGATCGCACCCGCGCCGGTCACGCCCACGAGGCCGCCCAGCGACCGGAAAAAGGCGAGGGTTGCCGTGCCCACGCCGCGATGGCTGGCGGGCAGGGCATTCTGCACGGCGATCGTCATGTTAGGCATGATGAGCCCGAGCCCTAGCCCGACCGCGATGATGGCCGGCTCCACCATCACCAGCGGCTGCGCGCTCGCGACACAGGCGGCGAGCACGGCGAAGGCCAGCGTCGCGAGCGCGAGCCCGGCGATCTGGGCGGGTTTGTAGCGCCCGCCGCGCAGCAGCACGCGGCCGTTGAATATCGACGAGACGACTACGCCCACCATCAGCGGCCCGGTGAGAAAGCCCGAATGCGCGGGGCTGATGCCTTCGACGGTCTGAAAGTAGAGTGGAAAGAAGAGGCTCGATCCGAGCAGTCCCATGAAGGTGAACGCGAGGACGACGCAGGCAATGACGAAGAGGCGGTCGTGAAAGAGCGCGAGCGGCAGGACGGGTTCGGGTGTGCGCCGCGCGTGCAGCACGAAGGCGACGCCGAGTGCCGCTGCGAGAGCGCCGCATGCCGCGATCCGGGCCGAGTTCCACGCCCATTCCGAACCGCCCAGCGCGAGCACGAGCAGGCATGCCGTCGTTGACGAGGTGAGCAGCACGGCGCCAACGTAGTCGATACGCCGTGCGCGCAGGGGCGGCGTATGGTGCAGCGCGCGTCCGATCGCGTAGAGCGCGACGGCACCGATCGGCAGGTTCGCGTAGAAGATCCAGTGCCACGAGAGCAGGTCGGTGATGATGCCGCCCGCGAGCGGTCCCACGACGCTACAGACTGCATAGACCGCTGCGATCGAGCCCTGGCGGCGTCCGCGCTGCGCCGGCGGCACGAGATCGCCCATGATGATCTGCGTGAGCGGCAGCAACCCGCCCGCGCCGAGCCCCTGCACGGCGCGAAATGCGATGAGCTGCATGAGACTTTGCGAAAGGCCGCTCAATATCGACCCCAGCAGGAAAAGCAGAATGGCCGCGTAGAGCGCGGGCTTGCGCCCATATTGATCGCTGAGCTTGCCATAGAGCGGCATGGTGGCCGTCGAGGCCAGCACATAGGCGGTCACGACCCAGGACAGATGCGCGACGCCGCCGAACTCGGCGATGATGCGCGGCAGCGCGGTGGCGACGATGCTCTGGTCGATCGCGGCGAGCCCCATCACGATCATCAGCCCGGTCAACACCGAACGGATTTCGCGCCGCGTGGGCGCGGCATTGATCGATGTGTCCGGGGCGGCCCCGGTGCCCGGCGCAAGGTCGATTTCGGTGCTCATGCCACGATCCGGCTGAGCGGCTCGACGGCCTCCCGGATGGCGTGCCGCTCGGCTGGCGAGAGCGCGGCGAGCCGGCGCGCGAGCCAGTCGGTGCGGTTGCGCTTGATCGCCTTGATCACGTCGCGCGCTTTTTTCGTGGCGACGAGGCCGATGCGCCGGCGGTCCTCGGGATCGTTCGCCTCGCGCTCGACCAGCCCCAGTTGCTCCATCGACCGGATATGGCCGCTGATGGTCGGCCCGCGCACGTTCTCCAGCGCGGCGAGTTCGGTCACGCCGATACCAGGGTGCTTGATGATCGAAGCCAGCAGCAGTGCCTGCAAGGGCGAGACCTCGGGGTGCTGGCTTTCGCGGCGCAACTCGCGCAGCAGGCGGTGCAGCACGGGGCGCAGCGCCTCGGCAATTTCGAGCGCGGCGGCGAGATCGCCAGGCGGGTTGGGCTGGTTCATGAGGCAGCAAACTGGATCGATAGGCTACCTATGTTAATCGATCGACCTGGGGACGTCACCCAGGGTTTGTCGCCGCTTGCGGCAGGGCAGCGCTTGTTCAGGCGGCAGAAAGAAACAACAACGAAAGCAGCTCAGAGCACTTCAAAAACGCTGTAGATCGGGCCGTCCGGAAAGCGGTGGCCGGTTCCCACGGCGATCACGCGGTTGAGCCACTCGTACTTGCCCGAGGGCGCCTCGAACACCGGGTTGATGCGGAAGTAGTAGCTGGCGGGATCGACCGGTTCGCCCTTGTCGAGGCGCCGTAGCACGTCGGCCTCGCCGTAGCGGATGCCGCGGTACGACATGAGGATGTTCGTGCCGTCGTCGGTGCGCAGGAGGAGCCGGACGTCGAGCAGGGTGCTGCCGTCGCTGCGCACGGTCTGCCAGTCACTGCTGCCGTCGAGCACGACACCGGCCAGACGCTCGCCTGCAAACGTGCCGGACGGCACGATGCCGACACGCCGGAACACGCCCGGCGTCTGGCCGACGATCTCGATCGGCTTGACGTCCAGGTGCAGGACGAAGAGGGGGCGGACCTGGACGCCTTTGAGAGCGCTGGGCAGTTCGTCGAATGGTAGGGCGGACATGATGATGGCCTTTTCGTAAGGGCGCGGCACAACGCACCGCGCGGTCGATTGCAGAGGCTGCTACTGCAGCGGCGAAAAGTCGGTGGGACGCATGAGGCGCGATTCCATCGCGACGAGGGCATCGAGCGCTTTCACCTTGGCGCCGAAAGCCTGCCAGCGGCGGTCGGCAGCCATGCGGTCGCGGCGTGCAAGGCGGTCGTCGAGGCTCTCGTAGGCCCAGATATGCACGATCTGGCTCAGATCGCCAATCTCGGTCGTGAAGAAGCCCACCAGCTTGCCCAGCAATTCCTGCTGCAGCGGCAGGCCTTCCTCGCGATAGAGCGCGAGCCAGTCCGCCGCGCGCAGCGGCTTGAACGTATAGGTGCGGATTTCGTAGATCACGGTGGGCTCCAGCCGGGGCTCGTCAATCAGGCCGCGGTGCGGCCGCCGTTCACGCGCAGGACTTCTCCCGTCATGAAGCTGGCTGCATCGGAGCCGACGAAGCGAATCGCATCTGCGATTTCCTCGGGAGTACCCGCGCGCTTGAGCGGTACGTTCGCGAGCAGGGCTGCCTTGCGATCGGGATTCAGCGTGAAGCGGTCGAGCATTGCGGTTTCCACGGGGCCCGGCGCCACGGCGTTCACCCGCACGCCGAAGGGCGCCGCTTCGAGCGCGGCCGACCTCGTGAGACCTTCCACGGCGTGTTTGCTGGCCACATACAACGAGACGTTCGGGGCGCCGCGCGAGCCCATCGTCGAGGAAACATTGACGATGCTGCCGTTGCCCTGCGCCGTCATCGCACGCAATTCGTGCTTCATGGCGAGCAGCGTGCCCAGCACGTTCGCGTCGAACACGGCGGTGTAGCGTTCTGGCGTCTGCTCCGTGACGGGACCGGGTTCGCCCTCGGCACCGGCCGCATTGACGGCGATGTCGAGACGGCCGAAACGCTCGACCGTGCGCTCGACGAGTGCGCGCACGTCGTCTTCCTTGCTGACGTCGGCGCGAATGTATTCGGCTTGCGCGCCGAAGGCGCGGATTTCCTCGGCCAGCGCGCGGCCGGCTTCGTCGCGGCGACCCGAGACGACGACGCTGGCCTTGTCGCGAGCGTACGCGAGGGCGGTGGCGCGGCCGATGCCGGTGAGTGCGCCGGTGATCAAAACAACGGGTGCGGTGCTCATGGTTCTGCTCCAGTAAGATTGGATTCGTTCGGGGCGATTCAGGTCAATCAGGTGTTCAGGACTTCGATCGAATCGACGCGGTCGGGATAAAACGCGAGATGGTCCTTGATTTCGGCTACCGCGGCGTGCGGCGCTTCGTAGGTCCATACCGCGTTCACGGCGCGCTCGCCGGCGGGCACGATCGAGTAGTACGCGCAGTCGCCCTTGTAGGGGCAGTACGTTGCGTGATCGGTGCGGGCGAGCAGTGTCATGTCGGCGTCTTCACGCGGCACGTAAATCACGGCGGGGTAGCTCGCTTCGCGCAGCGTCAGCGCGCGGTGCGTATCGGCGATCACGCGGCCGCCTGCCTTGACCACCACGCGCGAGCCGGTGGGCTCGATCGTGATCGTATGGTCGGGGCCGGGGATCTTCACGGTCTTTGCGCTCGGGGTGGTCATGGCAGTGCTCCTTGTCGAAAGGTTGAGGTGATGCGTTTATGACTCGTGCATTACTCAGCAATGGCTTGCGTCTGCAGTTCTTCGTCGTACGTCTTGAAGTCGATGTAATCGCTTTCGTTGCCGCCCCAGAACGCATCGCGCCGGTACGGCGTGAGCGGATGGCCGTGGCGCAGGCGCTCGGGCAGGTCGGGGTTCGAGGAGAACCACCGGCCGAATGCCACCAGGTCGGCGTCGCCGCGCTGCAGGATGCCCTCGGCGCCTTCGCGCGTGAAGCCGCCTGCGGCGATGATCGGGCCGGAGAAGTGCTGGCGCAGGAACGACGAGGCCACGGGCTCGGCGCTTTCCTCCAGCGTTTCGGTGCCCATCACGCGCGGCTCGATCACATGCAGATAAGCTAGCCCATAAGTGTCGAGACGGTCGGCAAAGTAGCCAAAAGTCGCTTGCGGATTGCTGTCGGAGATGGCGCCCCAGCGGCCGCTCGGCGAGACGCGCACGCCCACGCGGTCCGCGCCCCACACCGAAGCGAAGGCATCGACCACTTCCAGCGAGAAGCGGGTGCGCTTTTCGACTGTGCCGCCGTAGGCGTCGGTGCGCTTGTTGGTGCCGTCCTGGAGAAAGGTGTCGGCAAGGTAGCCGTTGGCGTTGTGCAGTTCCACGCCGTCGAAACCGGCTTCCTTCGCCCGCACGGCGGCGTGGCGGAACGACTCGATGATCGCGGGAATCTCGTGCAGTTCCAGCGCGCGGTGCGGCGAGTTCGGCACCCAGCCGTCCTGCGTGAGCACCGTGGTTTCGTAGGGGACCACGGAGGGCGCGACGGGCGCGTTGCCCCAGCTCAGGTCCACGTGCGACTGGCGGCCGTCGTGAGCGATCTGCATGAAGATGCGGCCGCCCCGGGCGTGCACGGCGTCGGTAATCTTCTTCCAGGCTTTAACGTGTGCGTCGGTATAGATGCCCGGCGCGCCGATGTAGCCGCGGCTGTCGTAGGACGGGTGGGCGCTTTCCGTGATCAGCAGACCGCCTTCCGAAGCGCGCTGGCGGTAGTACTCCACCATCATCGCGCTCGGGCTGTCGTCGGCTTCGGAGCGCAGGCGCGTCATCGGCGCGAGCACCACGCGGTGCGAGAGTGACAGCGGGCCTACGTTCACGGGTGAAAACAGCTTGAGTTCGTTGGCGGTCATTTTGGATACCTTATCGTTTGTGAGAGCTTCCGGTTTCGAATTCGACGAGTATGGCTTTAGAGCTTCGAGCCGCCGTCCACGCGCACCGTGTCGCCGGTGATCCAGCGGGCGTCGTCGGAGGCGAGGAAGGCGACCGCGTCGGCAATGTCGTCCGCGTTGGCCACGCGCTTGAGCGCCTGGAGGCCGAGCGTGAAGTCGCGGCCTTCGTCGGTGCGCGCAAAGGCCGACATGTCGGTGGCCACCACGCCCGGCGCTACGGCGTTCACGCGAATGCCGCGTTCGCCCAGCGCGGCGGCGAAGTGGAGCACGAGGGTGTCGATGGCGCCCTTGGTCGCCGCGTAGGCGCTCAGTTGTCCGACCGACGCATGCGAGGCCAGCGACGAGAGCAGCACGACGCTGCTGCCCGCACCCAGCACCGGCAGCAACTGCTGAACGAGGAAGTAAGGCGCGCGGACGTTGACGGCGAAGAGCTCGTCGAAGTCGGCAATGGTGGTGTCCTGAATGCTCATTTCCTTCGCGATGCCGGCGTTGGCCACGACCACGTCGAGCCGTTCGCCCACGATTTCGCGCACGCGGGCGGCGAGGATATGGGGGCCGTCGGCGGCGCCCATGTCGGCCTGCACCTTGTCGGCGCGGCCGCCGGCTGCGCGGATGGCTTCGACGACTTCATCCGCGGCCGCTGCGCCGCTGTTGTAGTGAACCAGCACGTGCGCGCCGGCACGGGCGAGCGCGAGAGCGCTTGCACGGCCGATGCCGCGCGAGGCGCCGGTGACGAGGGCAGTCTTTCCGTTGAGCTTCGACATGATGTTTCTCCTGAGGGGTTGGGGTCCGGCGTAGGGGCCGGTGAATGTCTGCTGCTGGAAACTAATTTAGTGGCCGCGAGAGCGAAGGAAAAAGACTTTGTAGGTGGGTGGGCATGCTTGCAAGGCATGGCCTGAACCGGATTCCTGCTGCTGCATCAGCCCTTGTGCGCCAGACGCGCCAGGGCCGCCATCCCCGGTGGGCATGGCGGCCCTGGCTGGGCGCGCGGGACGAGGCCGGGCTCAGGCGGCAACGGCGCTCACGGCCGGATAGTCGGTGTAGCCGCGGTGATCGCCGCCATAGAACGTGCTGCGGTCATACGCGTTGAGCGGCAGGCCTTGGCGGATGCGCTGCGGCAGGTCGGGGTTGGCGATGAAATGGCGCCCGAATGCCACGAGGTCCGCTTCGCCCGCTTCGACGATGGCCGCGGCCGATTCGGGCGAGAAGCCGCCGGCGGCGACGATCGGGCCGTGGAAGTACGCACGCAGATCGCGGGCCGCGACCGCATGGGCTCCTTCGGTCACTTCCTGACTGCCCGCCACGCGCGGTTCGATCACGTGCAACCAGGCAAGCCCGAATGCGTTCAACTCGCGCGCCGCATGGGCGAAGGTGCGAGCCGGGTCGCTGTCCGACATGCCGCCGAATGTGCCGCTCGGCGCGAGACGCACGCCCACGCGGTCGGCTCCGAAGACGGATACGGCGGCGGACGTCACGTCCACGAGAAAGCGCACGCGGTTCTCCACCGGGCCGCCGTAGGCATCGGTGCGATGGTTCGAGCCGTCCTGGAGGAACTGGTCCACGAGGTAGCCGTTGGCACCGTGGATCTCGACACCGTCGAAGCCCGCGGCCTTCGCCCGTACTGCGCCTGCACGGAATTCCCCGATCGCGGTTGCGATGTCTTCGAGCGTCATCTCGCGCGGGGGCGTGGCGCTTTGCCAGCCGTCTTTCGTGTGGGCCATGCCTTCGAACGGGATGGCGGAGGGCGCGAGCGGCGCCGCGCCGCCGGGCTGCAGGTCGCGATGCGACTGCCGGCCCGCATGGAAGAGTTGCAGGAAGATGCGCGCGCCCTTTGCATGGACGGCATCGACGACGCGCTTCCAGCCCGCGATCTGTTCGTCGGCATAGATGCCGGGGGCGCCCTGGTAGCCGTTGCCGCGCACCGAAACAGGTGTCGCTTCGGCAATGAGCAGGCCGCCTTCGCTCGCACGCTGGGCGTAGTACTCGACCATCAGGTCGCCGGGGATGTCGCCCGTTTCCGAGCGCATGCGGGTGAGCGGTGCGAGCGCGACGCGGTGCGAAAGCGTATAGGCGCCGATCTTGACGGGGGTGAAGAGGGTGGTCATGGCAATGCTCCTTAATTCAATTCGCAATACGAAATAAATGAAGAGATTCAGCGCAAAAACGCGTGAAGTCAGGAATCAGAGACGGGAACCGCCGTCGATGCGCAGCGTGTCGCCGGTCACCCAGCGGGCCGCATCGGAGGCGAGGAACGCAACCGCTTCGGCAATGTCGTCGGGCTGGGCGATGCGCTTGAAGGCCTGCATGCCGAGCGCCGTTTCGCGGCCTGCTTCGGTCTTCGTGAAGCTCGACATATCGGTGGCCACCACGCCCGGGGCCACGGCGTTCACGCGGATGCCGCGCGGGCCGAGCGCCGCGGCGAAATGCTTGACGAGCGTGTCCACGGCGCCCTTGCTGGCGGCATACGCCGAAATCGCGCCCACGGCCGTGCGCACGGCGAGCGAGGAAAGCAGCACGATGCTGCTGCCCTTGCACATGGTGGGCAGGAGTTGTTGCACGAGGAAATACGGCGCCCGCACGTTCACGGCGAAGAGCTGGTCGAAGTCCTCCACGGTCGTCGCCTCGATCGGCGCCGACTTCGAAACGCCCGCGTTGGCCACGAGGATGTCCAGCCGGTCGCCGACGATCGCCCGCACGCGCTTCGCCAGCTGGTGCGGGCCGTCGGCCTCGCGCAGATTGGCGGCGACCTTCTGGGCCTTGCCGCCGGCGGCGCGAATTTCGGCGACGACGGCGTCGGCCGCGTCTTCGGCACTGCCGTAGTGCACGAGCACCTGGGCGCCGGCACGGGCGAGCGAGAGCGCGATGGCGCGGCCGATGCCGCGCGAAGCGCCCGTAACGAGTGCGGTCTTGCCGGTGAGCTGGGACATGACGAATCTCCTGATGAACCGGTGGGAGGGACCGGTCATGCCTGCGAGCCATCGCTGCGCGGCATGACCGGGTGCGCTCGCACGGGACGGCGTTTCTGCCTGTCCTGCCGTGCGTGCTGCCATGTGCCGTACTCTAGTTGCCGCTTGCGCAGACGAAAAAGACTTTGTAGGCTTGCCGGCATACCTGCGAGGCATGGGCTACAAGGAGGGCGCGATGGAGTTGCGGCATTTGCGGTATTTCGTGGCGGTGGCGGAAACGGGCAGCCTGACCGTCGCGGCGGAACAGCGGCTCTATACGTCGCAGCCTTCCTTGAGCCGCCAGATTCGCGATCTGGAGGATCAGGTGGGCGTGGAGCTTTTCAGCCGCAGCGCGCGCGGGGTCGAACTGACCGCCGCCGGCAAGGCCTTCCTCGACCACGCCCGCCTCGCGCTTGCGCAGGTCGACGCGGCCGCCGAGGCGGCGCGCCGCGCGGCGCTGCCCGAACGCAAGGTGTTCGCGCTCGGTTTTCTCACGGGGCAGGAAATGACATGGCTTCCGCGTGCGATGCAGGTTCTGCGCGATGAACTGCCGAAGATCGACGTCACGGTGTCGAGCTACTACTCGCCCGACGTGGCCGACGCGCTTGCCCGCGGCAAGCTCGATCTGGGTTTCCTGCGCGCGGAGCCCGGCTACGACCTCGAATACCGTGTGGTGTACCGCGAGAAGCTGCTGGTCCTGATGCCGAGCGACCACCGTCTCACCGCACGTGCCGCCATCGGCCCCGGGGACTTTGCCGGCGAGCCGTTCGTCATGGCCTCGAACAAGGCGCGCGTGCTGCACGACGTGATCGCCGCCTACCTGGAAGCCAACGACGTGGCCGTGACGCCCGAGCATGGCGTGGACAACCTCGCCATGGCCATGTCGCTCGTCGCTTCCACGCGCGGCCTGGCCCTCATGCCGGAGTATGCAAACAACCTGCTGCCGTGGTCGGTCGTGAGCCGCCCGCTGGAAGGCGAGGCACCGACGATCGACCTCGTGGTCGGATATAACCGCGCGAACACCTCGCCCACGTTGCAGCTCTTTCTTTCGCGGCTCGAAGAAGTGACCCAGCCCGCCGCCTGAGTGGCAGACGCCCTGGTCCACTCGTCTTTATCGAGCCACGCTGATGGGCGGCGAATACGAGCTCACCGCCGTCTCGCCGCGCGCGCCGGCCTGCGAGGTGCCGTTCACATCGCCGCCGAAACCCGCTTGCTGGGCCTGCGCAGCGTGTTGTGCCGCGACCTTGCGTTCGGCGGCTTGAATGTCGTCGGGGTAGTAAGGGTCGAAGCCGAGCGAAGGCCGATAGCCGGCCTGTTCGAGTTCGATGAGCTGCGCGCGCACCTGGGCGCGCGTGAGCGGCTGGTTTTCCTGCGCGCCGGCGGCGAGCGGCGCGGCCAGCGTGACGGCGGCGGCCGTGGCCAGAGCAAGCTTGATGATCGATTTCATGACGGACTCACGTGTTTCGGTAAAGGAGCGAACGGTTTTGTTCGCAACGTGAGCCAAGTCTAGAAAGTGGAGTGTGCTCGATAAAGATGGGCGCTTCGACATCAGTATTCGGATGAAACTGACAATCGACGCGCCATCGACGTGCAATCGACACACCATCGCCGCGAATTGATCTGTTGATTAAGCAGATCAATTCGCGGCGAGTGAAAACGCCCCCGTCGTGTTTATTGCTGTCTATTGCTGTCGCGCGCCTTGCCAGGCCGGCAGCGTAGCGCCGTGATAGACAGTGAGGATTTCCGCGGCTACGTTGGGCTGCTGATAGCTTTCCACCAGCGCCTTCACCCACGGGGCCTTCTCGTCCTTCGTGTTGACCGCGATGAAATTGCGGTACGGATTGCCGCCCACGGCCTCCTGCGCGATGCGCTGATCCGGAATGCGGATGCCTGCCTTGATAGCCCAGTCGGTGTTGACCACGGCAGCGTCGAGGTCGCCGATCGCACGCCCGACGATGCCCGCATCGAGTTCCTTGATCTTGATGTCTTTCGGATTCTGCGCGATGTCGCGCGCGGTGGGCAGCAGTCCCACGTCGCTGCGCAGGGTGATGAGGCCCTGTGCCTGCAGCAGCAGGAGCGCGCGGCCTTCGTTGCTCGGATCGTTAGGCACGCCGATGACCGCGCCATGCGGCAGGTCGGCCACCGATTTCACCTTGACCGAATAGAGCCCGATCGGCTGGACATAGGTGTAGCCCACCGGCACGATCGCGTAGTTGCGCGCCTTGACCTGGGCATCCAGATACGGCTTGTGCTGGAACGAATTGGCGTCGAGATCGTGTTCGGAGAGCGCTTCGTTGGGCTGCGTGTAGTCGGAGAACGTCGTCACCTTCACGGTGAGGCCGTGCTTCGCGGCATTGGCGGCCACCACGCGCCACACGTCCTCGTCTTCGCCCGACATGATGCCCACGCGCACCGTCTGCTCCGCCGCCACTGCGCGTTGCGCAGCGCTGAACCCCACGGCGACTACCCCCGAAGCCAGCAGCGTTGCGAGCCATTTTCTTTTGTTGTGATTCATTCGATACACCATTCCACGGGTTGAAGATGTGCCGATGCTAGGGAGTGCCCCCGCGTCGCGACAACCAATTTCGCGCGCTATGGTTATGCGCAGCACGCTCATATGCACTGCCTTTGTGAATGAAAGAGCGCGAGCCTCTCCCGGTGAAATGCTTATTCCCAGGGATGAAAAGCGCAGAAACTGTGCATAGGCACACGACGAGTGGGGATTCTGCGCCAATCGAAGAACCGGCGTATGGTAAGGGCTTCGTTTTTCCACTGCCCGAATCATGACCCGCACCCGTCAGTTGCATCTTGGCGCGTTCATGCGCCCCGTCAGCCTTCACACCGGCGCCTGGCGCTTTCCCGGCGCGTGGCCCGACGCGAACTTCAACTTCGCGCACATCAAGCGTCTCGCGCAGACGCTCGAAGCCGCCCGCTTCGACGCCTTCTTCATGGCCGACCATCTGGCGGTGCTGAACATGCCGGTGCAGGCACTGCGCCGCAGTCAGACGGCCACGTCGTTCGAGCCCTTCACGCTGCTTTCGGCGCTCGCGGCCGTGACGGAGAAGATCGGCCTCGTCGCCACCGCTTCGACCACCTTCGACGCGCCGTATCACGTCGCGCGCCGCTTCGCATCGCTCGATCACCTGAGCGGCGGCCGCGCGGGCTGGAATCTCGTGACGACCTCGAACCCGGATGCGGCCTTGAATTTCGGGCTCGAGGAACATGTGGAGCACGACGAACGCTACCTGCGAGCCCGCGAATTCTTCGATGTGGTGACGGGACTCTGGGACAGCTGGGACGACGACGCGTTCGTTCGCGACGTGGAGAGCGGCGACTATTTCGATCCGGCGAAGCTGCACGTGCTCGCGCATCGCGGCGAGCATCTCTCGGTGCGCGGGCCGCTGAATATCGCGCGGCCGCCGCAGGGCTGGCCCGTGGTCGTGCAGGCCGGATCGTCGGAGGCCGGGCGGCAGCTCGCAGCGGAGACTGCCGAGGCCGTGTTCACGGCGCAGCCCAACCTCGAGTCGGGCAAGCGTTTCTACGCGGACGTGAAGGCGCGACTCGAACCGCTTGGCCGCTCGCGCGATCACCTGAAGATCCTGCCGGGCGCTTTCGTGGTGGTGGGCGATTCGCTCGACGAGGCGCGCGAAAAGCGGGCGCTGCTCGACACGTTCGTGCATTACGACAGCGGCATCGCTTCGCTTTCGATCGCGCTCGGTCACGACGCGTCGTGCTTCGACCCCGATGGACCGCTGCCCGATATCCCCGAATCCAATGCCAGCCGTTCGGCGCGCCAGCGTATTGTCGATTGGGCGCGCGAAGAAGGGCTGACGGTCCGGCAACTGGCGCAGCGCGTGGGCGGCTATTCGGGGTTGCAGATGGTGGGCACGGCGAAGTCGATTGCCGACGAAATGGAGCAGTGGCTCGTGGAAGAGGGCAGCGACGGCTTCAATATCATGTTCCCGTTCTTGCCGCAGGGGCTCGACGATTTCACCTCGAAGGTTGTGCCGGAACTGCAGCGGCGCGGCATCTTCCGCCGCGAATACACAGGTTCGACCTTGCGCGAACATCTGGGGCTGCCACGGCCTGCGAACCGGTTCTTTCCCCGGTCGTAAGCCTCCGACGCCCGTTGCATAGCAAGAAAGCTCATATGCAAAGGCATATTTACTGGTAGGGATTTGCAGTCTGCGCTGTTTCAATGAGCGACTGGACCCGTTCGGCGCAGCGGCGCCGGTTGTCACACGATGACGGCCGGCGGCCTCGCGACGACGAACGAACGGGAAGCAAACCGGCCTGTTCGAATCGAATGCAGACTTCCGAAACGCCTCATGCGGCGCCTCGCCTGCCGCAAACTCCCGATCCCGCGCGCGTGAAGCGCATCGCCAGTGATGCCGAAGCTCTCGCTGCGGCGCGCGTCCTGGCCGAGGCCGTCGCGCCCGGCGCATCGCAGCGCGACCGCGAACGCATCCTGCCGTGGGAAGCCCTCGACCTCTGGTCGGAAAGCGGCCTGGGCGCGATGACCGTGCCGCGCGAATACGGTGGCGCCGATGTGTCGTACGCCACGCTTGCCGAAGTGTTCGTCATACTCTGTGCCGCCGATCCGGCATTCGGCCAGATTCCGCAAAACCATTTTGGCGTGCTGGGCGTGCTGCGAGAAGTCGGCAGTCCCGCGCAGAAGCAACGCTTCTACGGCGAAGTGCTGGCCGGGCGGCGGCTTGGCAACGCCGGACCCGAACGCCGTTCGGCGTCGTCGGCCACGATCCTGCAAGGCACGACGCGGCTGGCAGCCACCGCAGACGGCCTGCGCCTGAGTGGCGAGCGTTTCTATTCCACGGGCGCGCTGTTCGCTCACCGCGTGCCGGCGCGCGCGGTGGACGACAAGGGCCGCGCCGTTCAGGTATGGGTGCCGCGCGATGCGCACGGCCTGACCGTCGTCGACGACTGGTCTTCATTCGGACAACGAACGACAGCGAGCGGCACAGTTCGATTCGACAACGTGCACGTCGATCCCGAAGACGTGCTGCCGATCTGGCAGCTTGCCGGCCATCCCGGCCTGTACGGCCCGACCTCGCAACTGATCCAGGCGGCAATCGACCAGGGCATTGCCGAAGCGGCGGTGGCCGAGGCCATGCGCTTCGTGCGCGAGCACGCGCGCCCCTGGATCGACTCCGGCGTCACGCAGGCGGCCGACGATCCGTACATCATTGCCGACGTGGGGCGCCTGCAGATCGATCTGCACGCCGCGCACGAAGTCCTGCTCGAAGCCGGTCATACGCTCGACGCGCTGGCGGCGCCCCCCGTGGACGCCGAAGCGAGCGCACGCGCTTCGGTCGCGGTGGCGGAAGCGAAGATCCTCACGACGCGCATCGCGCTCGAAGCGAGCGAAAAGCTCTTCGAACTTGCGGGCTCGGCTTCCACGCGCGCCGCGCACAACCTCGACCGGCACTGGCGCAATGCCCGCACGCATACGCTGCACGATCCCGTGCGCTGGAAGCTGCATTTGCTCGGCAACTATCACCTGAATCATGTCTTGCCGGCACGGCACTCCTGGAACTGAACGATGAGCGACGAACTTTCTCTGGCGACGCGCGATGCCGTAGCGGACGCTGCGTCGTCCAAAGTGCCTGCCCGTCTTGCCGACGACACCGCCGCTATCGCGACCGCACGGCGTCTCGCCGGTGACTTCGCCCGCGACGCCGTGCTGCGCGACCGCGAACGGCGGCTGCCGTGGGCCGAACTCGATGCCTTCGTCGCGAGCGGCTTGTGGGCGATCACGGTGCCGCGTGCATTCGGCGGCCCCGGCGTGTCGAGCGCCACGCTCGCCGAAGTCACGGCGATTATCTCGGCCGCCGACGGCTCGCTTGGCCAGATTCCGCAAAATCACTTCTACGCGCTCGAAGTCCTGCGCGTGGGCGGCAGCGCAGAGCAGCAGCGTTTCTTCTACGACCGCGTGCTGGCGGGCGAGCGCTTCGGCAACGCGCTCGCCGAAGTCGGCCACAAGGACTTCAGGCGCCGCACGCGGCTCACGCGCGACGCGCTCGGCCTGCGTATCGACGGCCGCAAGTTCTACTGCACTGGGGCCTTGTACGCGCACTGGATTCCGACTCTCGTTGTGGCGGAAGAAGCGGGGCGAGACGTCACCTATCTCGCGTTCGTGCCGCGCCACGCACCGGGCGTGACCATCACCGACGACTGGGACGGCTTTGGCCAGCGCGTGACGGGCAGCGGCTCGGTCGCGTTCGATGGCGTGCGGGTCGAGCCCGAATGGGTGGTGCCGTTCCTCGCCTCGTTTGAAAAGCCCACCACCATTGGGCCGCTCGCGCAGATCATTCACGCGGCGATCGACCTGGGGATTGCGCGCGGCGCGTTTCAGGCGGCATTGCAGTTCGTGCGCGAACGCTCGCGTCCGTGGATCGACGCAAAGGTCGAGCGCGCGGCCGACGATCCGCTCACGCTCGCGCAGTTCGGCAACCTCGCGGTGCGGCTGCGCGCCGCCGAGGCGCTGGTGCGGCGCGCGGGCCGCTACGTCGATGCGGCGCAGGCTGCGCCTTGCGAGCGCTCGGTGGCCGAGGCGTCCATTGCGGTCGCCGAGGCGCGCGCGCTCACTACCACGATTTCGCTCGACGCAGGCACGCGCCTGTTCGAACTGGCCGGCACGGCGGCAACGCTCGATGGCCTCGGGCTCGACCGTTTCTGGCGCAATGCCCGCACGCACACGCTGCACGACCCCGTGCGCTGGAAGTACCACGCCGTCGGCAATTTCTGGCTGAACGACACGTTGCCGCCGCGGCACGGAGCGCTCTGATGACGAAGACGAAGAAGCCCATTCTGCTCAACGCGTTCAACATGAATTGCGTGGGGCATATCAATCACGGTCTCTGGACTCATCCGCGCGACCGCTCGACCGACTACCGTAAGCTCTCCTACTGGACCGATCTCGCGCGCACGCTGGAACGGGGCCTGTTCGACGGGCTTTTCCTCGCCGACATCGTCGGCGTGTACGACGTGTACCGGCGCGACGTAGATGTCACGCTGCGCGAGTCGATCCAGTTGCCCGTCAACGATCCCACGCTGCTCGTGCCCGCCATGGCCGCCGTCACGCAGCATCTGGGCTTCGGCGTGACCGTCAATCTGACCTACGAGCAACCTTATCTGCTCGCGCGGCGTTTCTCGACGCTCGATCACCTGACCGAGGGGCGCATCGGCTGGAACGTCGTCACGGGCTACCTCGATAGCGCCGCGCGAGCAATGGGGCTTTCGGAGCAGTTGCCGCACGACGAGCGCTACGACCGCGCCGACGAATATCTCGACGTGCTCTACAAGCTCTGGGAAGGCAGCTGGGAGGAGGGCGCGGTGCTGCGCGACAAGGCCGCGCGTGTTTTCGCGGATCCGGCGAAGCTGCATCGCGTGCAGCACGCGGGACGCTACTACAACGTCGATGGCTATCACCTTGCCGAGCCTTCACCGCAGCGCACGCCGGTGCTGTTCCAGGCCGGCAGTTCGGGGCGCGGGCAGCGCTTTGCCGCGCGCCACGCGGAGTGCGTGTTCATCTCCCCGCCGAATCGCCAGGCGGGCCGCGAGACGGTGCGTGCGCTGCGCGAGCAACTCGTGCGCGCGGGACGCCGCCCGGACGACGTGAAGGTGTTCGTGGGTGCGGCCGTCGTTGCGGGCGCAACCGAACAGGAGGCGCGCGAAAAATATGCCGACTATCGCCAGTATGCGAGCCGCGAAGCGGGTCTCGCGCATTTCGCGGCGAGTACCGGCATCGACTACGCGCAATACGACCTCGATGCGCCCGTCGATTACGCCCCCGGCAATGCGATCGAATCGGCCACGCGCACGGCGAAGCAGCATGGTTGGACGCGCCGCAAATTGCTGGAGATGTTCGAACTGGGCGGCCGCTATCCGGCGATCGTCGGCAGCGCGGCGCAGGTCGCCGACGAATTGCAGGCCTGGATCGACGAAGCCGACGTGGACGGTTTCAATCTCAGCCGCACCGTGGTGCCCGAGAGCTACGAAGATTTCGTCGATCTGATCGTTCCGGAGTTGCAGAATCGCGGTCTCTACAAGACCGCCTATGCGCCCGGCACGCTGCGGCAGAAACTCTTCGGCGAGGGCGACGCGCTGCCCTCGCGTCACGCGGGCGCCTCGTTCCGGCAGGCAGCGGAAGTCCCCGTTGCCTAGCTGTTCCAGCGCCGGATCGCGCGAGATTCGTGATCGAAGCCGAGGAGGCTGATCGAAGCCGTGTCGAGATAGAGATGGGCGCCAAGGGCCGCCGCGCCGCCCATCCAGCAGCCCGCCAGCGCGCGCAGGAAATGCGCGTGCGAGAAGATCGCCACGCGTCCGCTGGCCGCGAGAAGGCGCGCCACCACCGCTTCGGCACGCGCCTGAATTTGCAGCAGGCTTTCGCCTTTCGGCACCGGCGAGTCCCAGACGCTCCAGCCGGGCACGCTCGCACGGATCTCGGGCGTGGTGCGCCCCTCGTAGATGCCGTAATCCCATTCGTGCAGATCCTGCACGATCACACGCTGGCCGCCGAGACCCGCGAGCTCGCAGGTTTCGATCGCGCGGGCCATCGGGCTCGACCAGACCGCGTCGAACGATTGCGTGGCCAGACGCGGCGCGAGCGCACGCGCCTGAGCGCGGCCGTGATCCGTGAGCGCAATGTCCGTGCTGCCGGTGTGCTGGCCCGACAGGCTCCATTGCGTTTCGCCGTGGCGGATCAGCCAGACTTCGTGCAGCGCGGTGGGCGGGTTCGCGGGAGTCGATGACATGGGACGCTCCGAAGGGTTGGGCGAGAGTGGCGGCGCGGTGCCGCTGCGGCTACGGGAGGACCGCGGACCAGTCGTCGTCGGGATTCAGCACGGCCACGACTTCGAACCACTCGCACACGAGCGGCATGTCCTGGGTTGCCGTGCGGCCGACGCGCGCGCATTCATGCAGAAAGAAGCGCCAATGTTCGCGGCGCCAGTAATCGAGCGAGAGATCGCCTTCGCCCTCGGCAATCGCGAACGCGGCCGGCACGTCCTGGAATGCTGTGATGCGTACGTCGGTCGTGCGCAGCACCAGCACAGGCCGTCCGCCGAAATCCATCACGATCTCGAAGTCGCCGGCAACGGGAAGCCGTTCGCCGTCGAAGCGCCAGGAGTCCTGCAGGCTGCAGGTCGCGCGCTTCACGCCGGCCTGGATCAGCGCGATGAGCGAGGCGGAGAGCTCCGCCGAGTCGCCGAAGCCGGCGATGCGCACGGGCGCGCCAGTCAGATCGACGCCGCGCTCGCGCAGGCGTGCCACGAGCTTTGCTTGCTGATCAGGATCGTTCATGGGTCTTTGCGCAACGCTCAGCCGGGCAGCGCGTCGAGTGGCTTGCCGAAACGGTCGAAACGCGGTGCGTAGTAGCGGGCGGGATCGAGCGAGAAGGCCACGTTGCGCGTGCGGCCCATGATCTCGTTGCGCGGGAAGAAGCCGAAATAACGCGAATCGGCACTGTCGTCGCGGTTGTCGCCGAGCACCAGGTATTGGCCCTCGGGCACGACCACAGGGCCGAACGAGCTGCGCGGACTGGGTGCGTCGGGCGAGAGTCGCACCGTATGCGTCACGCCGTCGAAGCGTTCGGCGAGGTACTCGCCGGTCGAGGTGGCGTCGCTCGCGAGCAGGTTCGTGCCTTCGGGCCGATAGCGCGCGGCCACGCCGTTCACGTAGAGCACGTTGTCGCGTAGCGCGACACGGTCGCCCGGCACGCCGATCACGCGCTTGACGAGCAGTTCATGGGCCGCGGACGAATCGATCGTCACGATATCGCCGCGCTGCGGATCGCCCAGATGGGCAATGCGTATATGCGTGAGCGGCACGCGCAGATCGTAGGCCATCTTGTCCACGAAGATGCGGTCGCCAAGGCGGATGGTGGGCAGCATCGAGCCGCTCGGCACGACGTTCCAGTCGGCCACGGCGCTGCGAAACACCGTCATGAGCAGCAGGAATGCAACCAGGCCTTTGTTCTCTTTCCAGAGCCGGGTGAGGAGTTTCATACGGGTCTTCTTGCGGTTAGGCGTCATGCGTCGCGAGGGGTATCGGAATGGCGACTATATACCGACGGCGGCCCGCTTGCGCACAAACGTCGGCAGAAAGAGAAAACAGCATCGCGCCGCGCCCGGTGTTCGGGCGTGCGCGATGCCGCACAGGAGCCAGGCGTTGCCGCCTGTTATTAGAACGAGTGGCGCATGCCCACCGTGACGGCGACCTGCGTGTTGGTGGCGGACGGCGCGAGCGTGTTGATCATCGCGTGCGAGAGCACCGAGTCGGCCGGCGCGCCGTGCACGTTCTCGTACACGCCTTCGACGTAGAAGTCGGTGCGCTTGCTGAGCGCGTAGTCCGTTTGCAGCATCGCCGTGTTCCAGCCCGGCGATGCACCGTTGTACGCGCCATGCGTGTACGTGTAGGCACCCGAAACGCTCCATGCCTGGGTGATCGCGTACTTGGCGTTGATCTCGAAGTTGTCGAGGCGCAGCGAGCCGTCGAGCGAACCCGACGAAGGATCGTTCGCGCCCAGGTAGGTGCCGGTGCCGAACGAATACACGCCGCCCAGGTTGTCGAGCTGCGTGTGGCTCCACACGAGGCCGACCGTGGCCGGACCATACGTGTAGTTGCCGCCGAGCGACCAGATGCGCTGGCGCTCTGCGACGAAGTTCGCGCTCGTGTCGCCCGTGGTGATCGCGCCGCTGCCGCTGCCGGCGTTGTTGAACTGCAGGTAACCGGCGGCGAGGTTGATCGGGCCTTGCGAATAGCCGAGCGCGAAACCGTACGAGCGGTTGTTCGCGAAGTCGCCGGCCTTGTTGCTGAACGCGTACATCGTTTCGACCGTCACGCCGTACCACACCGGGCTCGTGTACTTGACGGTGTTGTTGACGACGACCGAATTGGCGGCGAGGTTGTCGTTTTCAAACGGGTGCGCGGCCATGTTGCCGCCCCACGTATTCGAGCCGGCCGTGAGCGGGCCGACGAGGTCGTTCATCACGTCGAACTGGCGCCCGAACGTGAGCGTGCCGTACGGATCGCTTTGCAGGCCGACCCAGGCTTGCGAGCCGAAGCCGTCGCCCGAGAACGCTTCCTGGCCGTTGTTGAGCAGGAAACCTTGTTCCAGCTTGAAGACTGTCTTCAGGCCGCCGCCGAGATCTTCCGTGCCCTTCAGGCCGAAGACCGTGTTCTGCGTGGAGCTGGTGTTCAGCTGCCAGTTGGCGTGACCCTGCTGATTGTTCGTATAGACGAGGCCCGTATCGATGAGGCCGTAGAGGGTGACGCTGCTTTGTGCATGCGCGGAAACCGCGAAAACGCTACCGAGTGCGATGGCGATCAGACTCTTTTTCATGCTTTTTTAACTCCGGGTATGGGCGGTGATCTGTTGATTTATTTCGCTATTCACCGGCAATAAAGGAAATGTAATTTATCCGAAAGCTATTTAAGCGGCATTCGAGAATGGAATTAATTCCGGATCATTATTGCGCACGACGCAATACCCGCGGACCCCCGCTGCTATTGGGCGACGGGGATTGCGATCGAGCCTCATGGGACAGATCGTGTTCAATGCGGCGAATTGCGACGAGGCAATCTTATTGTGTAGAAAATAAAAATCGCGTTGAAATTGGGCGGAGCGTGGTGCCAAAAAAACACTCCACGGCCGACACTCGACGAATGACAGGGTTTGTGCATTGCAGCGCGAAAACGTGGCCGTGACGAGGGGCATCGTCCGTGACGCGGCACCCTGGATATTCCTGTTGCCGATATTTCTATTTTATGCTTGTGAGTGATATTGACAAATTATCACTAACGAGAATAAACTGGGTTTATGCTTCACGGGAATATTTCATGAAAATCATCGTCCATACGCCGGCCGCGCTTGGCGAGATCCTGCAGTCGGCTAGAAAGGCCCAGGGCATGACCCAGGCCCAGGCGGCGGCACGCATCGGCATTGGCCAGCCGCGGCTTTCCGCGCTGGAGACCGTCGGCACCGCCAGCCTCTCGTTCGACCAGATGCTCGCGCTCTTCGCGCTCTACGGCCTCGAGCTATGCGTTCAGCCGCGCGGCACGGGCGTCGAAAAGGGCCCCGGCAACGAAACCCAGGAGTGGTAGCGCATGGGCCGTCGATCGCATTCTCGTGCGCTTTCCGTCTGGGCCAACGGCGAACGGGTAGGCACCTGGGTCCTGCCGGCCGGCGGCGACATGGAGCTGCATTACGACGCCGGCTGGAAGCAGTCGGCCGTGGGGCGGCCCTTGTCGCTCTCGCTGCCGTTCGGCGTCGGCGCGCGGCCGCTGCGCGGCGAGCGCGTGCACAACTACTTCGACAATCTGCTGCCCGACAGCCCGCAGATCCGCCGGCGCATCGCGGCGCGCTTTCGCACCGAGACCGTGGAAGCGTTCGACCTGCTCAAGGCGATCGGGCGCGATTGCGTTGGCGCCGTGCAACTGCTCGATGAGGACGAAGCGCCGGCGAATGTCGAAGCCATCGACGGAACGCCGCTCTCCGAGGGCGCAATCGAGCGCCTGCTGCTCGAAACCGCCGGCACGCTGCCGGGCGGCGAAGCCGGGGACGACGAGGCTGGCGAACTGCGTATTTCGCTGGCGGGCGCGCAGGAAAAAACCGCGCTGCTTTACCACAATGGCCGGTGGCACCTGCCGCACGGCGCCACGCCGACGACGCACATCCTCAAGCTGCCGCTCGGTCTGATCGGTCATCGCAGGGTCGATTTCCAGACCTCGGTCGAAAACGAGTGGCTTTGCCTCGCCGTGCTGCGAGCCTATGGGCTGCCGGTTTCCGAAGCCCGCATCGAAACGTTCGGCACGCAGAAAGTGCTGAGCGTCGAGCGTTTCGACCGGGCATGGTCCACGCGCGGCGCGCTGTTGCGTCTGCCTCAGGAAGACTTCTGCCAGGCTCTGGGCGTGCCGCCGCATCGCAAATACGAGTCGCAGGGCGGTCCGGGCATGCGTGAAATCGCGGGCATCCTGCGGCAATCGCAGCGCCCCGATCAGGACATCGAAACGTTTCTCGGCGCGCAGATCGCCTTCTGGATGCTGGCCGCGCCCGATGGTCACGCGAAGAACTTCAGCCTGCGCCTCTTGCCGGGCGGTCGCTTCCAGCTTGCGCCGCTCTACGACGTGATGTCCATCTGGCCCGTGGAGGGCGATGGCGGCAACCAGTGGTCGTGGCACAAAGCGACGCTCGCCATGGCGGTATGGGGCAAGGGCCGTCACTACCGCATGCGCGACGTGAAGCGTGCCCACTTCGACGCCACGGCGCGGCTGTGCCATTACGGCGACGACGCCGGGCCGCTCGTGACGCGTTTTGTGGAGCGTACGCCCGCCGTGATTGAAGCGGTGGGAAAGGCGCTGCCCGATGGTTTCCCGGAGCGGATAGCCGTGCGCCTTTTTGAAGGGCTGCGGATGTCGGCCGAGCGGCTCGGGGTAGTGGGGTGATAAAAGGGGCGATAAAAAGGGGGCTTCGCGGGTTTCTGGGGGGACTTGTGGATGGAGTGTGGGTGGCCAATATGCGATGTTCGACAGCCGGTGCTGGATTGGCGACAATCCGGTTTTGGCAATCGCCGCTTGCAGGGGACCACGATGGAGGATCGAGTTGAACTACTTACAACGCGCTTGCATCTCCGCCGCGCGCGACAAGGTGATGCCCCTGTCCTGTTCGAGAATTACACGGGAGCCCAGAATTGCTCACGCTACCTGCAACGGCATGCCCATGAGAATGTCGCGCGTACCACAGTGATGCTTGAAAAGTGGTGCATTGCGGCCTGGAATGAAGCCGATGCGCCATTTGCCTGGGTCATTAGCACACGACACGACGATAAGCCGATAGGCCTATTCGTCGTGATCCCGGAAGGCCATAAGACCGAAATTCACTTTGGAATTGGCGAGCGTTTCTGGGGACGCGGACTCGTAGTTGAGGCCGGGCGGGCTGCTCTTGACGCACTTTGGCGTTCGCCCAACGTTCAAAGAATCTGGACTGTCTGCGACGTTGAAAACACGGCCGCTCGGCGAGTTTTGGAGAAACTGGGGTTTCAGTGCGAGGGGACTTTACGGAAGTGGTTGGTGCTCCCTGCGTTCGGGAAGCTGGCGAGAGATTGCTACATTTTCTCCAGCGCGTCCCGTCTTGTCGGAGATTAGCGTTCGACAGCGCTGAAATCTCTGACCGGGTGCGGCCAGAAGCGGCCATTGGACTGCCTCCCGTAGATTAGCGACAATCTGGAGCGTCAAGACCATAGGCACTTCAAAATGGCCTCTCAAGAACGTCCGCCGCGACGCTCTAGATCATGAGCGACGAACTTGTTCCGAGTAAAATTAGCCACCTGTTCGATTGCCTGCCAACTTCCTCTTACAGCAGGGAGAAAACTTGTCGGGCCGCAATAGAAAAAACTTACGGTGAATTTTCCTATCCATGAACATCCCCGCTTTGCGCGCAGAAACGAACCAATCATCCTATTTTCCCGGAGATGAGTTCGCTTTTCGGATCTTGTTCGATTTACCGCATGTCGAACTCGCCCAGCTATCAAACGTGACCGTAAATCTGAATCGAGTTGACGTAGCACGCAATCAGTTCGCGCTCAGCTTCGGGGCGACGCCGCATGTCCAAGGCAATATAGCATCAATAATTCAAAATTTACCGCAGGACCTGCGACCGGGAATCTATGTTATCGACGCGGTAAATCTGAGATGGGATAGTGCCTGTGAAATCATTCAACCACAATCTGTCGCAATAGGGCCAATTTTCTTTGCGATTCGAAGTCTTGGCGAGGCTGCAATAGGCTTGGATCAACTTGCAGAATCAGTTCGCGGCTTGCAATTGCAGCGCTGGGCGTATACGACCAGGGAGATTCACACTCAAGCGTGTGTTGGTCAAGGAACAGGTGTTCCCTATCGAGTGCTGGTATTCGGAGTTGGGTGTTTGATACATGCGCCACAGCAACTCGAAGGCTTTTCGGTCACCCCGTTGGGTCGTGGGTTCTCTCATGCTCGACTGCACGAAATCGTCAACACAACGCTCTATAAGTTGGGTTTGGGGGGCATCGAATTCAAGGATACGGTTGAAGCGCAGTATGAGCGGTCCACTCCTACATTTCTCATAGAGTATTCACGCGTGCTTGCAACAGACCACGTAGATGCGCTCAATCATTGTAGACAACATGCAGATCTTATTTTTGAATTGCTTGGTCTAGACCGCGGCCATAAACCATGCGAATTCTATTCAATGGCTTTAGATCAAAATAGTGGGCAGCAGTGGTCGAACTCATTCGGATCCCCTATCTATCGAGGCAACTTATTACCTGACGCCGATCCGGCTTCAGCAGCAAATTTGATTGAAGTCGCCACACCGAAACTGGAACGCACCCCCTTTCTGAGACTGCTTCTGCGATCGTATGCCGAGGCGACGTCTGAGGCAGATCCCGGAATTGCGTTGTTGCGGTCTTGGTCGGTGCTGGAGTTGCTGGCCGATCGCGAGATTTCATCTGGCAACCCAATCACTTATCCCGACGGTAAATTGATTCTGAATCGCAAGGGAAATCCGAAAGACACAAACGCAAAAGAAGCTCGCGTATACCAACTCATCATGAACAGTAATCCGCTCGTGCAGTCCATGACGCGAACAGTAGATGGCCGGGAGCAACATTTGCTTTTGGGAGGCGACAAACATAGTCCGAGCTACACGCCAAACACAATCATTCTGTCTGTGTGGGATGTAGTGCGCGCGGCTTATGCGATTCGAAACTGCGTCGCTCACGAAGGTTATTTTTCGGAACGAGAGATTGATCCTGATAACGAGGACCAAATCCTTGCGGCTCACCTGATTCTTGACACCCCTCTGGACCCTCGAAGATGGGTTCGCGACACGGCAGAACTAGCTGTTCTGCAGAAGCTGCGAAGCGTGTGACGGGCCATAAGATGATTCTTCGGAGCGCGTGACCCGCAGGGAGGATGTCCGCTTCCGGGAAATCCGAAAGACCGCTCCGGGTCGCGTTGAGCCGGTCGCTCTCAACCATCCGTAGCCGCGTCGATGCGAATTGCATAAGGCCGTACGCGGCTATGAGCGGTCAATCGACGTCATGGGTTGAATCGTCGACAATCTCGCAATCGTTCACAGATTTAGAAAAGGGGGCGCGCGTGAAATTTATATTTTTGTTTGTATTGTCGGTGCTCTATAGTTGCGCCGCGTTTGCCGCGCCAGATATCAACCCCGCTCCCCATGACGGGATAGAGGTAATCGGCAAGATACCAGACGACGTCGAAGCGGTTCTCGTCGAGGATTGGTACACGACAACCAACTCGATGTTCTGCAAACACATGGTTGGGGAAGCTGGATTCATGCCCGACCATTTTGCGAAGCGTGTCCAACTAACGTCGACATCCGATGGACAGCGATCTTGGCAAGCTTGGCGAGACGACGTTAAGCTCGGATACTGCGGTTGGGCACTAAGGCAAATTGTGGTTTACCTCGACTCCAAAACTTCTGGTATAGATCCCCTTCAAACAACGAAGATTCCCGTTCGCGTCGCTGTCGACTGTCAGACTGGAGACGACTGCAAAAATACGTGGGGCTCGAACGACGACAGCGAAAAACCAACCTATCATCGCTGTAGCTTCGATGCGTCCACTCAATCGATACTGGATGCTGGCAATCCATGCTCCCCTCGGTTTTTTGATGAAAAAACGAGAGGTACTGACTTGGGGAAATACGAACACATCCTTCGGCCTAATCAACACACAGTTCGATTCGTTATAACCGAAGTGGAGAAACAAAATCCATAACCACTATCGCGCGACCGCTTTTTAACAACGCTACCGTCAGCTTCGGGTCGAACAGACCCCTTCCCAACAACCCAACGACAAACCTAAAAAAAACGGGGCGCACCCAAATGCACCCCGCTCATAGACAAAACTCGAACGACGCTTACGCCTTCTTGCTCGATTCCAGCTTCCAGACCCAGTTCGACGGATCGACCACCTTGCCGCGCTGGATGCCGGTAAGCAGCGTGCGGAGGCGGCGCGTGACTTCGCCTTCGCCGCCGTCACCAATCGTGAATTCGCCACCCTCGTGACGCACCTGGCCGATTGCCGTGACCACGGCCGCCGTGCCGCACGCGAAGCTTTCCTTCACGCGGCCGCTGGCGGCGTCGTCACGCCACGAATCGAATGCCACGGGCGCTTCCTTGACCTCGATGCCTTCCTTGCGGGCCAGCTCGATGATCGAGGCGCGCGTGATGCCCGGCAGGATCGTGCCCGAGAGCGGCGGCGTGACGAGCGAGCCGTCGTCCATCACGAAGAACACGTTCATGCCGCCCAGCTCCTCGATCCAGCGGTGCTGGGCCGCGTCGAGGAAGACCACCTGGTCGCAGCCCTTGCTCGAGGCTTCGGTTTGCGCGATCAGGCTGGCCGCGTAGTTGCCGCCGCACTTGGCCGCGCCCGTGCCGCCGGGCGCCGCGCGCGTGTACTGGTCCGACACCCACACCGTCACCGCCGACTTGCCCGACTTGAAATACGGGCCCACCGGGCAGGCGATCACGCAGAACACATACTCCGACGAGGCGCGCACGCCGAGGAAGCTCTCGTTCGCGAACATGAACGGGCGGATGTAGAGGCTGCCGTCGCCGCCGGGGACCCAGGCCTGATCGATATCGACGAGCGCTTCGATGGCCTGCATGAAGAGTTCTTCGGGCAGATCCGCCATCGACATGCGCGCCGCTGAGGCGCGGAAACGCTTCGCGTTCTCCTGCGGGCGGAACAGGGCGATCGAGCCGTCTTCGCGGCGATACGCCTTCATGCCTTCGAAGATTTCCTGGGCGTAGTGGAGGACGGCGCAGGCCGGGTCGATCTGGAACGGACGGCGTGCCTCGACCTTGGCGTCGTGCCAGCCGCGCCCTTCGCTCCACCGGATCGTGACCATGTGGTCGGTGAAGACCCGGCCGAAGACCGGGCTTTCGAGGCGCTCGGCGATCTGCGCCGCGGGCGTGGGGTTGGGGTGCTGTTCGACGGAGAATGCCAGGCGACTGCTAGTGCTCATGTTTCGGTGTCTCGCGGTTGTTGATTGCGGCTGCCTGCGTATTTTCGGTCTTTTTTGAGGTTTGGTGCAGATTTTCCGGCAGGCTCGCGGCCTGGAGGGCGATTGGGGCTCGAAACGGGCCCTTGGGAGCTAATTAGGCCCTTTTTTGACCCATTTCAGCCTTTTTTGTGCCGGCGTTGTGCCTGGGCAGCCGCGGGGCGCGATCAGCGAATCGAGGAAGGATGCTTCGCGAGCGGCGTGACATGCAGCTTCATATAGGGAAAGAGCGGCAGCGCTGCGAGCAACGTATGCAGCTCGTCGTTCGATTCGACGTCGAACACGCTGTAGTTCGCGTATTCGCCCACGATCCGATAGAGCGCCTGCCACTTGCCCGAGCGCTGCAACGCCTGCGAATAGGCCTTTTCGCGGGCCTTGATTTCATCGGCCTGCGCTGCGGGCAGATCCGCGGGCAGATGCACATCCATTCTGACGAGAAAAAGCATGGGTCGTTGGGTCCCGGTAAAGGTTGCGCAAAGTCAGGAGAGCGCCACGTGGCTGCGCGAAGCGTCGCGGCGATAGTGCGCGAGCTTGTCCTCGTCGAGCGCGATCCCGAGGCCGGGGCCCGTGGGCAGGTGCAGGCAGAAGTCGCGATACACCGGCCGTTGCGTGACGACGTCGTCCTTGACCAGCAGCGGCCCGAACAGTTCGGTGCCCCATGCGAGCTGCGGCAGCGTGGCGAAAACATGTGCGGCCGCGAGCGTGCCCACACTGCCTTCGAGCATCGTGCCGCCGTACAGCGCCATGCCCGCCGCGTCGCCCACGGCGGCCGTGCGCAGCGTGCCGTACAGGCCGCCCGACTTCATGATCTTCAGTGCGAACACATCGGCACAGGCTCCGCGCACGAGATCGATGGCGTCCTCGGGGCCCGTCAGCGTTTCGTCGGCCATGATCGGGACTACGAAACGTGCCGCGAGGCGTGCGAGCGCCGCGCGTTGCTCGCGCGGCACCGGCTGCTCGACGAGGTCGATCCCCGCGTCTTCCAGCATGGCGATGCCGGTGGCCGCCTCGGCCTCGTTCCAGGCCTGGTTCACATCCACGGTCACGCGGGCGCGCTCGCCCAGCGCGCGTTTGATCGCCGCGACGTGGGCCACGTCGTCGCGCACGCTGCGCCGGCCGATCTTGAGCTTGAACGTGTCGTGGCGGCGCTCGGCCAGCAGGCGCTCGGCTTCGTCGATGTCGCGCCGCGTGTCGCCGCTCGCGAGCGTCCATAGCGTGGGCAGCGTGCTGCGCACCGCGCCGCCCAGCAGCGTGGCGAGCGGCACGTTCAGCCGCTTGCCCTGCGCATCGAGCAGCGCCATTTCCAGCGCGCACTTCGCAAAGCGGTTGCCGCGCGCCACCTTGTTCAGTTTCACCATGGCGGCGTGAACGTTGGTTGCGTCAGCGCCCACGAGGGCGGGGGCCAGATAGGTGTCGATGGTGAGCTTGATGCCTTCGGGACTCTCGTCGCCATAGGCGAGGCCGCCGATGGTCGTCGCTTCGCCGATCCCCACCACGCCGTCGCTGGACAGGAGTTTGACGATCACGAGCGTTTGCTGCTGCATGGTCGCCATCGCGAGCTGGTGGGGGCGAATGGTCGGCAGATCGACGAGGATCGCCTCAATGGAGCTTACGGTTGCGTTCATACCCAGGAGATACTGTCGGATGAGGTGAACGCAGTATGCGCGGGCCCGGCTGGCGTTGTCCAAGACCGATAATGTCTGGTTTGATACCCGGAAAGTATTGTCGATGCGCCGGCGCCACCCTCACGGCGCGGCCGGCGCAATGAACTCCATCTGCTCTTCGGTGTACAGCCGGTAGATCAGTTCGAGCATGCGCGTGAGGTCTTCCGATTCGTCGAGCATCCGCATGCTCATGATGATCGGCGAGACGAGCCGCGGGTCGTCCAGGTCCTTGTAGAGGACGTCGCTGCGCCGCAGGCCGTGCACGCTGCTCGGCACGATCGAAATGCCTTCGCCCGCCGCGACGAGCCCGAGCGCAATCTGCAGCTCGCGCGTTTCGTAGACGTGCTCCGGCTTGAGCGAGCGGTCGTGGAAGGCCGCCAGCACCTGGTCCGCGTAGCTCGGGCGCGGCGCCTTCGGAAAGATGATGAGGGTTTCGCTGACGAGATCGGTGAGCGAAAGCACGGGCTTCGCGTCGATGAGCGGATGGCCGATCGGCAGCGCCACGATCATGCGTTCCTCGCGCAGCACCACGCGCCTGATGCTCGGGTCTTCCAGCCGGATGCGCCCGAAGCCCACGTCGATACGCCCCTCCTTGAGCGCCTGGATCTGGTCCATCGTCGACATCTCGTGCAGGCTCAATTCGACGGCGCCGTTCTCCTGACGAAAGCGGCGAATGATCTTCGGCAGCAAGCCGTAAAGCGTCGAGCCGACGAAACCCACCGAAAGGCTGCGCTCGATCTTGCCGACGCGCCGCGTCATCGACTCCAGCTCGGCGGTCTGTGCGAGCAATTGCACCGCGTGCGAATAAAAGAAACGGCCGGTATCGGTGAGCTTGAGCGGTCGCGAGTTGCGCTCGAACAGCTGCACGCCCAGTGCCTCTTCGAGCTGCTGGATCTGGCGGGAGAGCGGCGGCTGGGCGATATGCAGCCGCTGGGCGGCGCGCGTGAAGTTGCGTTCTTCGGCCACGGCCACGAAGTAGCGCAGATGTCGAAGTTCGATGTTCATACCCTGGAGATATCGTCCCGATACTAAATCAGTGTTGGACGCGCCGATTCGCCGCCAACTATGCTTCAGCCACCCCCTCAGCCGCATCTCATTATACCTTCGGGGCATGAAAAAGACGCCCCAGCCCGAAGCAGGCAAGGAGTCATTCCCGCGGCGGCGGCGGTACTGGGAGACAGCGCGCTTATCCCACATTGCGCGCGAGGTTCAGTGATCAGAGCATAGGAGCAGACAATGAAGCACGCAGAAATCGAAACCCTCGTGAAAGGGTTCGTCGTCGATACCGCCAAAGGCGAAATCGATCCCCGCGTTCAGCAGGTGGTCGTGCGTCTTGCCGCCGATCTTTTCAAGGCCATCGAAGACCTCGATCTCACTCCCACCGAAGTGTGGAAGGGCATCGAGTACCTCTCCGAAGCGGGCGCCACCCACGAACTCGGCCTGCTGGCCGCGGGCCTCGGGCTCGAACGCTTCCTCGACATCCGCATGGACGAGGCCGAAGCGAAAGCGGGCTTGACGGGCGGCACGCCGCGCACGATCGAAGGCCCGCTTTATGTGGCGGGCGCGCCGGCGAGCGTCGGTTATGCGCGCCTCGACGACGGCAGCGAAGACGGCAAGGGCGAACTGCTCTTCATGCAGGGCACGGTGTACGACGGCAACGGCAAGCCGCTGCCCGGCGCGCAGGTCGAGGTCTGGCATGCAAACACGCTGGGCAACTATTCGTTCTTCGACAAGACGCAGTCGCATTTCAATCTGCGCCGCACGATCGTCACCGACCAGGACGGCCGCTATCAATTTCGCAGCATCGTGCCGGTGGGCTACGGCTGCCCGCCCGAAGGCACGACGCAACGCCTGCTCGACAAGCTCGGCCGCCACGGTCAGCGTCCCGCGCATATCCACTTCTTCGTTTCGGCGCCGGGCCATCGCAAGCTGACCACGCAGATCAACATCGACGGCGATGCCTACCTCTGGGACGACTTCGCCTTCGCCAGCCGCGAAGGGCTCGTGCCGCCCATCGAACATATTGCCTCGGCTGAACGCGTGAAGCAGCACGGCGTGGACAAACCGTTCGCCTCGATCGATTTCGATTTCCGCCTGAACGCCGAGCGAGACACCGCGCCGGCCGCCGAAGTCGAGCGCGTGCGCGCCGCAGCCTGACGAATCATTCGACACCGGTGCGCGAACTCCGGGCTGGACCCGGTTCGCGCCTGGGGAGAGAAAACATGTCTGCCATCATCGACCAAGCCGACCCACTGGAACACCTGCTGGCCACGGCCGTGCAGGACGACAAGCAAGCGGGTGTGTACCGTTGCCGTCGCGACATCTTCACGAACGCCAGTTTGTTCGACCTCGAAATGAAGCACATTTTCGAGCGCAACTGGGTGTACCTGGCGCACGAGAGCCAGCTGAGCGAGAACAACGATTACTACACCACGTGGATTGGCCGCCAGCCCGTGGTCATCACGCGCGACAAGACCGGCGAACTCCATGCCGTCATCAACGCCTGCGCGCACAAGGGCGCGATGCTGTGCCGGCGCAAGCATGGCAACAAGGGCAGCTTTACGTGTCCCTTCCACGGCTGGACCTTCTCCAATACCGGCAAGCTGCTGAAGGTCAAGGACGAGAAGACCACCGAATATCCGGTGCAATTCAACAGTCACGGATCGCATGATTTGAAGAAAGTCGCGCGATTCCAGAACTATCGCGGTTTCCTGTTCGGGAGTCTCAATGCCGATGTCATGCCGCTCGAAGACTACCTGGGCGAAGCGCGGGTGATCGTCGACCAGATCGTCGATCAGGCGCCCCAGGGGCTGGAGGTGGTGCGCGGCAACTCGTCCTACGTGTACGAAGGCAACTGGAAGATGCAGATGGAGAACGGCTGCGACGGCTATCACGTCAGCACCGTGCACTGGAACTACGCCGCGACGATGGGGCGGCGCAAGGAAGACGGCACCCAGGCGGTGGACGCGAACAGCTGGAGCAAGTCCGTGGCGGGCGTCTATGGCTTCGAACACGGCCACATTCTGCTGTGGACCAACACGATGAATCCCGAAGTGCGGCCGGTGTACCCGCATCGCGACGAAATCACGGCGCGGGTGGGCGAGACAAAGGCGGGTTTCATCGTCAACCAGACACGCAACCTGTGCCTCTATCCGAACGTGTTCCTGATGGACCAGTTCAGCACGCAGATTCGCGTGGTGCGGCCGATCAGCGTGGACAAGACCGAAGTCTCCATTTTCTGCTTCGCGCCGAAGGGCGAAAGCGCCGCGGATCGCACTACGCGCATCCGTCAATACGAGGACTTCTTCAACGTCACCGGCATGGGCACAGCGGATGATCTCGAAGAGTTCCGCGCCTGCCAGTCGGGTTACGCCGGGATCACGGCAATGTGGAACGACCTTTCGCGCGGCGCGCCCCTGTGGATCGAAGGCCCGGACGAGAACGCGAAGAAGATGGGACTCAAGCCGCTCATTTCGGGCGAGCGCAGCGAAGACGAAGGGCTGTTCGTGTGCCAGCACGAATACTGGGTGCGCGTGATGCGCGACGCGCTGAAGAAGGAAAGTGGGGAGGCGCAGGCATGAGCTTCGACTATACGCGTGTCTGCGCCGCGCTTTATCGCGAGGCACGGCTGCTCGACGACCGCCAGTGGGACGCCTGGCTCGACTGCTATGCAGCAGACGTCACCTACTGGATGCCGTCATGGGACGACGACGACCAGCTCACCCACGACCACGACAGCCAGATCTCGCTGATGTACTACCCGGACCGGGGCGGTCTGGAGGATCGTGTGTTCCGCATCAAGACCGAGCGCAGTGGCGCTTCGACGCCCGAGCCGCGCACCAGCCACAACGTCACGAATGTGGAAGTGCTGGCGGAGCGCGGCGACGAAGTGGACGTGCGCTACAACTTCCACACGCTCAATCACCGTTATCGCGTGACCGACCACTTCTTCGGCACGATGTTCGTGACACTGCGCCGGGTGGGCGAAGACCTACTGATCTCATACAAGAAGATCGTTCTGAAGAACGACTATATCCGCCAGGTTCTCGACGTCTACCACGTTTGATGTTTTGCATTCCGTATTAAAGGCAGGGGGGAGATTTCCATGTCCAGTTTCAAAATCGCATTGAATTTCGAGGACGGCGTCACCCGTTTCATCGACTGTAAAGCGGGGGAGAAGGTTCTCGACGCTGCGTTTCGGGCCAGGATCAACCTACCCATGGATTGTTCCGATGGCGTGTGCGGCACCTGCAAGTGCCGCGCCGAAAGCGGAAGCTACGATCTGGGCGACGATTACATCGAAGACGCGCTGACCGACGACGAAAAAGCGGGTGGTCTCGTGCTGACCTGCCAGATGGTGCCGCAGAGCGACTGCGTGATCGCGGTGCCCACGTCGTCCACTGCGTGCAAGACGGAGCAAAGCCGGTTCGTCGCCACCGTCGCGAAAGTCGAACCGCACAACGACGCGGCCGTAGTGCTCGAACTCGATGTGGACGCAACGGCACCGGTTTTCCTGCCTGGCCAGTATGTGAATATCGACGTGCCCGGCAGTGGCCAGCACCGTTCGTATTCATTCTCGTCGGCGCCCGGCGAGGCGAAGATCCGCTTTCTGATCAAGAGGATTCCTGGCGGCGTGATGAGCCACTGGCTGGAAGCGGCACGGCCGGGCGACAAGCTGGACCTCCATGGTCCGCTTGGCAGCTTCTATCTGCGCGACGCGCAGCGCCCGCTGCTGTTCCTGGCCGGCGGCACGGGGCTCGCGCCGTTCCTTTCGATGCTCGAGGTGCTGGCGCGCACGGCGTCGCAGCAGAAGGTGCATCTGATCTACGGCGTGACGCGGGACCTCGACCTCGTGCAGGTGGAGGCAATCGAGGCCTACACGGCGAAGCTGCCGAACTTCAGCTTTGCTACGGTCGTGGCGCAAGCGGAGTCGAATCATCCGCGCAAGGGCTGGGTGACGCAGCACATTCCCGCCGACGCCCTGAACGACGGCGACGTCGACGTCTACCTGTGCGGTCCGCCGCCGATGGTCGACGCAGTACGGAAGTATTTCGACGACGAAGGCATGCAGCCGAACAGCTTCCATTACGAGAAGTTCACGCCGAACGTTATTGCGAAGGCGGCCTGACCATGCAACGATTCTCGGGCAAGGTCATTGTGGTCACGGGCGCCGCGCAGGGCATCGGCCGTGGCGTGGCGCTGCGGGCGGCCGCGGAGGGCGGCCAGGTGCTCTTCGTCGATCGGGCGGACTTCGTGGCCGGGGTGGCCGCCGAAGCGCAGGGCGCGGCCACGGCGGGATTCGTCGCCGACCTGGAGACCTACGAAGGCGCACAGGCGGCCATGGCGTTCGCGGCCCGGACGTTCGGCGGCATCGACGTCCTGATTAACGGCGTGGGCGGGGCCATCCGCATGCGCCCTTTCGCCGAATTCGAGCCGGCGCAGATCGACGCGGAGATTCGCCGCTCGCTGATGCCCACGCTCTATACGTGTCACGCCGTGTTGCCGTATCTGCTCCGGCGCGGGGGCGGCACGATCGTCAACGTATCGTCGAATGCCACGCGTGGTATTCGTCGCGTGCCGTATTCGGCGGCCAAGGGCGGCGTCAATGCCTTGACCCAGTCGCTGGCGATGGAATACGCGGAGCACAACATTCGCGTGGTGGCCAGCGCGCCGGGCGGCACCAGCGCGCCGCCGCGGCGCGTCCCGCGCAATGCCGCGGGCGATAGCGAACAGGAAAAGGCCTGGATGAACGAAGCCGTGCAGCAGGTCACGGAATCGACCTTCTTCAAGCGCTACGGCACGCTCGAAGAGCAGGTGGCGCCCATCCTTTTTCTCGCCTCGGACGAGGCCAGCTATATCACCGGCGCCGTATTGCCGGTTGCGGGCGGCGACAACGGCTGATCAGCGATGCAGCGCGCCGCCGGCCGTTGAAATTTCCGCCTGCCTGGATATACTCCGTTGCGTCGCCGGCCCCCGCCGGCTCTGCAACGGGAGCGCGGTCGCGCGCAAGGGCATATGAACGTCGATCTGGGCACGCACGTCAGTGCGCATATGAACGCTCACACGGCCTACACGGTGCTCGACCTGATCGGCACGTTCGCCTTCGCGATCTCGGGCGCGGTGGCCGCGCGGCAGCGGCGGCTCGACCTCTTCGGCATCATCGTCGTGACCTTCATGGTGGCGTGCGGCGGCGGCATCCTGCGCGACGTCTGCATCGGCGCCATTCCGCCTGCGGGGCTCTCGAACTGGGCCTATCTGGCCGTATCGCTGTTCGCCGCGCTGCTGACCATCTCGGCCTATCCGCAAGTGCGGCGCCTGCGCCATCCCGTGTTGTTCTTCGATGCGATCGGCCTCGGGCTCTTTGCCGTGGCCGGCGCGCAGAAGGCCTGGATCTGGACGAACAGCGCGGAAACGGCCGTCGTGCTCGGCATGGTGAGTGCCGTGGGCGGCGGCGTGTTGCGCGACATCCTGCTTTCGCGCGTGCCCGCCATCCTGGAGCGCGAGATTTATGCCTCGGCGGCGCTGCTGGGCGCGGGCTTGCAGATGGGGCTCACGTATCTCGGCTGGTCCTCGTTCTGGACGCCCTGGGTCGGCACCCTCGCTTGCGTGCTGCTGCGACTTTCGTCGCTGTATTACGGCTGGCGGCTGCCTTCATTCCATACGCGGGATCACGTGCGAAGGACGCAGCAGCATGGGGCGCCGGACTCGCCGCGCGACCCGCGCGAGGCGGAAGGCCAGGCCGACGCCAACGAGCGTTGAGCGCACACTCAAGGCGCCGATGCCACCTCGCCTTCCTTGAAGAGCGCGAGTCCCACGAGACCCACGAGCCCGCAGCCGAACACATACCACGCCGGCGCGTAGAAGCTGCCGGTTGCCCGCCACAGGGCACCCACCACGAGTTGCGCGAAGCCGCCGAAGAGTGCTACGCCGAGCGCGTAGATGATGCCGAGCGACGTCGCCCGCACTTCCGGGCGCAGCGCTTCGAGGATCATGAGGAAGGCGGCCGGGCTCGTGAGCGTCATGAAGCCGATCAGCACGATCACGACGAGCACGACCGTCCCGACGGCCGGCCACGCCGCGATGGCGCGAAAGGCCGGAAACACCAGGGCGAGCGAGACGCACGACGCTACGCCGATCAGCGGCTTGCGGCGCGGGATGCGGTCGGCGAGTTTGCCGGCGAACGGCGAGCCGATCAACAGAACGATGCCTGCCGCGCAGCCGCTCAGCGAAGCGGTGGCCGTGGACATGCCGAGCGTGAGCGAGAGAAACGCGGGCAGGAAAAACACGATGGTGTACATCGTGGCGGTGCCGCCGATCACGAGCAGCGTGCCCGCGGCGATCTGCCGGAGCGGCAGGCGCGTGCGCCGTGCATGCGGGGCGCCGGCGGCGGCAGTGGCCGGTGCGGCAGGCAGCGATTCGTCGAGACGCTTGCGCAAATAGAATCCGAATGGCCCGATGGCGAGCCCGATCAGGAACGGCACGCGCCAGCCCCAGGCGAGTAGTTGCTCGTGCGTGAGCGACTTCGAGAGCAGGACGGCGATCAGCGCGCCCGCCAGCGCCGCGCCGCCCTGGCTCGCCATCTGCCAGCTCACCAGCATGCCGCGCCGCCCCACGGCGCCTGCCTCCATCAGGAGCGTCGTGGCCGTGCCCACTTCGCCTCCCGCCGAAAAGCCCTGCAAAAGCCGCCCGAGCACGATGAGCGCGGGCGCCGCCATGCCGATCTGCGCATACGAGGGCGCTAGGCCGATCAACCCGGTGCCGAGCGCCATCAGCGTAACGGTGAGCAGCAGCGCGGGCTTGCGGCCCGCGCGGTCCGCATACGCGCCGATCGCCACGCCTCCGAGCGGCCGCATGACGAAACCCACGCCGAAGGTGGCGAGCGACATCATCAACGAGGCGAGCTCGTCCCCGGCAGGGAAAAACAGCTTGCCGATGATCGAGGCGAAAAAGCTATAGACCGTGAAGTCGAAGAACTCGAGCCCGTTGCCGAGCGCGGCGGCAAGGACCATCGTGCGGCGGCGGGGCGTGCCGCGCGTCGCGGCGGCAAGGTCGAAGGCGGCGGTCATTACTGGCTGCCTTTGAGGCCTTCGCCGTCACGGACTTCGATGCGGCTCGCGACCGAGTGCACGCCGCTCACGCCTTGCGCGACCGAGGTGGCGATCGCAATCTGGTCCTGGCTTGCCACGACACCCGTGAGCGTGACGGCGCCGTTGCGGGCGCGCACGCGGATGTAGGTGGACTTGAGCCCCTGCTTGCGCGCGGCGCGCAGCGCGTGGCGCACCGAGGCCGCGAGCTGGCGGTCCGTGGGCGCGGAAGCGGCGAGCGCCGGCGAGGCCGCCTGGCCTGTTGCGGCGCTCGCTTCGCTGCCGCCCTGGGCGTGCGCGGCGAGGCCCGAGGCGGCGAGCAGCAGTGCCGTCAGCCAGGCCAGATGGCGCGCGGGGCGATGGGCAGGTCGTAAGGTCATGTCGAATCTCCTCTCTCGAATATCAGAACTTGTGATACATGCCGACGAGCACCAGGTGCGGCGCCTGATAGAACTCCGTCTGGCCGTTCGCGCCGGTGTAGTTCGTCGTGATGTTGTCGACCGTGGGCTGCTGCGAGGGATAGCGCCCGTAGGTCGGCGCCGAACCCGTGTTGCGGATCAGCGCGCCGCGCACGTAGAACGCCGTGCGTTGCGAGAGGTTGTAGTCGTAGCCGAGCGTGACGCCATACGAGTGGTCGGCCCAGCCGCCCACCGTGCGATACGCGAGTTCGACGCGGAAGTCGTTGCGCTTCTGGTAGCGATACAGCGCGCCGAGCGTATAGAGCGAGGCCACGCGGTCACCGTCGAGCCGCGGCGCGAGGAAGCTGTAGCCGGCCGAGAGCACGTAGTGGCCGCCGTCGTAGAGCAGGCCCGCGGCGAAGTTGTCGGTGCGCACGTACTGCGAGGTGGTGAGCGCGTTCAGGCCGTAATTGCCCAGATAACTCAGCGTGCCGAACAGGTGGCCGTCGTAATAGTTGAAGGCGATGGCGCGCGTGGTGATGGTGGGGGCGTTCGAGCCCGCGTCGTGCAGCGAGAGCGCCAGCTGCGCATTGAACGGCCCGAACCACGGCGACGAATAGCTGATCGCGTTCTGGAGGCGGGCGGCTTCGTAACTCGCGCCGGGGCCGAGGTCGTATGTCCACGCGGTGAGATACGCGACGCTCGAAACCGTGCCGACCTGGCCGAACACGTCGATGAAGAGCGGCACGCCCACATCGTCCTGCAGGCCGAGCTTGAGTTCTCCCGTCTTCGCTGAGCCGATGCCGATCCACGCCTCGCGATTGAACATCGTGTTCGCCGTGCCGAGCTGGCCGTTCGCGGCGTTGAAGCCGTTTTCGAGGGCGAAGCGCACGCGGTAGCCGCCGCCCAGATCTTCCACGCCGTACAGACCGATCTTCGAGGTCCATTCGCCGCCGCTCTGCTGCACGAAGGCGGTTTGCGCGCCCTTGGTGAAGCCCACCGACTGATCGACGGCGCCATAGAGCGTGACGCCCGGCGTGTACGCCGCGCTCGTGGCGTAGGGCACGCCCTGGAAGTAATCGGTCAGGAAGAGCGCGGGCGAATCGGCCCGCGCGCCCTGGCTGGCGGCGGCGAGCGCGGTCGCACACGCAAGACCCCGTGCGGTGCGGGCAAGCCGCATGCGCGGCAATCCGGATTGGGCGGATGGAGACGGCAGGATGCTGCTGGCTGACATTTATGGACTCTTTAGGTTGGTCAGACACTGCGGGAAATGGGCGGCGCCGCGCACGAGGGGCGAGAAGTGAGTGCGCGCCGCCGCCGGAACACACCCTGTCAGTCGCGCGTCAGATAGCGCTCCGCGAGGGTGACGAACCATGCGGCGCCCCAGGCGAGCGCCTCGTCGTTGAAGTCGTAGGCCGGATTGTGGACGGCGCAACCTCCCACCTGACCCACGCCATTGCCTAGCAGTACGTAGCAACCGGGGAGCTTCTCGGTCATCCACGAGAAGTCTTCGCTGCCCATTACCGCTTCGGGCATCATCGAAAGCGCGGCCTTGCCGGCCACGGCTTCGATCGCTTCGATGGCGAGCTCGGTCGATTCGCGCTCGTTCACGAGCGGGCGCGAGATCGCGCGGTAGTCCACCGTGGCCGTGGCGCCGTAGGTTTGCGCCTGCAGCTCCGCAATGCTGCGAATGCGCGCTTCGAGGGTGTTGCGCGTCTCGCTGTCGAGCGCCCGCACGGAGAGCTGGAGTGTGGCGCTCGCGGGAATCACGTTGCCGGCCGTGCCCGCATGGATCGAGCCGACCGTCACGACAGCCGCGCGCGTGGCTTCGATGTTGCGCGAGACGATCGTTTGCAGCGCCATCACGATGCTCGATGCGGCGACGACGGGGTCGCACGCAAGATGCGGCATCGCACCGTGACCGCCGCGGCCCGTGATCGTGATGGTCGCCGTGTCCGAGGAGGCCAGCATGCAGCCGTGGCGCACCGCGAAGTGGCCCACCGGCAGTCCCGGCGCGTTGTGCAGCGCGTACACGCGGTCACAGGGGAAGCGCTCGAACAGCCCCTCGGCGATCATGCGCGCCGCGCCGCCCAGACCTTCCTCGGCCGGCTGGAAGATCACGTTGAGCGTGCCGTCGAACTGCCCCTGTGTGGCGAGGTGATGCGCGGCGGCGAGAAGCGTGGCGGTGTGGCCGTCGTGGCCGCACGCGTGCATGGTCTGGGCGACGGTGCTGGCGTAGGGCAGGCCCGTGGCTTCCTGAATGGGTAGCGCATCCATGTCGGCGCGCAGACCGATCGCGCGGGACGAACCGCCGCGCTTCAGTTGCCCGACGACGCCGGTGCCGCCGATGCCGGTCGTGACGTCATAACCCCATTGGGCGAGCTGTTCGGCAACGATCTGCGCGGTGCGCGCTTCGCCGAAGCCGAGCTCCGGATGCGCGTGGATGTCGTGGCGGATCGAGATGAACCGATGTTCCGACTCGCGAAGGGCGGCGAGCAACGGGGCGTAGTGCTGCGTCATGTGCGGGTTTCTCCATGGCCGTGGGGGGTGACGGCTTCTGGAGGTCCAGCGTAAGGACGATCGGTCGAAATAAAAAAGCAAAAATTCGAATGCCGATAACCAGTGGTAATATCATCCGCATCATGAAAATTCACCAGTTGCGCGCGCTCGTCGAAATTGCGGCCACGGGCAGCCTCAACGGCGCCGCCCGCCGGCTGCACGTCACCCAGCCGGCAGTCACCAAGGCCATACGCGAGCTGGAGGACGAGTTCGGCGTGCGGCTGCTGGAGCGCAACCCGTGGGGTGTGGTGCCCACGGCCGAAGGCGCGGCGCTTTTGCAACGGGCGCATACCGTGGTGCGCGAGATGGAGCGGGCGGAGGAAGATCTCGCGCATCTGAAAGGGCAGCGCGACGGCAAGCTTGTGGTGGGCGTGACGCCCATTGCGGGCACTTCCGGGATGACCGAAGCCTTCACCGAGTTCCGGCGGCGCTGGCCGCTCGTCTCGATCGAATTTCGCGAGTTAGGCTTTCACCAGCTCGGCGAGCAGTTGCGCAATCGCACGCTGGACCTCGCGTTCGCGGCCTTTCCGGTCCGCCCCGACGATGGTGCCGGGGCGGTGCAGGCACTGTTCTCGTTCGAATCGGTGTTCGTGACGCGGGCCGCCGGCACGTTTGCCGAAGCGGTCAGTCTGGAAGCGTTGCAGGAAGCCGAGTGGATTCACACAGATGTTACGGACAACTATCCGCTCTACATCCGCGCGATGTACGAACGCGCCCAACTGGAGCCGCCGCGGCGCGTGACGCGGTGCACCTCGTATGCGCTTTTCTACGCGTTGACACTGAGCACCGACGCAGTGTTCGCGTGGACCCGCCATTCGCTCGAAGAAACGCAGCTGGGCAGCTCCTTCGTCGAGCTCAATTTGCCGGAGCGGCCGCCGCCGCTGCACCTCTATCTATACTCGCCGCCCGAGGCGCAACTCACGCGTCCCGCCGAATATTTCGTGGACTGCATTCTCGAAGTGGCCCGCCGGCGCATGGGGCAAGTGGCGAGCCGCCAGGGCATCAACCGGCGCTTGAATCCGCGTAACTGAAGCCGCAATCGCGGCGTTGCGGCGTTGCGCGCTTCAGTCCTGGACGGCCACGACCGCTTCGATCTCCACTGTGATGTTGCCCGGCAGCGACCCTACGCCCACGGCCGAACGCGAGTGACGCCCGGCGTCGCCGAGAATATCGACGAAAAGATCGGAGCAGCCGTTGATCACGCGGGGATGTTCCGCGAAATCGGGCGTGGCGTTCACCATGCCGAGCAGCTTGACGATGCGCCGCACGCGCCCCAGATCGCCCAGTTCCTGATGCAGCACCGAAAGCAGGTTGAGGCCCACGAGTTTTGCGTGGCCATAGGCTTCTTCGGCGCTGACGGTTGCGCCCACCTTGCCGGTCATGAGCTCGCCGCAGGCGTTGACGGGACCTTGTCCGGAGAGAAACAGCAGATCGCCTTCACGCACGCAGTGCACGAAGTTGCCGATCGGTGTGGGCACCTGAGGCAGCGCGAGGCCGTGGTGAAGCAGACGGTCGTAGCAGGTCGTCGGATCGGATGCCATGAAGAAGTTCAGGAATGCGATTTAAAAATGAATGAAGAGGGGGCGGCCGCGGTTCAGGCGGCCGGTTCGTGGCGGCGGTATTGCCAGCCAAGACGCGTTTCGATGCGTAGCGCGGCGTCGCGCACGGCCTGGGCATAGGGCTCGGCGCCCTTGGCGGCCTTGATCTCGGGCATGACGATCGAAATCGTGAAGACGCACACGCCCGCGTTGTCGATCACGGGGGCCGCGAGGCAGGCCACCGACGCGTCGGACTCGCCGATCTGGATCGAGAGCCGCGCATCGAGTGCGTCGCGCGCGGTTTTCGCGAGCACCTCGGTGCGCGTTTCGGCGCGTCCCGTGGGCGAAGGCCGGGCGTAGCGGTTAAAGAAGGCAAGACGCTCGTCGTCGGGCAGATGGCCGACGAGCAGGCGTCCCGAAGCGGTCCAGTTCGGCGGCACGCGGCTGCCCACGCGCGAGGTCACGCGGAAGTGGCCCGGCCCCTCGGCCATCTGCAACACGACCATCATCCCTTCCACGAGCCCGCAGATCTGCACGGTTTCTTCGGCCTCGGCCGAGAGCCGCTGCATTTCCTCGGTCGCCACCGTCATGTAGTCGAGCGCGCGCGCGTAGCTCAGGCCGTAGCCGTAGAGGCGCGAGCCGAGCCACAGCGTGCCGTCCGCCGCGCGCGACAGCAGGTTCCGCTCCACGAGGTCGTTGATGATCGTATAGACCGTGGAGAGCGGCGCGCCGACCGTGCGGGCGATTTCGTACGCCGTGGCGGGGCGTTCGGCTTCCTGCAGCGCGTCGAGTATCTGCACCACGCGCTCGAGGGCGTTCGTGCGGCTGCGCGGCGCGTTTGCCGGCGCCTGGGCGCTCGCCACGCTGCCGTCTTCCCCGGTCTCGGGGGCGGACGGCTGTTCAGTCTTCTGATGAGCCGCGGCCGCGGGGCGGCCGGCTCGCGGCGACGGGGACGAGCGTGTCATCGGGTTCCTCTGATGCAGGAGCGAGCCAATTTTGACCAGTTGACCCGCGTTCGTTGTATGTTAGACTGATCCGTAATTAAAGCATATATTTCGTAATTACGGAATAAAACTTGGAGGCGATGGTGATGGCACTGGATATCCGCTCGCGTTTCAGCTTGCGCCCGGTGATCAACGTGTCCGGGACGATGACGAGCCTCGGGGCCTCGATCGTCGGCCCGCAGGTGATCGAGACCGTCGCCGGTGTTCTGCCGCAGTTCGTCGAGATCGACGATCTTCAGCGCAGGGCCTCGGCCGCCATCGCCGCCGCCTGCGGGAGCGAAAGCGGCTACGTGACCGCCTCCTGTTCGGCCGCCATCACGCTCTCCATTGCCGCCACCATGACCGGCGACGACCCCGGCCTCATCGAGCGTCTGCCCGACACCGCGGGCCTCGCGAACGAAGTCGTCGTGCAGACCGGGCACCTCGTCAACTACGGCGCGCCGATCGACCAGGCCATCCGCCTCGCGGGTGCGCGCGTCGTGCCGGTCGGCGCCGCCACCGAGGCGCACGGCTACCAGCTCGCTTCGGCCATCAACGAACGCACCACGGCAGCGCTTTTCGTCGTCTCGCATCATACCGTCGGTTACGGCCTGATCCACCTGGAAGAATTCATTGCCGTCGCGCACGGCAAGGGTGTGCCCGTGATCGTCGACGCCGCTTCCGAGTACGACCTGCGGCATTTCATTGCAGCGGGCGCCGATATCGTGCTGTATTCGGCGCACAAATTCCTGGGCGGGCTTACGGCGGGCATTGTCGCGGGGCGCAAGGCGCTCGTGCGGGCCGCTTATTTCCAGAACGGCGGCATCGGCCGCGGCATGAAGGTGGGTAAGGAGGGGATCGCCGGCGCGATCGCCGCGCTCGAGGCCTGGCGCACCCGCGATCACGCGGCCGTGCGCGAACGCGAGCGCGGTTATCTCCAGCTGTGGCGCGACACGCTCAACGGCCTGCCGGGTCTCACCGCCACGCTCGATGCCGATCCCACCGGCAATCCGCTCGAGCGCCTGCGCGTTTCGGTCGATCCGAAGCTCGCGCACATCAGCGCCTGGGATCTCGTCGATGCGCTGGCGCGGCCGCGCGGCGATGCGCGGCCTGTGATCGCGCGCGACCACGAAGCCGAGCTCAACTACTTCTTTCTCGACCCGTGCAATCTGCATCCGGGCGAAGAGCAGATCGTTGCCGATCGGTTCGTCGAGGAAATCGGCCACGCGCAGCGCGCGAGCGAGCCGATCGTCACGCCGTTCCATCAGCGTGATGCAAGACGTCAAGCCGCGCGCCTGCGCTGGCCTGACTGAGTGGTAACCGGGCAGTAAGGCGGGAAGGGTGGCGGCCCGGTATCGGGCCGTGCTCTTCACGCACGTCTTTTCAAATTAGCACTACTACCTATATCGCGATGCAGCCTTCATCGCGAGGACCTTCTACGGCTTGAGGAAACCATCATGCAAAAACAATTCGTTCGCACGGCGTTTGCCGTAGGTATCGCCGGCCTCGGCGCGAGCAGTGCGTGGGCGCAGAGCAGCGTCACGCTGTACGGCATCGTCGATGCGGGCGTGACCTACACCAGCAATCAGGCCGGCCACAGCGCCTGGCAGGCGACGCAGGGCAACGTGCAGGGCTCGCGCTGGGGCCTGCTCGGTACCGAAGACCTGGGCGGCGGCACGAAGGCGACGTTCCGGCTCGAGAACGGCTTCAGCGCCGAGACCGGTGCATCGGGGCAGGGCGGCCGCATGTTCGGCCGCAGCGCATGGGTAGGTATCGGCAACGACCGCTTCGGCACGCTCACGCTCGGGCGCCAGTACAACAGCGTGCAGGACTATCTCTCGAACCTGCAGATCAACGGCGTGGGCGCGCTGAGCCAGTACGCGAACGCGGTGTACGACAACGACGACCTGAACAACACGTATCGCACCGACAACGCGGTGAAGTACACCACGCCGACCATCGCCGGCCTCACGGCCAACGCGATGTACGCGTTCTCGAACACGCCGGGCGAGTTCGCCAATAATCGCGCGTGGAGCGTGGGCGCCGATTATGTGTCGGGACCGCTGCGCCTCGACGCCGCGTACTCGCTCACGAACAACCCGGCCTCGAATACCGCCGGGGCCGCGCCTTCCGATAACTACTACGGCACCGGTTCTTCGATCATCAGCAACGTGAAGCGCAATCAGGTGTGGGGCGCGGGCGGTGCCTACACACTGGGCCAGGCCACGCTCGCCTTGCTGTACACGAACTCGCAATTCCAGATTCTCTCGGGCGGCACGCTGCGCTTCGCGAACTACGAGGCGAGCCTGCGCTACCAGTTCACGCCGGCCACGCTGTTCTCGCTCGGCTACATCTACACGAGCCAGAGCAGCAGCGCGGCGAGCGCGCCCGATGCGCACTACAACCAGATCGCGCTCGGCGGCGAGTACTTCCTTTCGAAATCGACCGACCTCTACCTGAACGGCATCTACCAGCGTGCCAACGGCATGAACGCCTGGATCGAAGGCGTCGGCAAGGCGTCGAGCAGCGGCAACCAGATCGCCGCCGTGGCAGGCATTCGCCACAAGTTCTGATCGAACGCCAGCGTGCGCGGTGTGAGCCGCGCGCGGTGGTTTTCCCCACCTCTTTTCAGGAGTCCCCATGGCGACTGTTCAGGGCAGCCTGCTCCTCGTTTATGCACTGGTGGCGATCGTCGCACTCGTCGTGCTGATCGCGCGCTTCAGGCTCAATCCGTTCATCACGCTGATGGGCGTGTCCGTCGTGCTCGCGCTCGCAGTGGGCATGCCGATGGCGTCGATACTCAAGTCGTTCGAAACCGGTGTGGGCGGCACGCTCGGCCATATCGCGATCGTCGTGGGTCTTGGCACGATGCTCGGCAAGATGATGGCCGAATCGGGCGGCGCGGAGCGCATCGCGCGCACGATGATCGCATTGTTCGGCCCGAAGAACGTGCACTGGGCGATGATGTGCATCGCATTTCTGGTCGGCCTGCCGGTGTTCTTCGAAGTGGGCTTCGTGCTGCTGATCCCGATCGCGTTCAACGTCGCGCTGCGTACCGGCACCTCCATGATCCGCGTAGGCATTTCGATGGTCGCCGGACTCTCGGTCGTGCATGGGCTGATTCCGCCGCACCCGGCCGCGTTGCTGGCCGTGACCGCTTATCACGCGGATATCGGCCGGACCATTTTCTACGCGCTGATCGTCGGCATTCCTACCGCCGTGCTTGCGGGGCCGCTGTTCTCGGGGCTCGCCAGCCGCCTGGTCGTGCTCGAAGGCCCGAACCCGCTTGCGCAGCAGTTCGTCGAAGAGGGCGAGGCGCGCAGCAAGCAGACACTGCCGGACTTCGGCATCACGCTGCTCACGGTGCTGCTGCCCGTGGTGCTGATGCTGGTCGGTAGCTGGGCCGACCTGCTGGTCGCGCCGAAGACGAAGGCGAACGACTTCCTGCACCTGATCGGTCATCCGGATATGGCCTTGCTGCTCGCCGTGCTGCTGAGCTTCTATACGTTCGGTACGGCGCGCGGTTTCGGGCGCGAAGCGATCCTCAAATTCACCAACGAGTGCCTGGCACCCACCGCGAGCATTACGCTCGTGGTGGGCGCGGGTGCCGGGTTCGGTCGTATCCTGATCGACAGCGGTACTTCGAAGGCCATCGTCGATGTCGCGCTGGGCGCCCACGTGCCGCTCCTGCTGCTCGCGTGGCTCGTGGCGGCGCTGATCCGCATCGCCACGGGTTCGGCAACCGTGGCGATGGCGACGGCCGCGGGTATCCTCGCACCTATCGCGGGAGCGGCTGCCGGCACGGCGTCGGCAGTGCGGCCCGAACTGCTTGTGCTGGCAACGGGTGCGGGCTCGCTGATCCTGTCGCACGTGAACGATGGCGGTTTCTGGCTGGTCAAGGAATACTTCAACATGACCGTGGCCCAGACCTTCAAGACGTGGACCGTCTGCGAAACGATCATTTCCGTCGTGGCGCTGGCGCTCACGCTGGGTCTTTCGGTCGTCATTTAGGAGGAGGCAAACGATGAGCAAGGTTTGGCAGCTCGAGGTTCCAGGTTTTCCCGGTTCGTCGGCGCGGCGCGTGTGGTTGAAGAGCATGGGTGCCATGGCGGCGGTTTCGGCCATGGGCACGCTGGCCGGTGCGCCCTCCGCGCGTGCGGCAGATGCGGGTAAGTCCGCGGCATCCATGAAGGCGGCCGGGGACGGCAAGGCGCTCATGGCCTTTGTCGGCACCTACACGCCGCATGGGCTCGGTATTCACCGCTTTCGCGTGGATCGCGCAACGGGCAAGCTCGACGCATTGGAGCCGGTGCAGGGTATCGAGAATCCGAGCGCGCTTGCCGTCGATGCGCAACAGCGCTTTCTCTTCAGCGTGAGCGAAGTCAAGAACTACAACGGCACGACGAACGGTTCAGTCAGTTCGTACGCCATCGAACCGGGCACGGGTGCGCTGCGCCTGCTCAGTACGGTCAATTCGCAGGGCGCGGGCCCGGTGTATCTGAGCCTGCATCCCAACGGCCGCTTCCTGCTGGTGGCGAACTATGTGAGCGGCAGCGTCGCAGTGCTGCCGGTGGGTAGCGACGGCACGCTGGGCGAAGCGGTTTCCGTGCAGGCCCCGCAGGCTCCGGCCGGCGCGCAGCATGCGGCCGAAGGGGTGCCGGGCAGCTTCGCGATCAGCGACCATGACGGTCCGCACGCGCACACGATCGTGCCTTCGCCCGACGGCCGTTTTGCGATCTCGACCGACCTGGGCGTCGATCGAACCTATCAGTGGAAATTCGACCAGACGAGCGGCGCCCTCGCGCCGAACGATCCGCCTTTCGTGGCGGCATCGGCCGGCGCGGGGCCGCGCCACGTTGCTTTCCATCCGGGCGGCCGCTACCTGTACGAAGTGACCGAGGAGGCTTCGACGCTCGTGACTTACGGGTACGATGCTGCGCGCGGCACGCTGACGCCACTCCAGTCGGTTTCCACCTTGCCAGCAGGCTACGAAGGCACGAGTTTCGCATCGGAAATCCTGCTCTCGCACGATGCGCGCTTCATCTACGTGGCCAACCGGTTGCACGACACGATCGCGCAGTTCGGCATCGGCGCGGACGGACGTGTTCACTGGATCGGCGAAATCCACACTGGCGGCGACTATCCGCGGGTGATCCGTTTCGATCCCACGGGGCGTTTCCTTTATTCGCTGAACCAGCGCAGCGATCACATCGCCATCTTCGCGGCCGACAAGGCGAGCGGCAAGCTGCGCTTTACCGGCACGTATGTCGCGGTGGGCAGCCCTTCGGATATCGCGTTTGCCGCGGTGTAGCCTTGATGGGCTGCGTATTTTCGGATCGGAAATAAAAAACCGCACACGCTGCAACAGCGTGTGCGGTTTGCGTCTGACACCACCGGTCCGGCACCTGGCCGGACGCGCGATCAGAAGATGTTGCGCAGGCCGACAGCGACGCCGGTCTGATTGTTGCGGCCCGGGTAGTCCGCGAGGTAGGCGCCCGTGCCACGCGTGAAGTCGACCGTGCCGTAGACTTCCGTGCGCTTCGAGAGCGAGTACTCGGCCAGCAGCGTTGCCGAGTAGTTGATACCGACACCGAGTGCACCGTCGAGCGTTGCCGCGTTGCGGGCGTGGCCGTAGTAGCCTGCTGCCGTCAGCGCGAGCGGTGCCGTCACCTGCCACGTGGAGCCCACGTAGAAGTTGTCGTCGATACGGTTCGGGCTCACGTGCGCGAGCGACGGTGCGCCCGATTGCTGCTCAGCCAGATCGACCGTGCCGGTCTGATCCTGCGAGTGCAGCCAGCCTGCCAGCAGCTTGATGGTCGGCGTGACGGTATAGACGACGCCCAGGTTGCCGATGTTGAACTTCTTGCCCGAGACGTCGTTCTGCTGCCAGCCCGCCATGGCCTGGATCGGGCCCAGCGTGTACGAAGCCGTGAGGCCGTACATGCTGTTTTCGCCCGTGCTGCCCGGCACGCCGCCGAAGCCGTACATGCCTTCCACATGCAGGCCGGCGAAGTCGTTCTGATACTTGATCGAGCTGTTGGTGAACAGGAACGGACCGACCGGGTTATACGCCCAGCTGTCCTGCCAGAAGTCGGCGACGGTCAGCGGATCGTAGATGTTGCCCATCATGTCGAAGAAGGGCGTCTGCTGGCGACCGAGGGTCAGGGTACCGTACTGCGTGTTCGAAAGGCCGACGTAAGCGTTACGCTGGAACAGCTGGTTGCTGCTGTTGTCGAGCTTGCCCGACCAGAGCTGGAACTGGTTTTCCAACTTGAAGATCGCCGACGTGCCGCCGCCGAGATCTTCCGTGCCCTTCAAGCCGAAGCGGCTCGGCGTTTCGACGCCTTCGCCCATGGCGACCTGGCTGTCGTTGTTCGAGTTGGCGTTGGTGAGGTAGCGCACTGTCGTATCGACGAGGCCGTACAGCGTCACCGAGCTTTGCGCAAAGGCGGATTGAGCTGAGAGGGCAAGGAGGGCGGCACCGACCGCGACTGCTGTTTTCTTCATATGTGTCCCCGACGTTGTTCGCCGGCGTCGCGCGGACGCAATCGCCAGCATTGCAATTGAATCGAATACGCCGGCAATTTCCGGCGACCGAACGGACGGGATGATATTTCCATTAAATTAAATGTTGTAATTAATTCGTCCGGTTGTCGCCCTCCCGCAACATTCAGTTGACTTCCGATTATCGGGGGCGTTGTTTCGCAGGGGCGCCGGAAAGCCCGTGGCTGCGGGCACACACGGGTTTTCCCCATATACCCGACAAAGACCGGATGCACGTCCCCGGGATATCTGGTTAAAATCCGGCGTCTTTTGTCTGGAGAATCTTTCATGAAATGCGTGCGAGAGGCGCGATGCATACGCGTCGCCCGAAGCCGTCTGTTGTCTGCCGCCGCGGTCGCCGGGGTTGCGCTTCTCGGGCTGGCCGGAATGACGCCCGCGGCCTTTGCCGAACTCGGCGGGATGCCCACGCTTTCCGCTGCCGCGCCGCAAACAGCCGCGCAGTCGGCCTTCCGGGCGAGAGAGGTGGCAAACGCCACGGATAACACGGCGGGGGGTGCCGCAAACGCTTCTTCCTCTTCGGTATGGAGCACGCGCGAGACGACGCTCGCCGACGGCACGGTCGAGCGCGAGTACGTGGGCGCGGATGGCCTCGTGTTCGCCGTGGCGTGGCGCGGCCCGCGCCGCCCGGAACTCTCGACGCTGCTCGGCGCCGGCTACGCCACACAGATGGCGCAGAGCGCCCGGCTGATGCGCAAGGCCGGCCTGGGCTCGCATAGCGTGACGTCGCTGGCGGGCGGGGACTTCGCCGCGCGCGCCATCGTGCGCCAGCGCTATTCGGCAGGCATTGCGTGGCTGCCGCAAAAGCTGCCTGCGGGCATGAAGCCCGATGCGCTGGGGATTGTTTCGGGTACCTGAATCTTCAACGGGCATAGCGCCCGAAAAACAAAAAAGTGAACATGGCACAGCAAACGGGGCAGTGCGCCGAGATCGGTGCGGGCGCAACGGATTCCAATTCTACGAAGCGTGGCTGGGCATGGTTGCCTGGTGGGCGTGGTGCTATCGCTGCCGTCTGCGTGGCGACCGCGTTGGTGTTGAGCGCCTGCGGCGGTGGCGGCGGATCGAGTTCCGCCACGAACAACGCCGCGGGTACCGCGAGCGGCGCAAGTGGTGCGAGTGGTGCATCGTCGGGCAGCGCGGGCGGCAGTTCGTCGTCGTCGAGCAATGGCTCGTCGTCCTCTGGAGCGGGGAGCGGCAATACGCCGACGGGCGGCACGAACGGCTCCATCGAGGCGAATTCGATGGCGCTCGTGGTGGGCAACGGCGTGGCCGGCAATGGGGCGAACCAGCCTGAAGTCAGCGTGCAGATCTGCGCGCCCGGCACGAACGTGTGCCAGACGATCGACCACGTGCTGATCGACACGGGCTCGACCGGCGTGCGCATTGCAAGCGCGGCGTTGAGCCCGCAACTGCTTTCCGCGCTGCCGCAGGAAACGGTGAGCGGCTCGGCACTCGGCTCCTGCGAGCAGTTCCTCGACGGCTATACGTGGGGATCGATGCGCGTGGCCGATGTGACGCTTGGGCCGAAGTCGGCTTCGTCGCAGCCGCTGCAGATTTTCGGCGATACCTCGATCGGCAACGTGCCGAATGACTGCAGCGACAACGGCACGCTCACGTCCGATAACACGCCGGCCGAGTTTGGCGAAAACGGTGTGATCGGCGTTTCGGCAGCCTTGCAGGATTGCGGCACGGCGTGCGCCCAGCAGGCGATTTCGCCGGCCTACTATGCGTGTGCGGGCGGCACGTGCCAGAGCACGGCTGTGCCGCTGGCGCAGCAGGCGCAGAATCTCGTCTCCAGCTTCGCGCAGGACAACAACGGTGTGGTGCTCAGCCTGCCGGCCATCGGCACCACGGGCGCGACTTCCGTGTCGGGTACGCTCTATTTCGGTGTGGCGACGCAAACCAATAACGCCATGACCGGCGCCACCGTGCTGCAGACCGATCCGAACACGTTCAACAACGTGGTGACGTACGAAGGCGCGCTCTATCCGGACAGCTTCATCGACAGCGGCTCGAACTTCTTCTTCCTGAACGACGCAACGATTCCGCGCTGCTCGTCGTCGAACGACTTTTATTGCCCGTCGGGCACCTTGTCCCGGACCGTCTCCATGGCGTCGGTCACTGGCGTGCCGCTGGGCGAGAGTTTTTCGATCGCCAATGCGCAGACGCTCTTCAATAGCTACCCGAACGACGTAGCGTTCAACAACATTGCCGGTACCGGCTATACCGGCGCCATCGATTTCGGGCTGCCGTTCTTCTTCGGGCGCGCAATTGCCGTGCTCAACGAGGGGCAAACCGCGCTGGGGCAGGCGGGGCCGTTTACGGCGATTGGTTCGCTTTGATGTAGAGACCTTGAGAGGATCCGCCGCACGGCGGATCCTCTTTTTTATCGAAAAAATATTGCACTACGAAGTAATTTTCCAGGTTATGTAGGGCCTATCATGGCGACTCGATCAGTACGGCGATGCGAGTCGGTTTCGATAAATCCAATAAAGAACGTTTAGACGGACAGCTGAAAAAAGCCATTAATATTCTTGAAGCCCCGGTATAGCGAAAGCCGATCGTATTGCCGATGTTTGATTCCGCGGCTGATTCTTTTCATTCCCGGAAATCGATTGACCGGGCCCGGCCTGGACGGCACACTGGCCGGGCTTGGACATGGGCTCATCGAGCCTGTGGACAGGCAAAATGTAGAGCCCTCTTTCAGGACGCCTTCAGGGGTGTCCTTTTTTTTTGCGCAATAAAGAATGAATGCGCATTGGCGTGCCACGCATCACTTTTCTATCGCTTCGAGCGGCTCCTGCTGGCCCACTGCATTCTGCTGCATTTCCCGCCGGTATTCAGAAGGCGTCTTGACGAAGCGACGACGGAATGCCGTAGCGAAATTCGCCGCACTCGAAAAACCGGTCTCATCGGCAATGGCCGCAATGCTGAGCGACGTATAAGCCAGCAGGTATTGCGACTGATCGAGCCGCTTCTCGCGCAGGTGCTCGAACACGCTCTGGCCCAGGTGTTCGCGAAAGGCGCGCGACAGCCGCTTCTCGTGCGTCCCGAGACGCCGGGCCAGATTGTCGAGCGAGGGCGGATCGCTCAGATTGGCCGCCAGATACTGAAGCGCCGCGCGCACGAGCGAAGCGTCCGCCGAATGGCCGAGATCCGGCAACGCGTGGGAATCGGCATGAGCGGAACGTCGCAAGTGAACGCGGATGCGTGCGATCATCTCCGCCGGTTCGTAGGGCTTGGTCACGAAATCCACCGCACCGCTGTCGAAGCCGTCCAGACGCGTGGCGAGGTCGTCGGTAGCCGTCAGCAGGATGACCGGGATGGTTCGCGTGGCCGGGGTGGCCGCGAGCAGCCGGCAGGCGGAGAGCCCGTCCATGCGCGGCATCTTCACGTCCATTACGATCAGATCCGGCTGTTGAGCCTGGGCGCGATGATAGGCCTGTTCGCCGTCGAACACGATGCTGATGCGGCAGCGTGTGTTGCGCAGTGCTGCGATGAGCAGATGCAGGTCGTCGGGCTGGTTATCGACCAGAAGTATGTGTTTGTCCTCGAACATGGTGCAATGCTGTCAATCTCGGTGGGCTGGACGATGCGGCATGCCCCTCGACTTTCGGCTCGCAGGCCGGTCGCTGTTGGTATGGAAAGCTCATGGCAGTCTTTGTAGGTATGCGTTGCTCGCGTGGACGCGTCACGCGGTGGCGGCGGCCGGGGTGGCCGTCTCGCCCGAAGCAGGGGCCGGGTGCTGAGCCGGCACGCGAGGCCGGTCGCTGCGCCCCGTACCGAACGCTCCAGAATGATTCGACAAACTCGTGGCGGCGTCTGTTGCCGACACCACGGAGCGGTCTTGCTGGCGCGCCTTTTCCGCTGTTACGCCGAAACGCGCGGCAAACGCCTTCTGAAACTTCGCCCTGTTTGAAAAAACGGAATTGATGCAGGCAATGCCAATTGTTTCCGCTGGTCAGACTGAAATGGCGCTGCGCAATTATGCATCAGACTGCATTCCATCATCAAACGTTACCGCAGGGGTAGCCGGGAAAATCAAACCGGGCGGGAATGGGTAGCGGTGAATTTCTGCCCGTATCCGATGGGTATTTTCATACTATGAATTTAGGGGATTCCCGGCAGTTGCTGGCCTTTTCCCGGGTGAAAAACGTTTGCGCCCGGAATATCGAATGTCAATGAGCTATTCGATATCCGTTATTAGTGACCGACCAGCGATTGAGCGAGTAAAGCCATTTTAAGCATTGCGCCAGCGCTTCCCGGCGTATCGCATTACACGCGTGGATAGGCTTAAAACCCAATGCTGACAGGGCTTGGGCGGACCCCGGCGGGATGAGGCGATTTGATGTTGGCACCCAAGAGGACGAAGCGCCGTTTCAGGATTTTCCCTGGGTGCATCGATCACATCGCCTTCCGAAAGACCCTGCGTCGATTTATCTCACCTCCCATCTTCCGGAGTGCCGATATCCCGGCGCCAAAGGCGATTCCCGTTCGCATGTAAAGCGGCGATTTCAAAAAATGATCGAATGATCGTTCGCTTCGGATATTTCGCAGATTCGCCCATGGGTATTGGGAAGCGGTAATTGTTAAGGATTGACAGATTGCCAACAACGGGTCGTTGAAATAAACATTTTTTCCGTTCAAAGAAAATTCCGGCCCGGGGCGGTATGTAAATCTTGCGGGTAAATCGGAGCTTCGCCAGACGGGCGCTCACAACGGGGCAGCGCCTCCCGAGCTAGAGAGGCGGGTGCGGAGGTCCCTCACGTGGACGGCAAGCGTCGGCCTGGCCGTCCAAATTGAAAAGAGCTAGAGAGACCATGCGAACGAAGATTTTGTCGATTTTCGGCACGCGGCCAGAAGCCATCAAAATGGCGCCGCTCGCCATACAGCTGCAGGCCAGCGCCCACGTCGAACCGGTAGTGTGTGTGACGGGGCAACATCAGGAAATGCTCAAGCAGGTGCTCGACCTGTTCGAGATCACGCCGGACTTCAACCTCGCCCTGATGACGGGCAACCAGACCCTCAACGGGCTGGCCGCGAAACTCATCGCGGCGCTCGACGACGTGCTGGCCACCGTGCGCCCGGATCGGGTGCTGGTGCATGGCGACACGACCACGGCGTTCGCCGCGGCCATCGCGTCGTTTCATCGCGGCATTCCGGTGGGGCACGTGGAAGCGGGGTTGCGTACCGGCAATCTGCAACAGCCGTGGCCCGAAGAGATGAACCGCCGCGCCGTCGACGTAGTGAGCGACCTTCTGTTCGCGCCCACCGCGAACTCGAAGGCGAACCTCGAACGCGAGTCGCTGCAAGGACGCATCGTCGTGACCGGCAACACGGTGATCGACGCGCTGAACCTCACCACGGCACGCATCGACAACACGCCGGCCTTGCGCGCCGAGCTCGACGCGCGCCTGCCGTTTCTCGACAGTGCGCTGCCGCTCCTGCTCGTCACGGGGCACCGCCGCGAAAGCTTCGGCGCAGGCTTCGCGAACATCTGTGGCGCGCTCGCCGATCTCGCGAAGACCCACGCCGTGCAGATCGTCTATCCGGTGCATCTGAACCCGAACGTGCGCGGTCCGGTGCAGGCAACGCTGAGCGGGGCGCGCAACGTCCACCTGATCCAGCCGATGGACTATCTCGGCTTCGTGCGGTTGATGCAGCGGGCGTCGATCATTCTCACCGACTCGGGCGGCGTGCAGGAGGAGGCGCCCGCGCTCGGCAAACCCGTGCTCGTGATGCGCGACGTGACCGAACGCCCGGAAGCCGTGGCGGCCGGCACGGTGCGCCTCGTCGGCACGGAACGCGAATCGATCGTGAGCGCGGTGACCGGCCTGCTGGGCGACGCGCGGGCGTGCGCCGGGTTTGCCCGCCGCATCAATCCCTACGGCGACGGCTACGCATCGCAACGCATCGTCGCGGCGCTCACAGGACGCCCCTTCGAACCATTCCACGCAGGCGAGACTGGCGCAGTGCCCGCTGCCGCCCGCGCGTCGTTTGCCGACGCCGTTTATTAGCGCGGTGGTGGGGCACAAAGGTATCGCACGCCGATACCCGTAGGACTGCCAGGAAAGGGAGCCGGAGTCAGGCGATACGCCGGCCCGGACTCCCCCCACAAACGATGCGCGCCGGCCGGGCCGTGCCAGGTACGCACATAGAGAGTGTAGAACGTCATGAATCCCGTCACGCCCTGGCGCGCGATTGCGCGCGCTCGTCTGCAGGCGCTGCCTGCGCTGTTCCTGATTTCCGCAAGCGTTCACGCGCAGCAAGCCGTCGACCTCGCCGGCGGCTTCGCCCAGATCGGCAGCAATCGGCTCGCCACGCGTACGGTGTCGCTCGCCGAGCTCGGTATTCGCGAGCCCATCGTGCTGCGCGCGCCGGAAATGCGCCAGGAGCTGTATCTGCCGGTGCCCGCCGGCGTGCCGCTCACCGACGCCGCATTGCAGATCGACGGTACTTATCTGCGCGGCAACGGCGGCCGCGTGACTCTGCTGGTGTCGATCGACGGCTCGCCGGTGCTCGCGAACACGCCTACCCAGGACGGCGGCGACGCCTCGGCGGCGGTGGGCGTGGACGGCGCGCCACGCAAGACGGGTTTCGTGCGCGTGGGTCTCGACTGGTCGTCGGTGCTGAGCGACAACCTCTGCGCGGACCAGACGGCGATCGGCAACGTCTGGCGTATCGCGCCCACCTCGCGCCTCACGTACCGCTTCGACCCGAATGCCATCGTCGATCTGCGCGGCGCGTGGAGCGCGTTGCCCGACCATCCCGTCGTGATGCTCGGCTCGCCGGCACTCGGCGCCGCCGCGTTCGATGCGGGCTGGCGCACCGAGGCGCTGCTGCAGCGCGACGGCCGCGTGCCGGTCACGCGTGCGTTGCCGGCGGTGGGCGATACGGTGGATCTGGGCCAGGTGGACGTGCCCGCGTCGCTGCGCGCCATTCCCGCTTTCGCGGCGCTTGCTGCGGGCGGTTCGCACAAGCTGGCGAATCCGGCCGAAGTGGGCGCGCTGATCGCGCTCGCACCGCGTGCGGCCTTCGCGCCCGACGTGATCGTCGCCGACGACACGCTGCGTACCGCGCTCAAGACCTCGCTCGATGCGCTGCGCGCCCAGGTGGCAGACGTCGCGCCGAACGCGGGCGATGCCTTCGATGCCTGGCGCAACAGCGCGACCGGTCCCGTCGCCGCGCCGCTCGAACCCGGTGAGGTGCGCGTCGCCCATCTCGGCGGCCAGACCGCGATCGTGGTGGGCGACACGGCCGGTGTTTCGCTCCTCGCACGCGCCTGGCGCCCGATTGGCGTGACGAACCGCCTCGTGGTGCACGAAATCGACAACGCGCCGAACACCAAGGGCGATGAAATCGCGCTGTCGCTGCTGGGCGGCGAGCCGCGCACGCTCGATGTGCAGGGCCGCGCGACGTGGGACGCCAGCTTCGATCTCGGCGCGGCTTCGGGCGACGGCAAGCTGCCGGGCGAGGTGGTGCTGGACGTGGCCACCGCGCCGACGGCGAACAACGCGGCGCAGACCGCCTCGGTCTACTTCAACGACGTGCTGATCGGCTCGCAACTGCTCAATGCGAACGGCAAGCCGCAGCGCATCGCGGCGCGCGTGCCGCGCTACGCGCTGGCACCCGTCAACCTGCTGCGCGTGGTGTTCGAGCGCCAGCCCGATGGCAGCTGCCAGCGGCGCGGCCTCGAGCATCCCGTCGCCGTGTTGCCCAGCAGCCATCTCACGCTGACCGACGCGAAGGTCGATGACGACTTCACCGGCATGGTGGCGCGCTTCGCCACGGACGCGAACGTCATCGTGCCCGCGGCGTATTTGCAGAACGCCGTCGCGACGCTGCCGCGCGTAGCGCGCCTTGCCAACGCCAGCGGCATCGCGCCTCTGCGCGCCGACCTCAGCGTGGCACCCGCCGGCACGGCAGCCAGCCCGAAGGGCGCGTTTCTCGCGGTCGATGTGGCGCTCGCGGACGAAAAGAGCGTCGCGCGTCTGTCGAAGGACCGGCTCTCACTCACCGATTCGTCGGGCACGATGCTCGCGGACATCTCGGGGCTGAACCGCACCGGCGTGATCGAGGCGGTCAAGTCGGGCAGCGTGCCGGGCATTGCGTACTCGAGCATCGGCGATACGCCGGCGATCCTGCCCGCTTCGCTGCAACTCACGCGCGGCGACCTGGCGATCGTCGACGGCAGCGGCGTGCTGCGCCAGTTCGACACGCGTCATCCGGGCGAGACGATCGACGCCGACGACACCGACAGCCCGTGGACCACGCGCAGCTGGGTGTGGTGGGGCATTCCGGCGGGGCTCGTGGGCTTCCTGATCGTGCTCGTGCTGGTGGCCAACATCGTGCGCCGCCGGAACCGGGACCGGTCGTGATCCCCGTTTCGATCAAGTGGTACGTGGGCTACGCGGTGGCCCACTACTACCAGTGGCTCGAATACGCAGCGGTGCTGGTCGCGCTCGTGATCCTGCTCTCCAGTCTCGACGACCTGTTCATCGACGTCTGGTACTGGACCCGCACGCTCTATCGCCGCTTCACGGTGCAGCGCGTCTACCGGCCGCTCACGCGCGCCCAGCTGTACGAGCGCAACGAGCAGCCCATCGCGATCATGGTGCCCGCCTGGCACGAGTACGACGTCGTCGCGGCGATGATCGAGGACATGGTGCGCGTGCTGGACTACCGCAACTACGTGATCTTCGTCGGCACCTATCCGAACGATCCGCAGACCATTGCCGAAGTGGAGCGCATGCGCCGCCGCTACAAGCAGTTGCGCCGCGTGGAGGTGCCGCACGACGGTCCCACCTGCAAGGCCGACTGCCTGAATTGGGTGATCGCCGCGATCTTCAAGCACGAACGCGCGGCCGGCATCGAGTTTGCCGGCGTGGTGCTGCACGACAGCGAGGACGTGCTCCATCCGGTCGAGCTGCGCTTCTTCAACTATCTGTTGCCGCGCAAGGACATGATCCAGTTGCCGGTGGCTTCGCTCGAGCGCAACTGGTTCGAGCTGGTGGCCGGCACCTATATGGACGAGTTCGCCGAATGGCACGCGAAGGACCTCGTGGTGCGCGAGAGCCTTGTGAATGCGGTGCCTTCGGCGGGCGTGGGCACGTGTTTCTCGCGCCGCGCGCTGCTGGCGCTCAGCGCGCAGACCGACAATCAGCCGTTCAATACCGAGAGCCTCACCGAGGACTACGACGTGGGCGCGCGGCTCGGCAAGATGGGCATGCGCTCGATCTTCGCGCGCTTTCCCGTGCAGTTCGCCACGCGCCGCAAGGCCTGGTTCGGTTTCGGCAAGGAGCGCGAGCTGACCATAACGATGCCGCTGTGCGTGCGCGAATTCTTCCCGGACACCTTTCGCACCGCCTACCGCCAGCGCGCGCGCTGGACGCTCGGCATCGGCCTGCAGGGGTGGAAGCAGACCGGCTGGAGCGGGTCGCTCGCCAACCGCTATCTGCTGTTCCGCGATCGCAAGGGCATCGTCACGGCCTTCGTCGGGATCATTGCTTATGGGCTCGTGATCCAGTTCCTGCTGTTTGGGCTTGCGGGCCTGCTGGGCACGATGCCGCCGCTCATCGCCTCGCCGTTCGCCGACTCGTTCTGGCTGCGCGCCGTGCTGTGGGCCAATGGCTGCGCGCTGCTGTTGCGGGTCGTGCAGCGCGTGTACTTCGTCGCGCGTCTGTACGGGTGGGAGCATGGCGTGCTTTCCGTGCCGCGCATGGTGGTGGGGAATTTCATCAACTTTATGGCCGTGGCACGCGCCTGGAAGATGTTCCTCCTGCACGTTGCCACGGGCAAGCGCCTCGCATGGGACAAGACCATGCACGACTTCCCCTCGGCGGACGGCCTCAAGGACCGGCGCCAGCGTCTGGGCGAGCTGCTGCTGTCGTGGCAGGCCATCGACGAGGGCAAGCTCGAAGCTGCGCTGGGAGAAAGTCAGGAGCGCGAAATTCCTTTGGGCCGCGTGCTGATGGCCAAGGGCTGGCTCGACGAGGAGACGCTTGCCGAAGCGCTCGCGTTCCAGGCCGATCTGCCGCGCGGCCATCTGCATGCGCAGACGCTGCACGAAGACGCAGCGCTGCTGCCGCTCGATGCAATCGTGCGCCACCGCGTGCTGCCGCAGGCCGATCCCGGGCACGGGCGCACTGTGCTGCTTACCGCGAGCCTGCTGGCCGAACCGGTGCTCGAAGAACTGGGCGCGCTCGTCGCGGGGCCGGTGGTGCAGGAGATCGTGCGCGAAGGGGAGATCGTCACGGGATTGCGCGTGCTGCGCGGCGTGGAAGTCGCGATGGCCGGGAGCGGGGACGTGGAGCATGAGGCCGGCACGGAGCACGTGCGCAGCGTGCCCCTCATCGGCGATTTGCTGATCGAGCAGGGCTTGGTGCGCCGCGAGGCTTTCGAAGCAGCGCTGCAGCAATACCGTCCCGACCGGGACGGCCGGATCGGCGACTTCATGGTGGCGCGCGACGTGATTTCACGCGCGGCGTTAGAGACCGTTATTCAGCAACAGCAGCGTTTGCGCGGCGAGTTGCCAGCCTCACGATGACCTATTTCCACTCCAGGTGCGGCGCCGCCGGTTCGTTTCGGGCCTCGCTGACGGCCTCGTGCGCCGCCACGCTCGTTGCATTCGCGCTCGGTGTGCCTGGCGCTGCCCACGCTCAGGCGCTACCCGCCGTTGCTCCCGTCATGCCAGGTTCCGCCACGATGACCCGTATCGATCTTCCTCTCAGCGGCGCGGCTTATCGCATCGCGCAACAAGCCTACGCGGATTATGGCCGCGGCGATTACGAAGCCGCTGAAGCGCAGGCGCGCGAAGCGATCCGGCAGCGTCCGGACGTGGTATCGCTGCGCCTCCTGCTCGCCAATTCGCTGGCGGCCGGGCGGCGCCTCGGCCCCGCGAGCCAGGCGCTCTCCGAGGCCATCGCCCAACTGGGTCCCGAGCCCTCGCTCGTTGCGCGCCGACGCCAGATCGACACGCTGCGTGCAGCGCTTCGCAAGGTGCAGGTGGAACGCGCCCGCCCGGCCGATCCCGACACGTTGACGGGAGATGCGCTCACGCTCGGCAAGCAGGCTTACGCGGCCTATGCGAACAAGGACTTCAAGGCGAGCGCGGATTACGCGCGGCAGACCGTCGCGTTGCGTCCGGACCTTCTGCGCCTGCGCCTCCTCTACATCGACGCGGCGGGCGCGGCAGGGCAGGACGAGGACGCCTGGCAGGCCGATCTCGACGCGGTGAAGCGCTTCGGCGACAGCGACGACCTGCGCTTGCGCCGCACCTTTATCGGCAACCGGCTGGCGCCGAAGTCCTCGGCCGCTTCGTTCGCGGCATTCCGGCGCGGCGATCGGGACACGGCCGTGTCGCTCGCACAGCAGACGGTGCAGTACGCGCCGGATCAGGTGGACTATCGCATCCAGCTGATCTCCACGCTCTTCGCCACCGGCGATCTGGGTGCGGTGGAAGCGGCGGCGGCCGCGGCAATCGCGAACGACGACACCGAGATCATGCCGCTCGTCCTGCGCGGCTACGTGCTTGCGGCAGAAGGGAAACCCGAGGCCGCCGACGCGGACTTCGCACGCGCGCTCAAGGCGAAGGACGCGACCGAGCGCAACCAGCGGGTGGCGCGCGTGATCATCGCCGACGTCTGGATCGCACGCGGCGAGGCGCAACGCGCGCTCGACATGCTCGCGCCGCTGCGCATGCGCGGCGACGACACCGATCCCCCCATTGCGCAACGCCGCTACACGGCGAAGCAGCAGCTAACCCAGGGCAAGGGCGCGGCGGCTTCTACGGCGCTCGATCCTGCGAACCGTCCGATCTTCGACTGTTCGAGCGATCAGTTTGGCGCAACCTGCTACGTCTATGCCGCGGACGCCGGTTTTGCCGCCGCACGCGACTACGCCACGGCGGCCGAAAAGTCCGATGACGACGACAAGGCCATCAAGACCCTTGCCGCTGAAAAGACGGGTAAGGGCGGCAAGACCGCTGCCGCCGAAATCGCCGCAAAGACCGACGCGGCAAAGAAGACCGGCGACGCCGACAAAGCTGCTGCCGTCGCAGCGGCCCGCAAGGCCGTCGAGGCGGCGCCGCAGGTGGCGCAGCATCGCGTCGAACTGATCGACGCGCTCACCAACGCGGGCGACGAGCGCGGCGCCACGCGCGAGGCGCGCAAGGCGGTCGACGACGGGTTGCTCGCGGCCATGCCGCCGTTGACGGCCGCGTATGTCGCCCAGCACGCGGGCGAGAGCCGGCTGGCTTCCGACTACTTCAAGGCAGCCGACCAGTCCCGCAAGCTGTCGCCCAACGCAACGGCCGACGCCGCTTTCGCCGCAGAGCAGGCGCACCGCAACGCCGAAGCCGCCAGGTACTTCGAGCGCGCCATCGACGCCGCCACCGGACCCGCCGGCGACGACCCGGTACCCACGGCGCAGCAGGTGTACGACATGCGCAATGCGCACGCCGATGTCACGCGCAACTGGGGCTTCGACGCATCGCTCAACTATCGCGGCGCGGGTCTGCAGCCGGGCTTCGCGACGGTGCCCACGCCCGGCATCTCGAACAACTGGCAGACCGGCGTGGAAGCCTGGTGGCGGCCCTTCGGCAGCCTCGGCGACCGCATGTTCGAAGTCTATGCACGCGGCTACGAGAACTTCGGCGTGCAGGGCGGCGGCCCGACCGGCGCGAGCACGCTCCAGCTTTCGCTGGGCGCGCGCGTCAAGCCGTTCTCGCAGATCGACGCGATCTTCGCCTTCGAACGCATCATCCCCATCGGCTCCTCGGCCAATCCGGACTGGCTCGCACGTCTTGCGTACTCGGGCGGTTTCGGCACCGAGCGACGCATCGACGTGCCGTCGTGGTGGACCACGCAAATCTACGCCGAAACCGGACACTACCTCGATAGCGGCGAAACCTATGGCACGACCTGGATCGAAGCGGGCCGCACCTACCGCATGGATCGCATCAGCCCGCGCTGGACGGTGTTTCCGTATCTCGTGGCCGGCGCCGACTACGACTCGAGCATCGATCACAGCATCCCTGTCGGGGCGGGCGTGGGCATCTCCACCCGCTACTGGTTCCGCGACAGCAAGTACGACGCGCCGCGCTCGTACGTCGATGTTTCCGTGCAGTACCGCTGGCGTCTCGCGGGCGACGAGCGCGCGCGCGGCGTGTTCTTTGGCACGGTGTTTTCGTATTGATTCTGGAGCAACGCAATGAAGAACCGATCTTTGCGCACGACGATGGCCTGGGCGATGGCGGGCGCGGCACTCGCCGGTGTGGCGCCCACCGCCCTGGCGCAGGCGGCTGCCGACGTCGCGAGCCTCTACGGTCCGCAACCGCCCGCCGACGCGGCCTACCTGCGCGTGCTCAATGCCTCCGCGCAGCCGGTCAAGGTGGTCTACACAGGGGGCGGCCCGGCGCAAACGCTCGCGCCGCGCGCGGCGACACGTTATGCCGTGCTGCGGCCGGGCGAACCGCTCTCCGCGACCGTCGACGGCCGTGCCCTGTCGCGCACCGATAGCGGTAGCGCGAAGGCCGCAGCGGGCGACTACGTCACCCTGGCCGTGCTGCACGACGCCCACGGCTGGCACGCGAGCGCCATCACGGCGCGCGGCGACCGCATCGACGGCCTGAAGGCCACGCTGCGCGCCTATAACTTCGCCGCGAATTGCGGCGCGAGCATCGGCATTGCAGGCACAGGGGCGGGTGCCGGGGCCACCGTGTTCGGCAATCTCGACGAAGGCAACACGGCGGCGCGCGCGATCAATCCGGTGACGGCCCGCCTCGTCGGGCAGTGCGGCAGCGCGACCTCGGCAGCAGTGACGCTGCCGCAGCTTGCGGCGGGAGACGGCTACAGCCTCTTCGTGCTCGGCGATGCGGCGAACCCCGTGCTTGCCGGCGCGCGCGACGCGCTGGCCTGGCCGCCCGGCGCGCGCCAGACGAACCCCTAGAAGCCATCGGCTTGCCGCAAGACGCAAGCGCGACGAGACCGTGCGGCCTGCCGCCCACGTCGAACGATAACCACGATAAAGAGAAGAGGCCTCAGTCCATGACCGATTTCAACCGCATGCCCGGGACTTCCCTGGGCAAGAGCCATGCGCCGATCGATACGCGACGCCGGCGCGTGCTGGCCGCGCTGGGGGCGATCCCGCTTGCCGCAGGGCTCGCCACGCTGCTCGCGCTGCCGCGCAGCGCGCGCGCCGCGACGACGGGCACCGTCGTCGAAGGACGCGACGGCTGGCTTTACCCGGGCTGGGAAAGCCTCACGGACGATGCCACCGACGCGTGCCTGAAGAACGTCGATCTCATCTACAACGCCGCGCAGAAACTCGCCGCGCGCAAGATCCTCTGCCTGGTCGCCATCGCGCCGCTCAAGGCGCGGCCGTGCGCCGCGAACCTGCCGGCCGGCGTGACGCTTTCGGTGGCGATGCAAAAACGCTTCGCGGCAATGCACGCGCATGGCAACGCGATCGGGCTGCCCATCATCGACTCGGAAGCGGCGCTCGCCGCACTCGACCCGGACGTGGAGAGCTTCGTGCGCGCCGACTATCACTGGAGCGGTCATAGCGCCGAGGCCGTGGCCGCGCGCGTGGCCGCCCGGATTGCCGAGGCGGGACCACTGCCGGGCACGGCAGGCACGGGGGCGAAGCTCGGTGCGTGGACGGAAGAGGTGCACTACGGCGACCTGGCCGACCTGCTGGCGCTGCAGCAGAAGAAAGAGATCGGCAAGGATCACTTCATCGTGCGCGCCGTGGCGCAGCAGAACGCGCTGCTCGATAGCGGGCCGGATGTGGTGCAAGTGGTGGGCAACAGCATGGTGCAGCCGTATCTGGGTTTCACGCAGAAGCTCTCGAATGCGCTCGACCGGCCCGTGGGTCTCACCTGGACTTTCGGCGACACGGGCCCGTGGAAGACCCTGCTCAACTACCTCGAAGGGCCGGCCTTCAAGTCCCATCCTCCCCACGCCGTCGTCTGGCAGTTCAACGAAGGGCAGATGATGAACGGACCCGCGGCCGCCGGGCAGTGGGATGCGCCCTCGGTGATGGCCGAAGACGCCTGGCTCGCGCGCGTCGAAAAGGCCGTGGGGGCGGCGGGCGCATGAGCGGCCAGGAGACGGGCGAGGCGACCGGATCGCGGGCCTTGCCGGCGAGGCCGGAGCCTGCGTATGGCGCGAAGCGTGCGGCGGCCGGGTCGCCCGCAAGTCCGCTCGCGAACCACGCTCCGGTGGCATGGCTCGTGGCGGGCCTGCTCGCGCTCGGTTTCGCAGGTGCGTTGGTCTCTCTTGCGGCCTCGCGCAACGACGGCGCGACGTTCGATCTGCACGGCTGGCGTGACGGCACGTTGGGCCGCCAGATCGACCGCGCGATCGACGTGCCCTACGCGCGCGGCCTGCATGGCTGGGAAGCCGCCGTGCGCTACCGCCTGTTCGGCGATCTGGGGCTGCAGGTCATGGAAGGGTGCCCCGGCTGGCTGTTCTATCGCGACGGTTTGAGGCCCCTTGGCGACGATGGCGGCGAGGCCGCGACCGATCCCTTGATCGACGCGCGTATCGCCGCGCTCGACGCCTACGCGAGTGCGCTGCGCGCAGCGGGTATCGCACTTGTGGTGGCCACGGTACCGGACAAGGCGCGGGTGGAAACCGATGCGTTGTGCGGTCTCGCACAGGCGCCTGTCATGACGCGCCGTCTCGCGCGCTGGCAGCATGCCCTCGACGAGGCGGGCGTTGCCCATGTCGATTTGCTGCCCGCCTTGCAGCAGGCGCGGCCCGCGTTCTATCGCACCGACGTGCACTGGAATGCGCGCGGTGCCGAAGCGGCAGCCCAGGTATTGGCGACTGCGGTGCTGCCGCGGCTCGGCACCCGCGGCGATACGCGCTTCGTACACGCGCAGGCGCCGGCCGCGCCGCGCGTGGGCGATCTGCTTCAACTGGCGGGTCTCGCGGATGCGCCGGATGGCTGGCGCCCCGCACCCGATGTCGAAACCACCGAAACACTGACCCCGGTGCGCGCGGGCGGACTGCTCGACGCCGGCCCGGGCACGGAAGTCATGCTGGCCGGCAGCTCGTTTTCGCGCCGCAGCGCGTTTGCGGACCGCCTGGGCGAGCAGTTGGGGCGCGAGGTCTGGAACGTGAGCCTCGACGATGGCCAGTTCGACCGCGCGTTGCACGCGATGTGGGCGAAGCGTGCCTCGTGGCCTGCAAGCGTGCGTGTGGTGATCTGGGAAATGTCGGAGGACGCGCTTTCCATGCCTGTCGCCGATGAGCCGCGAACCGGCGCGCCACAGGCAGCCGCGAATCCGCCCGTGCCCGCTCCCGGTGCTGCACACGAAGCGCCCAGCGCCCGCCAGGACTGACGCCGATGCTATTCAACTCGTTCATTTTCCTGACACTCTTTCTGCCGCTCGCGCTGGCCGGTTATTACCTGCTGGGGGCGCGCCTGCCACGTGCGGCGGCGGCATGGTTGTGCGGCACATCGATTGTGTTCTACGGCTGGTGGAATCCTGCTTTCGTAGCATTGCTTACGATTTCGATTGCGTTCAACTACGCCATGAGCTGCGCGATTGTCGCCGCACCGGCACAGTCGAAGCGCCGCCGCTGGTTGCTCGGTCTCGCCATCACGGCCGATCTCGCCGTGCTCGTGCGCTACAAATATCTGGCAACGTTCCTGAGCGCGCTCGTGCACGCCAGCGGCATGACGCCGGCCGGTTGGCTCGCGCAGGGCATGCACGACGTGATCCTGCCGCTCGGCGTGTCGTTCTTCACCTTCACGCAGATCGGCTATCTGTTGGACTGCAACGCAGGCATCGTGAAGGAGCGCGACGTACTGGGCTACGTGCAGTTCGTCACTTTCTTTCCGCATCTGATCGCGGGGCCGATCCTGCATCACAAGGAGATGATGACGCAGTTCGCGCAGCCGGCCACCTACCGGTTGCGTGCCGGGAATCTCTCGATTGGCGCATTCCTGTTCACGATCGGTCTCGCGAAGAAGGTTCTGCTTGCCGATACGATCGCGCCGTATGCCGACGCGGGTTTCGCCGCGCCGCACGATCTGCAGTGGCTGGCGGCGTGGGGGACCTGTCTCGCGTATGCGCTGCAACTGTATTTCGACTTCTCCGGCTATTCGGACATGGCCGTGGGCCTGGCGAAGATGTTCGGCGTGCGCTTTCCGTTGAACTTCAACTCGCCGTTCAAGGCCGCCAGCATCATCGACTTCTGGCAGCGCTGGCACATGACGCTCACGCGCTACCTGACCGCGTACCTTTACTACCCGCTGGCGATGCGCATCAACCGGCGGCGGGCGCAGCAAGGTCTGCCGATCGGGCGTCTCGCGCAGCGCTCGACAGGCGGATTCCTCGCCACCGTGGCCACGCCCACGCTCTATACGATGGCCCTGGCCGGCATCTGGCACGGCGCAGGCGTGCAGTACCTGATCTACGGCCTGCTGCACGCCGTTTATCTGACGGTGAATCACGCCTGGCGGCTGCGCCCGGGGGCAGCTACGGCAGCCACGACAGGCTGGCGCGCACGCATCCGCCACGTCTGCAACGTACTCCTGACTTTTTTGGCCGCGCTCGTTGCTTTCGCATTCTTCCGTGCGCACGGCGTGAGCGATGCACTGGCGCTTCTCGAAGGCATGGCTGGCCTGCGCGGCATCGAGCCGCTTGCCTGGCCCGCATGGCACGCCGCGAACATGGACGCCGGAACGTGGCTCCATCTGGTCATGGGCCGCTCCATGCTCGCGCTGCGCATTGCCGCGTTGCTCGCGATCGTGTGGTGTCTGCCGAATTCGCATCAGTTGATGGGCCGCTTCTCGCCGGCGCTCGAGCGTCCGGCCGAAGGTCCTTCGGCGCTGCCGCGCTGGCGGCCGTCGCTGGGCTGGACTGCCGCCATGGTCGGTGTGCTGGCGTTCTGCGTGGCCCAGTTGCATGGCGAAGTGCGCTTTCTCTATTTCCAGTTCTGATGCCCGGAACGCTCTTTGTGAGGACGAGAACCATGAATCAAAACGAAAAACTGAGCGCCGAAGTGGCGAGTCTCGTGGAGTCCGTCGTGGTGCGTCCCGTGAGCCACGACGAACCGCTGCTCGAAAACGGCCTGGTGGATTCGGTGCTGGCCGTCGAAATCGTGATCGGCGTGGAAACGCAGTTCGGCGTGCAGATTCCGCCCACCGAGATCGCCGAACATCTGGCCTCCGTCGATGCGCTGTGCGAATACGTCGCCGCGCAGCGCGAGGATTGAGATGCGCTTCGATCTAGCCGAAAACCGCTTCGTCGAGTGCGACGTGCGCGCCGGCGCGTGGGCGGTCATTGCCGACGATCGCAGCTTGCGCTGGCGCGAACTGGCCGACGAGGCGCAAGCGTGGGCCACGCAGGCACGCGACTACGGTTTCTCGGCCGACGTGCCCGTGATCGTGCGGGGCCACAAGGAGGCGGCGTTCTTCGTGGCGATGGCGGGGGCGCTGCTGCTGCGCGCGCCGTTCGTGCCCGTCGATACGATCTATCCCGAGGCGCGCATGCAGCGCATTGCCGCTGTGCTTGGTGCGACGACGTACTTCGACGCAAGCGAGGGGCGCTTCGTCGCGCTCGACGCGCAGGGGCAGTCCCGGCTGGCCGCGGCTGAGTCGGCATCGGCGCCACCGCCGTTGCGCGAGCCCGGTCTTGCTTATGTGCTCTTCACGTCCGGTACGACGGGCGAACCCAAAGGCGTGCAGATCGGTCGCGAGAGCGTGGCGGCACTGGCCGCCTGGATGGCGGATTTCGCACTCGGCGAGGCCCCGGTGTTCCTGAGCCAGGCGCCATTCAGCTTCGATCTTTCGATGTACGAGGTATTCGGCACGCTGGTCATGGGCGGCACGATCATACTCGCGTCCCGCTCGCTGACCGCCCAGGGCAATCTCTTTCGCGCCATCCTCGCGCGCAACGGCCTGACCACGTGGGTATCCACCCCTTCTTTCGCGCAGCAGCAACTGCTGAGCACGCAGTTCTCCGCGGCAGGGTTGCCGTCGCTCCGAACATTGCTGTTCTGCGGCGAAGTGTTGCCCGTGACGCTCGCACGGCAACTGCGGCAGCGCTTTCCCAACGCGCGCATCATCAACACCTACGGGCCGACCGAAGCCACGGTGGCTACGACATGGATCGTGATCGACGACGCGGTGCTCGCCCAACACGCGCGTCTGCCGGTCGGCTACGCGAAGCGCGACGCCGAAGTCTTTGTGGAGAACGGTGAGCTGTGCATCGCGGGTGAGCATGTGATGCGCGGGTATCTGAACCGTGAGGATCTGAACGCCTCGCGCATGTTCACACACAATGGGCAGCGCGCCTTTCGGACCGGCGATCTGGGTTCGGTGGAAGGCGACGGGCTTCTCTTTTGCCATGGCCGGATCGACGAACAGATCAAGGTAGGCGGTTACCGGATCGAACTGGCGGAAATCGATGCAGCCTTGCGGACGCTGTCCGGCGTGGAGGGTGGCGCGGCGGTGGCGCTGCGCCGCGCGGATGGTTCCGTGGCGCGGATCGCGGCGTATGTCGCGATCGATCAAAGTCACGATGGCAGCGGCCGCTTGCCCGATGTTTTGCACGACTGGAAATCGCAATTGGGCCGATACCTGCCGCCCTACATGATCCCGTCCGAACTGCTGACCTGCCGGGCCTTGCCGCTCACGGTCAACGCGAAGATCGACCGCGCGCAGCTCGCCAACGACTACCGTGATTTTCATGCCCGTACTGAGCGCCGGACCGATGCCTGATCCTGTTGATCCGCGCAGCGCGAAGCGACCGGACCCGCTGGCCCCGCCGCTGCAATCGCCGCTGCAATCGCCGCGCCGCCGCGCGCTGCTGGTTGCCGGCGTGGGTGTGCTCATGGCGGGTGCCTGCTCGACGCCCGGTTCGAACAGCCCGCAACGCCTCGCGCAAGGCATCGTCTGGCAGCCCGATGCCGACCATCTCAACCCGCATGGCGACTGGGACCGCCTTGGCGTGACGGACCTGCTGGTGCAATGGACCGCCGTGGACGGCACGTCGTTCCTGCCGGTCGCCGAGGCTGCCAGCGGCTTGCAACAATCCAGCCCGTTGCCGGACTGGACTGGCATTGCACAGGCGCCATGGGCGCGCAATGTGATCGTCGGACTGGCCGGTTATTTCGACGAGACCCGAGCGCGCACGAACCTGGCGCAACTGACCGGGCGGTCGTTGCAACTGGTGACGGCGCAGCCGCCGGTGCATATCGACGGCTACTATTTCCCCGTCGAAATCGATCCCACGTGGCAGGGCGCCTTGGTGCTTGCGCAAGTGCTCGACGAACTGCCGCGCCCGCTGTGGGTGAGCGCCTATGACAACTCGAACGTGGGCGGCCCGGCGCTGGCCGCGTTCCTGGATCGGTGCCTGCCGCGCGATGTGGGCGTGTTCTTCCAGGACGGCTGCGGTGCCTCGGCACGCGCCCCGGACACGGCGCGCGGCTATGCCGATGCCCTCGCGGCACGGCTTGGCGGCAACCGCGTGCGGATCATCGCCGAGGCCTTCCGGCCGGCCCCGAGCGGCAGTGGCTTTCGTCCCGCTTTTCGTCCTGCTACGGCGGCCGAGTTGTTGCCGCAATTGCGGGCCTACCGCAACTACAAGATTTGGATCTTCGACGGTCCGCACTATGTGTCGAATCGGCTCGTGCAGGACCTGCTCAATGCCGAGGGGCAGGGGTGAAAGCCGGCTTGCGGCTTGGCTTTTGGCCCGGCTTGGGGACCACTAGGCCCAGCGCGCGCCACCATCGAGGTGCAGCACTTCGCCCGTAATGAAACCGCCCGTGAGCAGCAGCCGTACGGCTTGCGCGATATCGTCGGGTCGACCGATACGTCCGGTGGGCAGCGCCGCCGCGGCGGACGCGAGCGCCTCGTGCTTGCCGTCGCCGAAGAAGGTGTCGAGCAGCGGCGTATCGACGAGCCCCGGCGACACCGCGTTCACCCGGATCGGCGCGAGCTCCAGCGAGAGCGCCCGCACCATGGCCTCGACGGCGGCCACGCCCGCCCCGATCACCGCGCCGGTATGCATCGGCCGCGAAGCCAGCAGCCCCGAGGTCAGGACGATCGAGCCATCCTGGCGCAGCCGGTTCAGCGCCGCACGCACGATAGCGAGCGGCCCGACGATGCGCTCTTCGGCCACGCGCCGCCAGTCGTCGGGCGTGCTTTCGCGCAGCGTCTTGAGCGATGCGGTGCCCGCCGTGATCACGAGGTGATCGAGCGGCGGCAGCGCATCGAACAATGCTTCGAACACCGAAGCATCGTGCAGGTCTCCCACGAGTTGTCGAGCACCGCCGATCGACCCGGCGGCGCGGCGCAGCCGCTGCGGATCGCGGCCGACCAACGTCACTTCGGCGCCCGCGCTCGCCACGTCGCGTGCTACCGCGAGGCCGATTCCCGAGGTGCCCCCCACCACCATCACATGACGGCCCGCGAGTGGCCTCGTGTGGCCAGCCGTGTTAGCGTTCGCGTGGTGCTCCATCGTGGTTTCGTTCATCGTATTCTCCGATCGACAAGGAAGTAGAACCGCCATGCTCTATGAGAACCGGAGCCGGGAGAACGCACGCGTCGTCGATTACCCTTATCGAATTCTTTGATGAATTGAATGGGTTGACTCATGGACATTCTTCTCGCCATGCGCGTTTTCGTGCGCGTCGTCGAATGCGGCGGGCTCTCCGCCGCCGGCCGCGATCTCGGGCTGGGGCAGCCGGCCGTGAGCGAACGTCTGCGGCAGCTCGAACAGCACCTGGGCGCACGCCTGCTCGATCGCAACACGCGTTCGGTCAACGTCACCGACGTAGGGGCGGTGTTCTACGCGCGCGCGAAAGAGGCGCTCGACGTGGTCGATGGCGCGACCGCGAGCGTCGCCACCTTCAACCGGCAGTTGCGCGGCAGACTGCGGATCGCGGCGCCCCACGGACTGGGCGAAACGCTGCTGCCCCTGCTGCTCGCGGAATTGCAGCAGCGCCATCCCGAGCTTTGTATCGACCTGGTGCTCAACGACCGCTTCGTCGATCCCGTGGTGGAGGGCGTGGACGTCTCGATCCGGGTGGGCCGTCTGGGCGAAGGCGGCTTCGTCGCGCGGCCGCTCGGCACGATGCGCAAGCTGCTGGTGGCCTCGCCCGCCTATCTGGCGCGGGCCGGCGCACCGGCTTCGCCCGCGGCGCTCGCAGCGCATCCGTTCGTCCACATCGACAGTGTTGCGCGCAACGGCAAGCTGCGCCTGGACGGGCCGGACGGCTCGGCCGTTCTTGCGTCCGTGCGTTCAGCCTGGCGCTGTAACCACTGGCGCCCGCTGCTGGGCGCATTGCTGGCCGGCAATGGCATTGGCGCGCTGCAGTGGCCGAGCTGTCGCAACGAGATTGCCGAAGGCAAGCTCGTGCCGGTGTTGCCGGATTACCGGTTGCCGGACGTAGCGGTTCACGTGATTTATCCGGCCTCGCGGCGGGTGTCGGCGAAAACGGGCGCCGTGGTGGCGTGGTTGCAGGCGCAGTTGCCGGGGCTGCTGGAGCAGGGCGGCAGCGCGGGCGGGACGGTAGGCAGGACGGTGGGCGTGACGTTGGGCGAGTAGCGCGCTGCCTGCCCTCATTCGAGGGGGAAGCCGCCTGCGAAGGACTCCCGGAGGAATTCGGTGAAACGCGTCACAGCCCGCGGCACATGGGCGCCGTAGGGACGCAGCACATGCAGTTCCGGGGCAAACGCGCCCACGGGCCGCCAGGCCGGGAGCACCAGAACCAGCTTGCGGGCCTGCAATGCGGTCTGGGCACTGAAGTCGGGCAAGAGCGCGATGCCCAGATGCTCCAGCGCGGCGTCGCGCAGCGCTTCGCTGTTGTTGGCCGAGACCGGGCCGTTCACCGCCACGTTCGCGCGCACAGGGTCGGCGCGGCGCCCCGTCTTTTCGAACGACCAGACGGCCGAGCCCGGCATGCGCGGATAGAACAGGCAGTCGTGGGCCGGGAGATCGGCGGGCGCCTGCGGCGTGCCGCGTCTTTTGAGGTAGGCCGGCGTGGCGACGATGACGGAGCGCGTGTCGCAAAGCTTCCATGCCACGTGCGTTTCCGGCACCTGCGCGCTGTGGCGGATGGCGAGATCGAAGCCCTCGGTCGCAATCGAAGTGAGCCGGTCGGACAGATCCACCTGCACCCGCACCTCGGGATTCGCGCGCGCGAACTGCGCGAGCCGTGGCACGAGCTGCTGGCGCGCGAACGCCACGGGCGCCGTCACGCGCACCGTGCCGCGCACGACGTCGGCCATCTCGCGCACGCTCGCGAAGCTCGCCGCGATGTGTTCGAACTGCGCGCGCGTTTGCTCCACGAGCTGCCGCCCCGCCTCGGTAAAACGCACGCTGCGCGTGGTGCGCTGCACCAGCGCGACTCCGGCCACCCGCTCCAGTTCGGCAATGCGCTGGCTCATGGCCGCCTTGCTCACGCCCAGGCGCGTAGCGGCAGCGGTATAGCTGCCTTGCTCCGCAAGCACATTCAGCCAGTGCAGATGGGTCCAGAGCGCTTCGACTTTCTGCGTATCCATGGAGCCGATGATAGCACCGCGGGTCTTCATCTTTCATCGTGGGATACCTTGATTGTTCATTATGGAAAACAATCAATTCAGCTGCGATGTCTTTGCAGGCTCGAAAGGCCTCCTTACACTGGGCGTCATCAAACCGACTGGCGAGGAGATGACATGCAGGCATACACCGATTCCGCGGACGTGGTCCATTTCATTGGCGGCAAGACCGAACGGGGCACGGGCGACCGTACCCAGGCGGTCTATAACCCGGCGACGGGCGCCGTGGCGCGCCGCCTCGTGCTGGGCGAGGCAGCGGACGTGGATACGGCCGTGGCGAGCGCGAAAGCCGCGTTTCCGGCCTGGCGCGACACGCCGCCCATCCGCCGGGCGCGCGTCATGCTGCGCTTCCTGGAACTGATGAACCGCCACAAGGACGAACTCGCGGCCATCATCACGGCCGAGCACGGCAAGGTGTTCGCCGACGCCCAGGGCGAAGTCGCGCGCGGCATCGACGTGATCGAATTCGCCTGCGGCATTCCGCAACTGCTCAAGGGTGACTACACCGAGCAGGTGTCCACGGGCATGGACAACTGGACCGTGCGCCAGCCGCTGGGCGTGGTCGCGGGCATCACGCCGTTCAACTTCCCCTGCATGGTGCCGTGCTGGATGTTCCCGGTGGCGCTCGCGGCGGGCTGCACGTTCGTGCTCAAGCCGAGCGAGCGCGATCCTTCTGCGTCGCTGTTCATGGCGCGCCTGCTCACGGAAGCCGGTCTTCCGGACGGCGTATTCAACGTCGTGCAGGGCGACAAGACCGTGGTGGACGCACTGCTCGCGCACCGCGACGTGAAGGCGGTGAGCTTCGTGGGCTCCACGCCGATTGCCAATTACATCTACGAAACGGGTGCGAAGCACGGCAAGCGCGTGCAGGCACTGGGCGGCGCCAAGAACCATATGGTCGTGATGCCCGACGCCGACCTCGACCAGGCCGTGGACGCGCTGATCGGCGCCGGCTACGGCTCGGCGGGCGAGCGTTGCATGGCGATCTCGGTCGCGGTGCTGGTCGGCGACGTCGCCGACAAGATCGTGCCGCGCCTCGCCGAGCGCGCGAAGAGCCTGATCGTGAAGAACGGCATGGAAGCCGATGCCGAAATGGGCCCGATCGTCACGCGCCAGGCGCTGGAGCGCATCGAGGGTTACATCACGGGTGGCGTGGAAGAAGGCGCGACGCTGGTGGTGGACGGACGCGGCCTCAAGGTCCCCGGACACGAAGACGGCTTCTTCACCGGCGGCACGCTGTTCGACAACGTCACGCCCGAAATGCGCATCTATCGCGAGGAAATCTTCGGGCCGGTGCTGGCCTGCGTGCGCGTGAAGGACTTTTCGGAAGCCGTGCAACTGATCAACGACCACGAATTCGGCAACGGCGTGGCCTGCTTTACGCGTGACGGCAACGTGGCCCGCGAGTTCGGCCGCCAGATCGAAGTGGGCATGGTGGGCATCAACGTGCCGATTCCGGTGCCGATGGCATGGCACGGCTTCGGCGGCTGGAAGCGCAGCCTCTTCGGCGATATGCACGCGTATGGCGAAGAGGGCGTGCGCTTCTATACGAAGCAGAAGTCGATCATGCAGCGCTGGCCTGAAAGCACCGAGAAGGGGGCGGAGTTTACGATGCCGGTGGCGAAGTAACGCGCGTTAACCGAAGCGTTTGAGAGCGGTCCCGGGCGGCGGCATGAAGCCGTCGCCCGGGACCGTTTCTCTTTTGTCAGGCCAGTAGATAGCGTAGAGAGGGTGCGCAGTCGATACGGTCGATCCGGACGAACCTGGCCGCGGCTTGAGCCGCTAGAAAGCCCTTTCGCGAGCGCGCGCCGCTGATCGTTCAGCCGAGGCCGTGTCAACACGCAGGTGATCACCTGGACTTGTTGAGCGCTCCAGAATTATTCGCACCGCCAAACAATGCCGTCAGGTACTGGGTATTGTTGTTCGTCGTCGACATCAGCGTGTTCAAGGCCGTAAATTCTGCGTTGTATCGTGCCGTCAACTGGTTGCTGTAGGCCGTCAACGCCTTGCCCTGCGTCGTGACGTCGTTCAGGTTCGCCGTCGCCGCGTTGGTGCGGGAATCAATCAGGCCGCCCGTCTGCGTATAGGGCTTGATGGCCGAATTGAGCTGCTTGCCGATCCCGTTCGTCAGGTTGAACACCGCGCCGACCTGCGACGGATTGTTCTGCACCGCACTCGTGAGCCTGGCCGAATCGAGCGACAGCTTGCCGTTGTCTCCCAGCGTGATACCGAGCGCCCCGAGCGTGCTGCGCACCCCCGAACTGGCAACCGTGCCGCCGACGATATTGCCCAGGGCCTCGCGCAGGTTGTTCACGAGCGGGTCGCCCAGCAGCGTGGCGCCCTGCTGGCCGGCCGCCGCGCCCTTGTTGAATGCCGTCAGCGTGCCCATGGTGCCGATCAGCGAATTGTAGGCCGTCACGAAGCTGTTGATGGTCGAGACCTGGCTTGCCGTGTCGGCGGCAACCGTGACCGTCTGGGCTCCGGTGCCTTTGCCGCTCGTGTCCACGGCCGCCGAAGTCAGGTTCAACGTCAGACCGTTGATGACGCCCGTCACGTTGTTGCTGGCGCTCGTTGCCGTCGCGCCGTTCACCGTGAATTGCGCGTCGAGCGCATAGGACGTCTGGCTCCACATGGAGCCCGGCTGCGTGAGCGTCGACTTGCTGTCGGGCGTGGTGTTGCTCGCCGGTGTCGTCTTGACGGCGAGGCTCTTGAGCGCGTCGCTCGACGTGTCGTTCGGTATGACGCTGATCGCGTTGGCCGCGCCCGTGGCGGTGGAGGTCAGCACAAGGTGCTGGCCATTCGAGCCGTTGATCACCGAAGCCTTGAGCCCCGGATTGTTGTTCGCCGAATTGATGGCCGACGCGATCCCGCTCAGGCTGTTGTTCGACGCATTGACGTCGATCGTCATGGACTGCGAACCGACCTGAATGGTGAGCGCGCCCGTTCCCAGCGAAGCGGCGCTTTTCGCGTCGAACGCGCTCGACGTCAGGCTGTGCGCGCTGGCGATCTGCGTGACGTCGAGCGAGTAGGTGCCCGGGGTGGCGCCGTTGCCCGCGCTGGCCGTGATGCCGGTGCCGCTCGTGGTGGCCGTGAACGACGTGAGCATCGAACCGTTGAAGAGCGGGGCGAGCGCGACCTGCAAGCCCGAAAGCGAAGCGGACAACTGGCCGAAGGCGGAGATCTGCGCGTTGGCGGCGGTGGTTTTCGCGGTGAGCGTGGCCGTCTGGCCGGCGACCTTGGCGGTCACGAGCGCGGAGACCAGCGCCTGCACGTTCATCGAGCTATTGCCCGTCGATCCGCCGATGATGGACTGCGCCGCCTGTTGAAGCGCGCTCTGTGCGGCCGCCTTCGCCTGCTCGGCTGCCTGCTGGGCCGTCGTGCCGGTGCCGTTGGTGACGGAAGGGGTTCCACCGATGGTTGCCATGAGAACTCCGCGTAATGGTTGGCCTGTCTGAACGCAATCCGGTTCGCACCGGAACGAGCGGTATTCCGCTTCTCGAAGAGGGGTAACTCGAAACCCTACATACAGCTAACGGCAAGGAAAACGAAAGCTTTAGCCTTCGATAGCTGAAGGCGCATACCACTACGCCGCGTGCTAGACCACCGGTTTGGCCATTAGTCAAACTTTTGATATGGAACTTATTACCAATTATAACAATATTTAAATGCTCATTGGCATCGCGGGGCGACGGGCCGTAGAGGGGCGGGGGCTATCGGGGCGGCACCGGCACGGCGGCGCGTGCCGCCGGCGCGGGATGGGATTGGGATCGGCGAGGCGATCCGCAGAAAGGGCTTGCCGCGCAGAACTCGTCGGCAGGAAGGAAGGGACGGCCTGCGCCGTCTAGGCGTGACACATGCAGAGTTCGAACTCGTGGCCGTCCGGGCTGCTCAGGACGATGCTCTTCATCGCCTCGATCTCCAATCCGTCGACCACGACGACTGCGCCATTCTCTTTCGCGCGTTTCACGAATGCATGGAGGGCGTGTTCTTCGAATTCGAAAACCGGCACCGAGCTGCTGCCCGAGTATTCATCGCCAAAGTCGTTCAGCAAAAGACCCAGACGGATTGTGTCGATCATGAATTCCGTCCATTTCCCGGACTGCTTATGCGGCTCGCGTTCGAGGAGCTTTTGCCAGAACAAGGTGGATGCCGCCATGTCATTCACTTTCAGATAAACCGTGCGAAGCTTCATGGGATTGTCCCGGAGTGGAGGTGGACCGGAATCTAGCAGAGATCGATACGCCAGGATCTCCGGCGGGCCAGGCGACCAAGCGACGTACCGATTGCAGTTAAAAAAATGGCGCCGCAGACAATGCCTGCAGCGCCATTCTGTGGTGCGACAACGCGAACCTCGCGCCGTAGCTCGACCGCCCGTTTACATCGTCACGGTGTCGGCCACTTCCTTGAAGTCTTCGATCTGGTCGAAGTTCATGTACTGGTAGATCTTGTCGCCGTTGGCGTTAATCACGCCGATATCGGCCATGTACTCTTCCTTGCTCGGAATCTTGCCCAGACGCGAGCAGATTGCCGCCAGTTCCGCCGAGCCGAGGTACACGTTCGTGTTCTTGCCCAGACGGTTCGGGAAGTTACGGGTCGACGTCGACATGACCGTTGCGCCTTCACGCACCTGTGCCTGGTTGCCCATGCACAGCGAGCAGCCCGGCATTTCGGTCCGGGCGCCGGCCGTGCCGAACACGCCATAGTGGCCTTCTTCGGTCAGCTGCTTCTGGTCCATCTTGGTCGGCGGCGCGACCCACAGCTTCACGGGGATGTCGCGCTTGCCTTCCAGCAGCTTCGAGGCGGCGCGGAAGTGACCGATGTTGGTCATGCACGAGCCGATGAACACTTCATCGATTTTCGCTCCGGCGACGTCCGAGAGCGTCTTCACGTCGTCCGGATCGTTCGGGCAGGCCACGATCGGCTCGTGGATGTCGGCCAGATCGATCTCGATCACGGCGGCGTAATCGGCATCCGCATCGGGTTGCAGCAGTTGCGGATCGGCCAGCCACGCTTCCATCGCCTTGATGCGGCGCTGCAGGCTGCGCGGGTCCTGGTAGCCCTGGGCGATCATCCACTTCAGCAGCGTGATGTTGCTGTTGAGGTATTCGATGATCGGTTCCTTGTTCAGGTGCACCGTGCAACCGGCGGCCGAGCGCTCGGCGGACGCATCGGAGAGTTCGAATGCTTGCTCGACCTTCAGGTCGGGCAGGCCTTCGATTTCGAGAATACGGCCCGAGAAGATGTTCTTCTTGCCTTGCTTGGCCACCGTCAGCATGCCTTGCTTGATGGCGTAGAGCGGGATCGCGTTGACGAGATCGCGCAGGGTCACGCCCGGCTGCATCTTGCCCTTGAAGCGGACCAGCACCGACTCCGGCATGTCCAGCGGCATCGTGCCGGTGGCGGCCGCGAAGGCGACGAGACCCGAACCGGCCGGGAAGCTGATGCCGATGGGGAAGCGCGTGTGCGAGTCGCCGCCGGTGCCCACGGTGTCGGGCAGCAGCATGCGGTTCAGCCACGAGTGGATCACGCCGTCGCCCGGGCGCAGCGCGATACCGCCGCGCGTGCTGATGAAGTTCGGCAGCGTCTGGTGCGTCTTCACATCGACCGGCTTCGGATAGGCGGCGGTGTGGCAGAACGACTGCATGACGAGATCGGCCGAGAAGCCGAGGCAGGCCAGATCCTTCAGTTCGTCGCGGGTCATCGGGCCCGTGGTGTCCTGCGAGCCCACCGAGGTCATCTTCGGTTCGCAGTACGTACCGGGGCGCACGCCCTGTTGTTTGCCATTCAGTTCCGGCAGGCCGCATGCGCGGCCGACCATCTTCTGGGCGAGCGAGAAGCCCTTGCCGCTGTCGACCGGTTGCTGCGGCAGGCGGAACAGCGTCGACGGGGCGAGGCCCAGCGCTTCACGCGCCTTGGCGGTCAGGCCACGGCCGATGATCAGGGGAATGCGGCCGCCGGCGCGCACTTCGTCGAACAGCACGTCGGACTTGACCTTGAACTCCGCGATGACTTCGCCGTTCTTGAGAGCTTTACCGTCGTACGGGCGCAGTTCGACCACGTCGCCCATTTCCATCTTCGACACGTCGAGCTCGATCGGCAGGGCGCCGGCATCTTCCATCGTGTTGTAGAAGATCGGGGCGATCTTGCTGCCGAGGCACACGCCGCCGAAGCGCTTGTTCGGGATGAAGGGAATGTCTTCACCCGTGAACCACAGCACCGAGTTGGTCGCCGACTTGCGCGAGGAGCCCGTGCCGACCACGTCGCCCACGTAAGCGACCAGATGGCCCTTTTCCTTCAGCGACTCGATGAACTTGACCGGGCCGCGCTTGCCGTCTTCTTCCGGCGTGATGCCGGGACGGGCGTTCTTGAGCATTGCCAGCGCGTGCAGCGGGATGTCCGGGCGCGTGGTGGCATCCGGAGCCGGCGAGAGGTCGTCGGTGTTGGTTTCGCCCGTCACCTTGAAGACCGTGATGGTCAGGCTCTGCGGCACTTCCGGGCGGCTCGTGAACCATTCGGCGTCGGCCCAGCTTTGCAGCACGGCGCGCGCGTTGGCGTTGCCCTTGTCGGCCAGTTCCTTGACGTCGTGGAACTGATCGAACATCAGGAGGGTGTTCTTCAGCGCGTTCGCGGCGACGGTGCCCACTTCGGCATCCGCGAGGAGTTCGATCAGCGGGGCGATGTTGTAGCCGCCCAGCATCGTGCCCAGCAGTTCCGTCGCGCGCGCACGCGAGATCAGCGCGCAGGCGATCTCGCCCTTGGCCACGGCGGCGAGGAAGCCGGCCTTCACGCGCGCGGCTTCGTCCACGCCGGCGGGCACGCGGTGGGTGATCAGGTCGAGCAGCGTTTGCTCTTCGCCCGCGGGCGGGTTCGTCAGCAGCTCCACCAGTTCGGCGGTCTGCTGGGCGGTCAGCGGGAGGGGAGGAATGCCGAGCGCGGCGCGGGCGGCTACGTGAGCACGAAAGTTTTCAAGCATGGGGGGACCTGCTGGAAATGGGTTGGGGGGCTTTCCCCGCGCGCCGGGACGGTTATGTCCCGGGCGCGGCTTTGGACGCGATTCTAGTTCCAGAGGCCTGTATTGTCAAATGTCTTATATCTTATATAAGAGTTAAAAATTAAAATTTAGGTAAATCAATGACATAGATTTGTGGTGCGTCGGAATCTACCTGAATCTTGATGAAATGCGTACCGGGAAGGTGGCAAACCTGAAATGCCACACGGGCGATTGCCTACGAAGCTTCCTGCCTCGCCGCGCGGTTCACCAGCGTTTCGAGTACCGTGTCGAGTTCGATGCGTTCGATGCTCCCGCGAACGATCGCATCGGCGGGGCTTCGAAGCGGATCCAGCCTTCGTTGAACCCGTCCAGCATGTGCATGCGGGGTAACGGGTGCTTCATGCCGTGCGCGCAGAACAGCGATTCCCAGTCTTCACGCGGCGGTTGAAATCGCGTGCTGTGTCCGTGGCCCCGCTCGTCACCCGAGGTCGAACAGGAAATTGAGCCCGACGGCCGGGTGGTGTCCATAGCTGCCCTCAAAAAAAGGCACTACGCGGGTCGGCGGCTCGGTTCCGGCGGGAGCGGGGGCCAAAGCGGGAAGGAAATCTGTGCCGGTCTTGAGGTCGCCCGAAACATTGGGCGCGGCGGTGGTGGCCAGGCTGGCTTCGTTGAAGAACATACTCGCCGGCACACTGCCCGTGCCGCCGGTTCCCTGCGCGTGCGCGACCGGAACGCCCAACAGCACGGCGCCCAGCACCCCTGCGCGCGCACTCCAGGCCACTAGCCGATTTAACGTATTGCTCACTGAATCCACCCTCCGGCTCTCTTAAACCGGGGCGCTTTTCACGAGACTCCCGGTAGCTGCAACTCTACGACGCCAAAAACCGGATCCATCGCGGGAGATAGCGTCATTTCGCACCGCAAATCGACCGTCCGGTGCGAGTCGCCGCGCAGCCGGGGCCATGCCGTGGCTGCGCGGCCCGGTGCACACGCAGCCGCCGCCCGCTCACCACGCCGGTGCATAATGAACGCCCACCGACGCACTCGATGGCCGTCCTTCCAGGAGTTCGCCATGCAAGCGAGGAACGAAGAGTACGCTGCCCATCTGCTCTCCGATGTCGTGGCATTCGCGCGTACACGTTTACCCGAGCCCACCTTCCAGATCGTCGAACCCTTTTTGCGGCGCTACTACGATTTCGTCGACGCCGAGGACCTGCGCAGCCGCAGCATCGCCGATCTCTACGGCGCCGCCATGGCGCACTGGCAAACGGCCCAGCGCTTCGTGCCGGGCGCGGAGCGCATGCGCGTCTACAACCCGATTCTCGAGCAGCACGGCTGGCATTCGGATCACACCGCCATCGAGATCGTGAACGACGACATGCCGTTCCTCGTCGATTCCGTTTCCATGGCCGTCAACAAGCTCGGGCTCGCGCTGCATTCGGTCATCCACCCGGTGTTTCGCATCTGGCGCGGCCAGGACGGCGCGATTGCGCGCGTGGATGTGGGCGGGGCCGGCAGCGACGACGGCCAGTCGCAGCTCGCCTCGTTCATCCACTTCGAAGTCGATCGCTGCGGCGACGCAGCAAAGCTCGAGGCCTTGCGCAGCGAGATCGCCAAGGTGCTGGGCGACGTGCGCGCCGCGGTGGAGGACTGGCCGAAGATGCTCGACGTGGCGCGCACCACGATCAAAACGATGAAGGCGCGCGAAAGCAGCGCCGAAGACGTGGAATCGCGCGCGTTTCTCGAATGGATGCTTACCGATCATTTTACCTTTCTCGGCCAGCGCGACTACGCGCTCGTGCCCCACGACGGCGGCTTTGGCCTGCGCGGCGTGGAGGGCTCGGGCCTCGGCATCCTGCGCGAGTCGCTGCGCGCATCCGGCACGCCGGAGGTCACGCCGCTTCCCGCAGCGGCGGCCGAAATCATCGGGGGCGCATGGCCCATCTTCCTGACCAAGGCGAACTCGCGCGCGACCGTGCATCGTCCCGGCTACCTCGATTACGTGGGCGTCAAACTGGTTGGACTGGATGGGAAAGTCGCGGGCGAGCGGCGCTTCGTCGGGCTGTATACCTCGACCGAGTATAGGGTCTCGAGCGCGGAGATTCCCATCGTGCGGCGCAAGTGCGCCAACATCGTGCGGCGAGCGGGCTTTCTGCCGAAAGGCCATCTCGGCAAATCGCTCGTGACGGTGCTCGAAACCTATCCGCGCGACGAACTGTTCCAGGCCGGCGAAGACGAACTCTTCGACATCGCAATGGGCGTGCTGCGTTTGCAGGAGCATCAGCGCACGCGGCTGTTCGTGCGGCGCGACCGCTTTGGGCGCTTCGTTTCGTGTCTCGTCTTCGTATCGCGCGACAAGTACAACACCGACCTGCGCCGCCGGATCGCGAATCTGCTTACGGAGGCATTCAACGGAGCTTCGGTGGAATTCACGCCGCTGCTTTCCGAGTCCACCATCGCGCGCATTCATTTCGTTGTCCACGCTAAATCCGGCGAGATGCCGGACGTCGATACCCGCGAACTGGAAGAGCGGCTCGTGCAGGTCACGCGCCGCTGGCAGGACGATCTGGCCGACGCGCTGCTCGACGCATTCGGCGAAGAGCAGGGCACGCGGCTGCTGCATCGTTATGCCGAATCGTTTCCCGCGGCCTATCGCGAGGACTATCCTGCGCGCACGGCGGTACGCGATATCGAGTTGATCGAGCGCGTGCAGGGCACCCGCCGCATTGCGATGAACCTTTACCGGCCCATCGAAGCGGGGCCGCGCACGTTCCGCTTCAAGGTGTATTGCACGGGCGAGGCCATTGCGCTTTCGCGCAGCCTGCCGATGCTCGAACATCTCGGTGTGCGGGTGGACGAAGAGCGGCCCTATGTGATCGAGACTGCCGGTTGCGAGCCTGCGTGGGTGCACGACTTCGGCCTCGAACTCGCCGACGACGCGGAATTCGATATCGAACGCGTGAAAGACCTCTTCGAAGACGCGTTCGAGGGCGTGTGGAGTGCACGCATCGAAAACGACAATTTCAACCGCCTCGTGCTGCGCGCCTACCTGAGCGCGCGCGAAGTGACGATCCTGCGTGCGTACGCGAAGTATCTGCGCCAGGTCGGATCGACTTTCAGCGACGCCTATATCGAGCGCGCCGTCACCGGCAATCCGGACATCGCGCGCCAACTGGTCGAACTCTTCCTGATCCGCTTCGATCCCGCGACGGGCAATATCGGCGAAGGCAGGGAAGAACGCGAAGCGCGCTCGCTCAAGGCGGTGGAAGCCGCGCTCGACCAGGTGCCCAATCTCGACGAAGACCGCATTCTCAGGCAGTTCCTCGGCGTCATCACGGCCACTCAGCGCACCAACTACTTCCGGCGCGCCGCTGACGGTGCGCTGCTGCCATCGCTCTCGTTCAAGTTCAACCCGGCGAAAGTGCCGGGGCTGCCCGAACCGAAGCCGATGTTCGAGATCTGGGTCTATTCGCCGCGCGTGGAGGGCGTGCATCTGCGCGGCGGGCGCGTGGCACGCGGCGGCTTGCGCTGGTCGGACCGGCGCGAGGATTTCCGCACCGAAGTGCTCGGGCTCATGAAGGCGCAGATGGTGAAGAACGTGGTGATCGTGCCGGTGGGATCGAAGGGCGGTTTCGTGGTGAAGAATCCGCCGCCGCCCACCGATCGCGAAGCATGGATGCGCGAAGGCGTAGCGTGCTACCAGACCTTTCTGCGCGGCCTGCTCGATCTCACCGACAACCTCGTGAGCAATACCGTCGTGCCGCCGCCGGACGTGGTGCGCCACGATCCCGACGACCCCTACCTGGTCGTGGCTGCCGACAAGGGCACCGCCACCTTCTCCGACTACGCGAACGCGATCTCGCAGGAGTACGGTTTCTGGCTCGACGACGCCTTCGCATCCGGCGGCTCGGTAGGCTACGACCACAAGAAAATGGCCATCACAGCGCGCGGCGCGTGGGAGTCGGTCAAGCGGCATTTCCGCGAGATGGGTGTCGATACGCAGGCGACCGACTTTACCGTGGTGGGCATCGGCGACATGTCCGGCGACGTGTTCGGCAACGGCATGCTGCTCTCGCCGCATATCAAGCTCGTCGCCGCCTTCGATCATCGGCACATTTTCCTCGACCCCGATCCCGATCCGGCCGCAAGCTTTGCGGAACGCAGCCGGCTCTTCGCGCTCGAGCGCTCGAGCTGGGCCGACTACGATCCTGCAGCGATTTCGGCGGGAGGCGGCGTCTTCCCGCGCACCGTGAAGACGATTCCGCTGTCGGCTGCTGTGCAGCGGGTGCTCGGCATCGAGTCGGCCGCGCTCACGCCGGCCGAGCTGGTCCGTGCGATTTTGCTGGCCCCGGTGGATCTGCTTTACAACGGAGGCATCGGCACCTATGTGAAGGCATCGCACGAGACTCATGCCCAAGTCGGCGACAAGGCGAACGATGCCGTACGCGTGAACGGTGCGGAGTTGCGCTGCAAGGTGGTGGGCGAGGGCGGCAACCTGGGCGTCACGCAGTTCGGCCGCATCGAGTTCGCGCAGCAGGGTGGCCGTATCAACACGGACGCCATCGACAATTCCGCCGGCGTGGATTGTTCGGACCACGAAGTCAACATCAAGATTCTGCTCGGCATCGTGGTGGCCGACGGCGAGATGACGACGAAACAGCGCAACACGCTGCTCGCGGAAATGACCGACGAAGTCGGGTTGCTGGTGCTGCGCGACAACTACTACCAGACGCAGGCGCTCTCGATTGCGGGCCGCTACAGTGCCGAACTGCTCGAGGCGGAAACGCGCCTCATGCGCTCGCTCGAACGCGCCGGGCGCCTGAACCGCGCCATCGAATTCCTGCCCACCGACGAGGAAATCGCCGAACGCGTGTCGAGGAAGGTCGGCCTGACGTCGCCGGAGCGGGCCGTGCTGCTTGCCTACAGCAAGATGTGGCTCTACGACGCGCTGCTCGAATCGGACGTGCCGGAGGACCCGCTCGTCACCGGCATGTTGATCGACTACTTTCCGAAGCCCTTGCAGGAGCGTTTTCTCGAACCGATGCAACGCCATCCGCTGCGCCGCGAGATTCTGGCGACGCACCTGACGAACGCGCTCGTGAACCGGGTCGGCTGTGCGTTCGTGCACCTGTTGATGGAAGAGGCTGACGCGCAACCCGACGAAATCGTGCGCGCGTGCATCATGGCGCGCGACGTGTTCGATCTGGACGCCGTCTGGCGCGATATCGACGCGCTCGACAATCGCGTGCCCGACGACGTGCAGGCACGCATGTTCGTCGATGTGGCGCGGCTGCTCGAACGGGCCGCGCTATGGTTCCTCAGGCACTTGCAGGCGGGCGCCGCGGACGGCGGCGGTACGCTGCTCGCGCGTTGCCGCGATGCGGCGCAACGGCTCGCGCCACAATTGCCGGCGCTGTTGCCCACGGCCGATCTCGAAGCGCTGTCTGCACGTCAGGCGGCCCTCGTGAATGCGGGCGTCGAAAGTGCGTTGGCGGTGCGCGTGGCAAGCGGCGACATTTCTATCGCCTTGCTCGACATTGCCGATGTGGCCGCGGCGTGCGACCGGCCGCTGGAGGACGTGGCGGCGGCGTATTTCGCGCTGGACACGCGGCTGAACTTTGGCTGGATCGGCGAGCGGGCAGCGGCGCTGCCGACGCCCACGCACTGGGACACGATGGCGCGTGCGGCGGCGCTCGCGGAAGTCGCGCGCCTCAAGCGCGCATTGACGACGAACGCACTCGCCGAAGCGAGCGATACCGCCGACGCGCAGGCGCTCGTGGATGCGTGGTGCGCGCAGCACGAAGCCGTGCTCGAACGTTACGGGCGCTTGCTTGCCGAATTGCGCGCGACCAGCGGCGTGAGCCTGGCCGTGCTGCTGGTGATCGTGCGGGCGATGGCGGCACTGGAGCGGGCATGACGAATGCTCGGTGATTCCCAGCGAGATACCGGAGCTGGGAGGGCGTCATGGGACTTCAAACGACGAGGTGGTTTCCGGTGGAGCGGCATGCGCCTGTCCGGGAGGGATGGTACGAGGTTCGGCTGGTGAGCGGGGACACGGCATTTGCGAATTTTGCCGCCGGTGAGTGGACCGAAAAACCGCCGCTTGTCTTTTCCCACTGGCGCGGCCTGAGTTCGGATCCGGCGAAATCCGCCGACGCCGAAACGATCGACGCGGCGGCGACTGCGGCAGTGGGCGTGCGCGCCGTGTGGAACGCGTTCTTTCCTGGCCTCGGCGACGAGCAGCATAAGCCGCTCGACGCGGCTCACGGCAAGTCCGGGGACAATAACAAGTAAAAGAGGCAGTCCAGATCGTTCCCGGCGCTTATTCGCTCGCGCCGCTCACCGCGGGCGCGAGCGGTTTTTCCGAAGCGATCGAGGCATTGTCGCCAAACAGCGCGCGTATGCCCTGTATCGAGGTAAACATGGCTTCGGCGCTATGGCCTGCGCCCGGCACCTCGTGCCAGGCATGGCGCAGCGCGGCATGTCGTCCGCGCAGGTATGCGTAGTAGGCACGGGCGCGCGCGAGTCGATGCGGCCCCTGCGCGTTGGCGGCGCACGAGCGGTCCAGTGCCGGGTGCGCCGGATCGCAATCGAGCTCGCCTGCCAGATACACGACGTCGCGCCCGACGTAGCGGCGCTCCAGCGCAGCGGGCTCACGGAGAGCGCCGTAGCGCGGCAGATCGCGCATGCCGTACTTCCAGTCATCGACGCCGGGGCACACTGTGCGATCCGCGAGTTGCAGGCTGCCGTCCGCGCGAGGACGAAGGCCGTCGAACCAGGCATACGACGAAGGGTTGGCAATCACGAAGCGAATCGCAATGCCGCGCGCTGCGCAATGTTCGGGGGCATCGCTCAGGATGGCATAGCGTTGTGCCACCTGTGCGCCGCCCGAATGGCCCGCAATCACGATTTCCTCCAGCGCCGGGTAGCGCGAGCGGTCGGCAAGATGGCCGACGAGCGTATCGAGCGCATCGAACGAACCTAGCGGTGCGGGCCCGCGCGCATCGAGCCCCGCCATCCACGCTGTCCACTCCCAGTGCAGGCAGCCGGCATCGGCACGATGATGCGCCACGTCGGCGCTGGCGAGGAATTGCGGCGCCACGATCAGCGTGCCGTCATCATGCGCGGACGAAACGGCACGCGCATGCAGTGTCGTGCGCAGATAGGCGTCCGCGTCGCGCAGGCGTCCGTGCAGCATGATCACGGCCCGCGTGGTCGTTGAGGCATCGGCGCATCCTCCCTTGAAGAGTGGGAGGATGCCGCTGCCGTGCACGGTCTCGACGCCTAGCCGGGCTTCACCGATCACGGCCACCGGCGCTTCGTTGCGTGGACGTCTCGCCTGCGCCGCTTGCCCTGCGTGCGGCGCATTCATATGGACTCCGATTCAATGGGCAGCGCACCGGGATCGCGCAGCAGGCGCCGCCCCGAGGCCGAAAAACCCACCAGCAGCAGCGAGATCACGCCGGCCACGATCAGATACCAGGCGGGCACGATGCGCGAGCCGGTGAGATCGATCAGCGTGGAAACGGTCAGCGGGGCCATGCCGCCGAACAGCGTGACGGCGATGTTGTACGAAAGCGCGACGCCGGTGGAGCGCGTGGAAGTCGGAAAGAGTTGCGTGAGCATGCCGGGGTGCGCGCCCGACATCAGGCTCAGCACGACGGTAGCCACCATTTGCGCGACGAAGACGCGTTCAGGCGTGGGGGCGGCGAGCACCCATGCGAAGAGCGGCCATGCGGCAATGATCCAGACGAGTGCGACGGGAACGAATAGCCGGTAGGCGCCGAAGCGGTCTGCGAGCCGGCCCGCGAGCGGATAGCCGACGATGCCGATCAGCCCCGACGCCGCCGTGCCGAGCAGCGCGTTCCTGAGCGGCAGATGCAACTGCCGCTCCACATAGAGCGGCATATACGAGTGCCAGAGATAGTTGGTCGCAGCGCCAATGGCGATTACGCCGATGGCGCAGAGCGCGGCGTCGCCGCGCTCGCGCAGGAACGTGCGCAGCGACTGGCGCGGCGCATGGCCGAGCCGCTTGCGCAACTGCACGAATTCCGGCGATTCGGCGACCTTGTGGCGGATATAGAAACCCAAGGGTCCGACCAGTGCGCCGAGCAGGAAGGGCACGCGCCAGCCCCACGCAGCCAGCGACGCGGGCGCGAGGCGCGTGGAGAGCAGGTAGCTGCAGACCGAGGAGAGCAGCAGCGCGACGGCCTGCGAGGTCATCTGGAAGCTGCCGTAGAACATCTTGCGGCCCGGCGGCGCGTACTCGGTGAGCATCGAAGCGGCCGTGGCGAATTCTCCACCCACCGAGAGCCCCTGCAGCACGCGGGCGAGCAGCACGAGGAGCGGCGCTGCAATGCCGATCGACGCGTAACCCGGCGTGAGGCCCATGAGCAACGTACTCGCCGCCATCAGCAGGATCAGCGCGGCGAGTGTCTTGCGCCGCCCGTAGCGGTCGGCGCACGCGCCAATCACGATGCCGCCGAGCGGGCGCACGACGAAGCCGATGGCGAACGTGGCGAGCGTCAGCGTGATCGAGAGCGCACCGCTTGCGACCGGGAAGAAAACCTTGGCGATGGTATTGGCGAAGTAGCCGTAGATCAGGAAATCGAACCACTCGAGCCCGTTTCCGATCACCGACGCGAGAACCGCGCGGCGAACCTGCGAGGCGGGCAGGGGTTGCGCATTGCGCAGTCCCGCGCCGCTTTCAAGGATCGAATCCATATGTCTCCATGAACCGTTGCTGGTGTTTTTTCAGAGCGTACAAAGTGCGCCGCCAAATGTAAAATACATATCGGACACGGTTCCCATATCCATTGAATATAGCGGAGCGCGCGATGGAGTTGCGTCACCTGCGGTATTTCCTCGCCGTGTGCGAAGAGCGGCAGTTCACACGCGCGGCGGCGCGTCTTCATATGCAGCAGCCACCTCTGTCGCAGCAGATCCAGGAACTCGAACACGAACTGGGCTTTGCGCTGTTCAGGCGCCAGCCACGCGGTGTCGAATTGACCGCGGCAGGCGAGGCTTTCGCGACGTGTGCGCGTTCGGTGATGCGCACGCTGGAGCAGGGCGTCACCCAGGCGCGCCGCGTGGCGCACGGGCAGGTGGGCAAAGTGCATGTGGCGCTCACGAGTTCGGCGGCGTTTCATCCGCTTGCGCCTACGGCGATCCGCGCGTTTCGCGAGGACAACCCCGATATCGCCATCGAGCTCAGCGAAATTAACGCGGCGGAAATCATCGAAATGATGCTGCGCGATCAGGCGGATGTCGCCATGCTGCGCAAACCCGTCGAGATGCCGCCCGAACTGCGCTTTGAACAGATCGCCGACGAACCGATGCTGCTCGTGCTGCCGGCCGGACACCGTCTCGCCGGTGCCCGCGCGGTAGGACTCGAATGCCTCGCGGGCGAACCGTTCGTGTTCGTGCGGCGGCCCGGGGCGCCGGGCATGTATGCGGACTTCATTCGCGCCTGCGAAGCGCTGGGCGTGGAGTTGCGCGTGGTGGACGAGGTGCCGCGCATGGTCACCGCCATCAACCTCGTGGCGGCGGGCGGCGGCGTGACGCTCGTGCCGGCCTCGATGCGGCGCTACCGGCAGGAAAGCGTGCGTTATTGCCGGGTGGCCGGCGACGCGGCATTCCGCGCGCCGCTGCACCTCGTGACGAAACCCGATGCCCAGAATCCGGCTGTGGAGCGCTTTCGCGAAACGGTGCTCGCGTTCGCAGCGCGCAGCAGAGGGAAGGGGGATGCGCCGGAGGGCCGCCGTTCGTCGACTGCCCGGCCAGGATCATGACGCGCCCGTTGCATAGCGCCGGCAATGTTCGAGATATCCGGCTTCGTGGCTGCTCACCAGCTGGACGATACTCGTCCAGAGCCACAATGGCGCATCGATTGTCTTCGAGCGGTTGCGCCGGAGCTCGGCGAGCCAGCCGCGTCGGGTCGGGGCATCCATCTGGCGCGCGTGAGCCTGGCCGACCACCGCGGCGAGATAGAACGCGACCTTGCGTGCCTCGTCCTTGTCGAGCGTGTCGATTTCCAGCTTGAGATCCTGCGGGAGCAACTCGCGAATCACGACGGCGCGGTCGAGCATGCGCGCCGCGCGCATGCGCTCGCCGAGAAAGGGCGAGAGGTGGCGGGCGCCTTCCACTACGCGCTCGGCGTTGTCGCGAGGCATCGATGCGTCCTCGTAACGTGGCGCGGCGGCCTTCACGCCTTCCTTGATATCCATGAGGCAGAGGTCGTCGCCTTCGATCACGCCGCCATCCACATCGAGCAGCACTGCATAGCGTAGACGGCCGAGCGAACTGCAGCCCTTGACCCAGTAAGCGGCGTCGAGCACCTTGACCTTTCCGCCATCGTTGCGGCCACGCAGGCCAGTGGGCAGACTCGAAATGGCCTCGTCGCGAAAGAGCGCATCGATCGCCTTGCATTCGGAGCGGCTGAGCGGCCAGAAACGCTTGCCCAGCGGAATCGTCGGCTCGAGATCCTCGATGCGCTCTTCGGCGAGATGCTGCCAGGAGCGGCGCACGGCCATTTTCATCGCGAGATGTACGGCCTCGGGACGCTCGGGCAGCCGCGCCTTCCCGTGCTTCGCCTCGAACGCGGATTCGTAGCCGGCCGCGAGCGCTTCGAGCATGTGCACGATCGTGAGGCCGGACAGCGACGAACCGCGCGCGGCGGTCGCGAGAGAAAGGCCGAGACGGATGATGTCGTGCGCCGGATTGCCAATGACGGTCTGGTCGAGATCGCGGATATGGACTTCGACTTCGCCGTCCTGATTCGCAATGGGCCCGAGATTGCCGGTATGGCAGTCGCCGCAGATCCAGATCGCGGGACCGTGCGGCAGCGAGCTGCCGTTTGCCTCGACGATCCATTCGTAGAACTGTGCAGTGTTGCCTCGCACGTAGGCATGCGGCGAGCGTGCCATTTTCAGGCGGCGTTGATCGGTGAGGATTGGGGCTCGTCCGGCTGGCTTCGGCAGCGGCTTCGAGCGTGCGGCACGCTTTGGATTTTTGGGTTTTTGCTCTTCGGCTCGCCCGGTGTTCTTCTTTTGGCTGGACATGCGGGATATCTCCTTTGCTCGTTAAGGAAGCCTCCTGGGGCGCGAGGTCGGCCCGTTCATCATAGCCCCGATGTTTGTCTGGACGGGGTGCCGCGGTCGAACGGCGGCAGGAGCGGGGCGTGTTCTGCTTATCGGCGCGCGAGCCGGCATGAGGCTCCGGGTTGCCCGGGTACCCGGTATGTGAGGGATCTGATCGCGGCAATGGAACTGCTCGCGCGGTGACAAGACCAGAAAAATTGACACGCCGCACAGCGACAGCAGGCGGCATAACGAACGCTCAGCTTGCGGATACGCAATTCGCGGGCAGCCTCAATGTCCGGGATTTGTCAATCCGGCGGTCGGCCATGCAGACGCTGCACGATTGGCGAACGCTGTAAGCTCTTTATTACGGTTTATTACTTTGCGACCCTTTCTTTCGTCGCTGCAGGAATTTGCCGCACTGCGTTTCGCTATTCCGCACGACGATTAACCTGCGTGGGCGTTCGGCACTGCCGCGCTTTGGGAGCCTCCGATGAATCCAGTTAGCCGTCTTGTCGGGATCATTTGCACTACAGGTTCGACGCATGCGCTCGCGCAAGGTGTGCCTTACGCCCGCCGTGGGACTGCGATTGCGGCGGCGGCGCTGCTGGCCTGTACGAGCGCCTGGGCCGACGGCGGAGCGGGTGGCTGCACCAACTCGAGCAATGGGACATGCAGCGGCGCTTCGGGGGGCACGACTTCGGTGGCGACGACCAGCGCGACTATCGGACTCAATGGTACCGGCGAAAATGCCGCCGATGGCCTGGGCGGCGGCGGGGGTGGCGGTGGCGGCGAGAGCCTGGTAACGGGCAACGGCGGCGACGGCGGTTCCGGCGGTGGCGGTGGCACGGGCGGCGGCGGCGCGCCCGGTTCGAATGGCGCGGCCGGCTCAGCGGGCGGCGGCACGGGGGGCAATGGCGGCGCCGGGGGCAACGGCACGGCTACGGGCACCGCCGATGGCGCGGGTGGCGGCGGTGGCGGCGGCGGAGGCGCGGGTACCGTCCTTTCGTCGGGTGGTACGAATGCAGCGAGCCTCGCGGGCGGCAAAGGCGGCGACGGCGGCGGTGGTGGTGGGGCGGGCAGCACCGGCGGCGGGGGTTCCGGCGGCGGCGGAGGCACCGGCGGGGTGGGTGCGTTGCTCACCGGATCGAACACCTTCAGCAACCAGGGGACCGTCGTGGGGGGGAGCGGCGGCAACGGCGGCGGCAGCGGCAGCGTGTCGGGCGGCACCGGCAACGGCACGCGCATCGTGGCCGGCGCGGGTGGTGCGGGCGGCGACGGCGGAGATGGCGTCACCGCGACCAGCGGCGGCACGATCAGCAATGCGGCCAATTCGAGCATCACCGGCGGCACAGGCGGCACGGGCGGTCTCGCTGCGTTCGCGACCACGACCTCGGCCTCGCTGATCCCCGTCGGCGGCAACGGCGGCGCAGCTGGCCAAGGCGGCGAGGGCGTGTTCCTCACCAGCGGCAGCGTCGTCGACAACGCTGGCACGATCGCAGGCGGCACGGGCGGCGACGGCCAGAACGGCGGCGCGGCCGAAGGCGTCGCCACGGCCGTCGGCGGCAATGGCGGGGCGGGAGGCGCGGGCGGCAACGGGGTCGCGGTCAACGGCAGCGGCACGCTCAACAATGCGGCGGGCGCCACGATCTCCGGCGGCAACGGCGGCACGGGCGGGGGCGGCAGCAGCACCAGCACGGGCACCAACATCACGGCGGCCCTCGGCGCGGCTGGCGGCGCGGGGGGGAACGGCGTGCTGGTGAGCCAGGGCGGCACGGTCCATAACCTCGGCGCGATCATCGGCGGCAATGGCAACCGCGGCGGCGGATCGGGCGATACGACCGGTGGCGGCACGGGCGGCAGCGCGGGCATTGGCGGCAACGGCGTCGAGATCGACGGCGGCGGCACCGTCACCAACGAGGCGGGCGGCACACTCACGGGCGGCAACGGCGGCAACAACGGCGCGGGGGGCGGCGGCAGCGGCGGCTCCGGTGGCAACGGCGCGTTCATCTCGGGCGGCGGCCAGGTCGACAACAGCGGCGCGATCGCGGGCGGCACCGGCGGCGCGGGAGCGAACGGCGACAACGGCGCAGGCGGCGCCGGTGCAGCGGGCGGCAACGGTGTCGACGTGACCGGCGCGGGCGTCGTCAACAATGCCGCCAACGCCACCATCATCGGCGGCCAGGGGGGCACGGGCGGCGGCGCGGGTAACTCGACTTCGAACGGCGGTGCAGGCGGCACGGGCGGCAATGGCGTGTTGCTGAGTTCGGGCGGCAGCATCGTCAACGCGGGCGACGTCACGGGCGGCCAGGGCAACCGCGGCGGCGGCGGCGGCAACGCCGCGGGCGGCACGGGCGGCGACGGCGTGCTCGTCAGCAGCTCGGGCGGCAACGTCAACAACACCGGCACCATCACCGGCGGGAGCGGCGGCGAGGGCGGCACGGCCGGCGACGCGGGAGGCACGGGGGCTACGGGCCAGGGCGGCATCGGCATCGGCGGGGCGAACATGACGGTCGTGAACAGCGGCACGATCAAAGGGGGCTTGTCCGGCGACGGCCGCACCCAGGCCGACGCCATCGTCTTCTCCGGCGGTGCGAACTCGCTCGAACTGCAGGCAGGCTCGACCATCGTTGGCACTGTCGACGCCAATACGGGCACCAACACGCTGATTCTGGGCGGCAGCGCCGATAGCAGCTTCGACACTTCGCTCATTGGCGGATCGGCGCAGTACCAGGGCTTTGCCGCGTATTACAAGACCGGCGCGAGCACGTGGACGCTCACGAACACCACGACCGCGCTCACGCCCTGGACGCTCTATGCGGGCACGCTCGTGGCGAGCGCGGACGGCGCCTTCGGCGACACGTCCGGCTCGCTCACATTCGATGGCGGCACGCTGCAATGGGGCGCCGCCTTCGATCTCGCGGCGACGCGGGCGATCGTGCTCGATGCGGGCGGCGGCACGCTCGATACGAACGGCGTCAACACCACCATCGCGCAGGGCATCAGCGGCACCGGAGCACTGACCAAGACGGGTGCGGGCACGCTGATTCTCGACGGTGTGAGCAGCTACAGCGGCGGCACGACGGTGGCCGCAGGCACGCTTGCGGTCGGCGATCCGTCGAATGCGTCGGCGGCGCTCGCGGGCGGCGGCGCGGTCACGGTGGCCAAGGGCGCGACGCTGGGCGGGTATGGCAGCGTGACAGGCCCGGTGACGAACTTGGGCACGCTTGCGGTCGCCGACGCGGTACCGCTGTTCGCCGGAGCCGCCGCTGCGAATGTCGCGGCTGCCGCGGCGCAGCAGTCGGCCAAGGCCACGGTTGCCGCGGCGACGCCGCAAAGCCCGTTCGCGGGCACCCAGGGCAACTTCACGATCAACGGCTCGTTGACGAACGCGGGCCTCGCGCAACTGGGTGGCCGCGGCGTGGGCAACACGCTGACGGTGGTGGGCAACTATATCGGCCGGCAGGGCACGCTTGCGCTCAATACCCAGCTTGGCGCGGACAATTCGCCCACGGACAAGCTGATCGTGAGCGGCGGCACCGCAACCGGCGCGACGGCGCTCAAGGTCACGAACGTGGGCGGCAACGGTGCGCTGACCCTGCTCAACGGCATCGAAGTGGTCGCTGCGACCAATGGTGCGAGCACGGCGAACGGCGCCTTCGTCGGCTCGCCGGTCAGCGCGGGGGCGTATACCTACGTGCTCTATCACGGCGGGGTGACGGCGGGCACGCAGAACAACTGGTATCTGCGCTCGAGCCTGCCCGAGCAGCCGGGAGGCCCCGGCGTGACCACGCCGCCGCCCGATCCCTCCGTCGATCCTGCCGTCGTGCCGCCGACTCCGCCTGAGAGCGATAACAGCCACGACGAGCCGACGCCGATCTACCGGCCGGGCCTGCCGATCTACACCGAGGTGCCGTCGCTGGCCCGCGAGCTTTCCGTGCAGCAGATCGGCACCTTCCACGACCGCATGGGCAATCAGGATCTGCTGAGCGAGAACGGCGCGCTGCCGGCGGGTTGGGGGCGCGTGTGGGGCGACCACTACGCGGACGGTCACTCGGGCACCGCGAATCAATCGTTCAGCGGCACGATCTTCGGTCTGCAGGTGGGCCAGGATATCTACTCGGACACGACTGCTTCGGGCCATCGCAACCACTACGGCTTCTTCCTCGGCTATGCGCGCGCGAGCGGCGACGTCGATGGCTTCGCGCTCGCGCAGCCGGGCTACGGCGCGGGCAGCCTGCAGATGAATGCGTATAGCGTCGGCGGCTACTGGACACATATCGGCCCCGGTGGCTGGTACACCGACACGGTGCTGATGGGCAGCACGATGTCGATCAGCCCGGGCTCGAACCTGGGCGACACGGCCTCCACGCGCGCGAACGCGTTCACTGCCTCGCTCGAAAGCGGCCTGCCGATTCCGTTGAACTGGTACAGCCTGACGATCGAGCCGCAGGCGCAACTGATCTATCAGTACACGCATGTGAACGATGTGACCGATTCGGCGTCCACGGTTTCGTTTCATACTGCTAACGAATTAATCGGCCGGCTGGGTCTGCGCGCGCAAAGCGAATTCCAGGCGTATGGCACGCAATGGAAGCCATACCTGCGGCTCGACGTGCTGCGCTATTTCGGCGGCACGGACAGCGTAACCTTTGCCAGCACCACCACCAGTTATTCGAACGTGAGCTCGACACAAGGCCATGCGGGACTGGGTATTTCGGCGCGTGTCACGCAAAAGGTGAGCGTGTTTGCGTCGGCGGGTTACTGGTTCAACCTGGGCGGCGAGCATCGCGAGACGGTGGAAGGCAATGCGGGCGTGCGGATCAGTTGGTGAGGCACGCAGGGAGAACGTGACTGGCGAACTTGCAAAGGGAACCGGCGGAACGTGTGCTGCATTCAGGAAGCGTGCCGTCGTGTTCTCTTCGGGGTATGCAGGGGTTTAGTGAGGTAGCTGAATTATTTAATTTAACATAACATAATTTATCAACCCAATTGCTGTGGGAGCAAAGTAGTAGTGTCGTAGCTGGGCAAAGTACAGATGTCGTATTTTTGACTGCTGGCATGCTGGACGGCTTGTTGCGTAAGCGCGGGAGCCGACCATGCGGCCAGCTGGATTGGTGACACTGACGATGCGAGAGCTGGACAGATTCAAGGTCATACAGGATGTGGTGGATGGCAGACTCACGCCCCGGCGTGCAGCCGAACGGCTGGCAGGAAGAGACGAAAACAGCACGCCGCATACCAGGGCGACTAGCGGCCGCCCGCCCGCAGCGCCGCCCTGGCGTTGCCG